>JAQGON010000087.1 GCA_028293565.1 Verrucomicrobiota bacterium | reverse complement strand
TTCGGATGACTTTGGGTCGCCACTTGTCACTCATCCCTTGTCACGGCGGATCACCCGTGACGGCCCTTGAAGGTCAGCTCGGCGACGCCGGATTTGTCCAGGCCGCCGAGGCCGAGCTTCACCAGTTTGTCGAACTGGGCCTTGGTCGCGTTGGCGAGCGGGAGATTCAAGCCGACGTCGGCGCCGAGCTGCGCGGCGATGCCGCTGTCCTTCGCGGCGTGCGCGCCGGAGAAGAAGCACGAGTGGTCGCGGTTCTGCATGTCCTCGCCGTCGGTCTTCAGCACCTGCGAATTGGCGCCCGTCTGGAGGAACACCTCGCGCAGCATGTTGAGGTCGAGCCCGAGCGCGGCGCCGAGGCCGAGCCCCTCGGCGAGGCCGGCGGTGTTGATGTTCATGACCATGTTGACGAGCGCCTTGACCTGCGCGGCCTGGCCGGTGGGGCCGATGTAGCGGAGCGCGGTGCTGAGCTTCTCGAGGATCGGCTTGATCTTGTCGAAGGTCGCCTTGTCGCCGCCGCACATGAGATAGAGCGTGCCGTTGCGCGCCTGCGGGATCGAGGAGGCCATGCAGCCCTCGAGCGAGGTGGCGCCGGCTTTCCTGGCGCGGCGCTCGACTTCGACATGGGTCTTCGGCGTGATCGTGGCGCAGTTGACGAAGATCCGGCCCTTGGCGTTCGTGAGCAGCGAATCGCCGCTCTCGGAAAACACGCCGAGCTGGGCGGCGTCATCGGTCACGACGGTGAAGATCACGTCGGCGGCGGCGGTGACGTCGGCGAGCTTCGTCGCCTGCTTCGCGCCGATCTCCTGGGCGAGTTCCGCGGCGGAGGGCGCGTGCACGTCGTAGACGGCGGTGACGTTGTAACCAGTATCCTTGAGCCGGCGGGCCATGTTGGCGCCCATGCGCCCGACTCCGACAAACGCGATTTTTTCGGACATGTGTGAGGGTGGGTTGAAGATTAGCGGGAGGTGAAAAACGGATTGTGGCGCTTCTCCTGGCCCAGCGTGGTCAGCGGACCGTGTCCGCAGGCGAGCACGGTGTCGTTCGGCAGCGTGAGAATCTTCTCCCGGTTGTTGCGCAGCTGGTCCGCGTAGTTCGTGGGGCTTCCGCCCATCGAGCTCGCGAAAATGGAATCGCCGACGACCGCGAGCGGCCAGCTGAGGCCGGTGATGTAGAAGGTGGTCATGCCGGGCGAGTGGCCCCAGGTGAACAGCGTCTTGATCGCGAGCGAGCCCACGTGGAAGTGCGCGTTTTCCTTGAAGGTCCTGGCGCCGGGGAAATCGACCGGCTCCTTCTCGCTCGCCCACACGTCGGCCTTCGCGGACGCGGCGAGCGTCTTCAGGTCGGCGATGTGGTCCTCATGGGTGTGCGTCAGGAAAATATACTCCAGCTTTAGTTTCTCGGCGTGAATCGTATCGACCATCGCCTGACAGCTGGCGCCGGTGTCGAAGGCGGCGGCGAACTTGGACCGCGAGTCCCACACGAGGTAGCTGTTCACCGTCAGGTCCTCGTACGGCGTGTTGAAGGCCGCGAACCCTGTCGGAAAATTCGGCTGTTCCGGATACCAGGCCTTGTTCGCCAGGTCCTCGAGGGCGGTCGGCCCGAGATGGAGGTGGCGGGCGATGCGGCGGATGACGGCGATGATGGGCTTGCCGCCCTTGACGGCCGCGAGGTCTTCGACGCTGACTTCCGACCGCTTGGCCAGATCCTCGTCGGAGATCTTCAGCCCGCGCTGGGTCTTGTTGATGACGTCGTTGAAATTGTCCTCGAGCGGGATTCGGGCCATGGCCGGCCAGTAAAGCTCCGCGCGCGCCCGCCGCGCAAGCTGGAACGAAATGAAAAATCGGGCGGCGGGATCGGAGATCGCAGTTCGGAGATCGCAGCTCGCAGTTCGGTTCGGAGACGGGCGCGTTTCATCCCGTAGCAGCCGACGTCAGGCGGCTGTGGCCTGCGTTCGAGCGAATAGGCGGAATAAGTCCAGCCGCCTGACGTCGGCTGCTACGGGAATGCGCTCCGCCCGCGAGAAAACTGCACCACTGCCGGAATTCCCGACCGATCTGCGAACTGCGATCTCCGAACTGCGATTTCGGTCTGCGCCGCCCGCGTCACATCGGCTTCGGCGACCGCGGGCCGCAGGTCACGGCGTTCGCAAGCGGCTTCACGCGCCGGATCCGCGCGAGGAGATCCTGATAGAAATCGAATTGGGGATTGCCCGGGATCCGCGGCAGTTTTTTCGCCAGCTCGGCCGAAAGGTCGTCGTTTTTCTTCTGGTACTCGGCGCGGATGGTCGCGCCGCGCTCGCGGTAGGTGCTGTTGTCGACTCCGCAGACTTCGCCCAGCAGGGGCAGCCATTTGTGCGCGTACTGGACGTGCGCGGTTTCGTCGATGATGTCGAAGAGCATCATTTCGGCCGACTCCAGGTCCTGGCCTTCCTTGAAATCGCCATAGGCTTCCTGCTTGACGATGAAATGGCCGGTCTCCGCGACCATCCCGATCATGAAGACGTGCTCGTACATCTGGGCGCGCGTGATGTGCTCCGCGCGCAGCGGATCGAGGTATTTCGGATAATTCCGGAATGCCTCGTCGAGCGTGATGCCCTCCTGTTTCGCGGCGGCCTCGAGCACCTTGATGCGTTCGGCCTGGTCGTATCCCGGGAAACCGACGTCGTCGAAATCGATCCCGAAATCGCGGAGGCGCGAGTAGCCCGAGTCCCCGTGACGGGATTCGTCCCACAGGTGCCGCGAGATGTCGTGGTGCCATTCCCAAGGGAGATAATGGCCGTCGTAGATCCAGCACAGCTGGTCGTCCGGCAGGTTTTTCTCCATCATGTAGCCGACGCCCCAGAAAAGGCGGCGGGCCTCGATGCTCGTCGGGAAATCGACGCGCACATAATCCATGTACTCGTGCCTCGGCCGGATCGGGACGTTGCGCGCGCTGAATCTCGCGAGCTTGAAATCGGTGCCGGCGCCGGCCGGCCGCGCGCCGGGTTCTCCCGGGGCGAGCGGCAGCGCGGCATGAAAACCGCCGCAGTCGGCGATCGCGCGCTCCACCGTCGCGCGATAGCCCGCGTGGCCGGCGTGCGGAAAACGGCGGCGGAAATCGCGGTACCACAGGAATTCCTGGCTCTTGATCTGGTTGATCTCGTGCAGGAGCGCGACCGTGGGCGCATCGTGCACCGGGTGCGCATGGCTCGAATACTCGCCGTACGCGGTCAGCAGGGCCTTCAGCAGAATCTCATAGATGCCGTCGAGGCCGTCCTGGAAGGTCGGCGCGAGCAGGACGGTGTTGGCCAGTTTTTCCAGCCGGCCCGAGACGGGAGCATCCGGCTTGCCGCCCGGAAATTGGGCCACGCGCTCGCGGAGCCGGCGGACGCATTCCGCCTGGTCCCAGACGTGGCGGTGGATGGCGCTCTTGTCGAACCACGGCGCGACCTCGCGGCCCCAGGCGCAGATCAGCCGGTGGGTCGCCTTCTCGAGATACTGCCAGTCGTTCAGCAGGTCGACGATCAGCGGCTTCTGCTTCGATTCCGGCGTGATCTGCAGACGGCGGGAGGCGGCGCTGACCGGGGCTTCGGCGACGGAGGAACTCATGGCGCCCATTATACCATTTGGGCTTGCCAGCCCGCAATGTCTGCAACCGGATTATTTGTGCCTAAAATTGACGAGCGCCTTTGGCATGATCCGTTCACGCCGCACGGGCTGAGGCCGCGCGCGGGGGAGGCCGGCGACAGCTTCCAGATTCACGAATGCGGGGTCCTCCGGCTGGGCCCGGGCTGGAATTACCGCGGCGTGCGGAGTCCCTTCTGGCGCCTCTACCACGACCAGACGCCGGGCGCCTGGATCGTGTCGCAGGGCCGGCGCCACCTGCTCGACCCGGGCCGCGTCGTGCTGGTGCCGGACGGCGTGGCGTTCGACTGCGGGAGCCGGCCCGGGGCCGACCATCTCTGGGTGCACTTTTCGTTGTATCTATCCCTGACCACGGCCACGGCGGGCGTGATCGAGGTTCCGGCAGGCCCCGCGATCCGGACGGTGGCGCGCGAGTTGTATCGCATGATCGGGCGCCGCGAGGCGGATCATGCCGCGCACTATTGCGCGGGCCTGCTGCACCTCGTGTTTGCGGGCGTCGGACCCGAGGGCTTCGAAACCGTCCCGCTGCGACTGCGGAAGCTCTTTGGCTGGATCCGGCATTCGCTGGCCGGAGAGATCACCAACGAGCATATGGCCGCGCAGGTGGGGCTGAGCGTCGAGGCCTTTATCCGGTGGTTCAAGGCCGGCACCGGCCGGACGCCGGCGGCTTTCGTCGCCGAACGGCGGATCCGCGAGGCCTGCCGGCAGCTGACGTTTTCCGAGGAGTCGATCGAGCAAATCGCGGAGGCCGTGGGGTTTGCCAACCGGCACCATTTCAGCCGGGTCTTCAAGCAGTATGCCGGCTGCGGTCCGGCGAGATTCCGCGCGAACGGGCGGCGGGCTGACCCGGCGGAGTCTATCTGAATATTTATAGCCAATAATCTTTTATATCACAGCTTGCTACAGGCAAACTTCCCTATAACTAAGGATTTATGGTTACCGATAAAATCAAACAACTCAAGGCGACCCAGGAGAAGGTTGCTGAACTCGAGAAATCGATTGCGGCGCAGCTGGCCAGGGAACTGTCCCAGCTTCCCGCCAAATACGGCTTCACCAGCGTCCAGGAGTTCATCAAGGCGGTGAAGTCCACCGGCGGCACCCGCCGCCGCGGCGCGGCGACCGCGGGCCGGAAGGCGGGCGGAAAGCGGCGCAAGCGCGCGGTCATCACGGCCGACACGAAGGCGCAGGTGAAATCGCTGACGCAGTCCGGCAAGACCGGCGCGGAAATCGCGAAGGCGACCGGCATCTCGCTGCCGAGCGTGCAGAATATCAAGAAGGAGCTCGGGCTCGTCAAAGCGCGCAAGAAGTAAGCCGGCCGCGCTGGAATCTTTCGCCCCCGCCCGCCGGCGGGGGCTTTTTTATTTGTCTGTCCGGCGACTCCGCGTTCGTTGAACCTGTGCCGATGGCGAAAAATTATGTCCAGGCCTGCACCAACGGGCGGCTGCATGATGCGCGGGAGCCGTCGATCGCCCCGCTCAACCGCGGCTTCCTCTATGGCGACGCGATCTATGAAGTCTGGCGCACCTATCATGATGTGCTCTTCGCGTGGGAGGAACATTGGCGGCGGCTCGGACAGTCGGCGGCCGCGCTGCATTTTTCCCTGCCGCTGACGCGCGACGAGGCGCGGAGCCGGATCGCGGAAACCGTGGCGGCGTTCCGCCGGCAGGCGGAGGCCGCGGACGATCTCTATATTCGGCTGCAGGTGACGCGCGGTGCCGGAGCGATCGGGCTCGATGTCGCGCTGGCGGACCGCTCCGACTATGTGATTCTCGTGCAGGCCAACAAGGCGCACGCGCCCGCGGTTCTGGAAAAAGGTCTCAGGCTGTCGCTCGCGACCGCCATGCGGCGGAACCCGGCGGACGCCCTCAATCCCGCGTGGAAGACCGGAAACTATCTCAACAATATTCTCTGCCTGCGGGAAGCGAAGGCCCGCGGCGCGGATGAGGTGGTCATCCTGAACCAGCGGGGCGAAGTCACCGAGGCGGCCGTTTCCAATATTGCCTTTGTGCGCGGCGGCGAAGTCCTCACGCCCCCGGCGTCGGCGGGAATTCTGGGCGGAATCACGCGGGAGCTGCTGATCGGCACGGTGGCCCCCGCCGCGGGAGTGACCATGCGCGAGGCGACGGTGACACCCGAGGATTTCCCCGATTTCGAGGAATGTTTCCTTCTCTCGACCACGAAGGACGTGACGCCCGTGTCGGCGATCGACGACCACCGCTTCCGGGTGGGAGACGAGTCGGTGGCGATGCGCCTCAAACGCGCGTTCGCGGCTTATGCGCGCAGTTACGCGACGGAGCATCCTGAACTGCGGATGGAATAGCAGATCGGCGAAGCCGGCGGCGGAATTCGGGTTCGGAGGGGTTGGCCGCAAAAATGCGCAAGGGCTCGGAGGCTGCGAAGGAGTCGTCATCGCGCCTATAGGCGCACTTGAGATTCGAGTCGGAGCCGCGGAGCCCTTGCGCATTTTTGCGGCCAACCTCCCCGTGGTTATTCCTCGCGGAAGAGGGACACTCAGCATGCCTGCGATTTATTCAAAATGCTTTAGTATCGCGGGACCGTCGGGTCGACCTCGGTGGACCACGCGTCGATGCCGCCGGCAATATTGGTCACGGCCTCGAATCCGCGGGCGCGCAGAAATTCCGTGACGCGCAGGCTGCGCATGCCGTGATGGCAAAGCACGAGGAGATGCTGGTCGCGCGGCAGCGAGTCGACGGCCTCGGGAATCTGCCGCATCGGAATCGTCGCGGCGCCGGCCACCCGGCAGATCTCCACCTCATGCGGCTCCCGCACGTCGATGATGCGGACCGTCGACGGATTGGCGCTCGCAAGCCGGCTCGCCTCGCGCGCGGAAAGTTCAAGCGGATATTCAGGATCGGGCATTGGGAACAGGGGCACGAAACGAAAGTGAAATGCGTCCGGTCGCAAATCCATTTGCTCCCGCGGGTCCGCGTCGCCGAAAATCGCCCGATGCGCTGCCTCGGCATTGATTACGGCACCCGCCGCATCGGAGTGAGTTTCGGCGACGAACTCGGGGTCGCGACGCCGCTGCCTGCGATCGTGGATTCCGCCCCGGAAAAACGGTGGGCGGCGCTGACCGCATTGATTGCCCGGCGCCGCGCGACCGATCTCGTGCTGGGGTATCCGCTCAACATGGACGACACGGCCGGGCCCAAGGCGAAGGAGGCGGAGGCCCTCGCGGTGCGGCTGCGCGAAGCGTTTCGCCTTCCGGTGCACCTCGTCGACGAACGCCTGACGAGCCACGAGGCGGAGTCGACCATCCCGAAGTCGAAGCGGCGCGAGGTGCGGGCGAGCGGCCTGATCGATTCGCGCGCCGCCACGCTCATCCTCCAGGATTTTCTGGATCAGCAGCTGCCGCCGCCCCCGCCCGGGATGGAGAGCGAATGACTCCCGTCGTTCCCAAACCCAGCCGCTGGAAGTGCACCTGCGCGTACGACGGCACGGCGTTCGCGGGCTGGCAGAGCCAGGCGAAGTCCGACGCCATTCAGGACGTGATCGAGGCCTGCCTCGCGGCGATCTTCAAGCAGCCCATCCGCATTCATGGCAGCGGCCGCACCGATGCCGGCGTGCACGCGCTGGGGCAGGTCTTTCACTTTGACGCGGCGTGGGGGCACGGCGCCAGGAAACTCCTGGCGGCGTTCCGCATGGGACTTCCGCCGGAAATTTCCGTGAAGGCGGTTCAGCCGATCCCGGCCGATTTCCACGCGCGGTTCGATGCCACCGGAAAACGCTACGAATACCGCATTCAGCTGGGCGCCGCGGACCCGTTCCAGCACCGCTATTGCTGGACGGTGTTTCGTCCGCTCGATCTCGCCGCGATGAAGGCGGCGGCGGAGCTGCTGCGGGGGCGGCACGATTTTGAATCGTTCACCGCGCTGAACGGATCGCAGCGCGAGGATTCGATCCGGGATCTGCGCCGGTTCGAGGTGGTGCGGCGGGGGCGCTCGATCCGCATCGTCGCCGAGGCCGACGGGTTTCTCTACAAGATGATGCGCAGCCTGGTGGGAGCGCTCGTCAGCGTGGGCGAGGGCAAGCTCTCGCTCTCCCAGCTGCGGGAGATTCTCAAGGCGAAGGAACGCACGCACCGGATCCTGACGGCGCCGCCGCAGGGGCTGTTTCTGGTCAGGGTCCGCTACGCGAAATGACCCCACTTGCCGGGTGGGCGCGCGGTTTGGGGGACGTCGTGTTTCCACCCGTGTGCGTGCACTGCCGCGGACTGGTCGAGGGCGAGGGCTTTCGGCATTTGTGCGCCGGGTGCGTGCGGGAGATAAACTGGGTGCGTCCGCCGCATTGCTCGGCCTGCGGGCATCCTTTCGACGGCGAACTCGCGGGCGAGCGCCGCTGTCCGCACTGCGAGCAGCTCGCTCCTTTTTATCGGGAGGGCCGCACGGCGGTGCTGGTCAAGGGGCCGGCGCGCGCGCTCGTGCATGAGTTCAAGTATCATCGCGGCTTCCAGGTGCTCGCGGACATGGCTTTGGTCCTGCGGAATTCGCCCGGCGTCCTTTCGCTGGCGCGGGGCGCGACGCTGGTGCCCGTGCCGCTGCATCCGCGGAAACTCCGCGAACGCGGTTATAACCAGAGCGCCCTGCTGGCCGACGAGCTCGCGCGCGTGGCGGGCGGGGGCACGCGGGTGAAGCCGCTGCTGCGCCGGGTGGTCGATACCGCCTCGCAGACCCACCACGATCGCCGCATGCGTCAGGCCAACCTCAAAAATGCCTTTGCACTCGCCCCGCACGCCGGATTCACTCCGGACCAGCATCTCATCCTGGTTGATGACGTTTTCACTACCGGTTCCACTCTTAACAGCTGCGCGTTTGTCCTGCGCCGCGCGGGCTGCCTGAAGCTCGACGTCATCACCTTCGGCCACGGCTGAATCACCATGTCCCATTTCGACAAACCGACCTACACCGTCCGCCGCACGAGGAAAAAGGACATTCCGCATGGCCTCTACACGAAGGACCCGGTGACGGGCGACTCGGTCTTCACCCGCGAGATCGAGGACAACCAGATGGTGGTCCCGAAGAGTGGGCATCATTTCCCGATCGGGGCGCGGGAGCGCATCGCCAGGCTGGTGGACGAGAATTCGTTCAAGGAGGCGGATGCGGAGCTCCGCTCGGCCGATCCGCTCGAGTTCGTCGATTCCGCGCCGTATCCGGCGCGGATCAAGAAATACGAGAAGGACAGCGGCCTGCCGGAGGCGGTGATCTGCGGCCTGGGCCGGATTCATGGGATTCCGGTGTCGCTGGCGGTGATGGATTTTCGTTTTTGCGGCGGCACGCTCGGTTCGGCGGCGGGGGAGAAGATCACCCGCGCGATCGAGGCGGCGCTCGGGGAGAAATGCCCCTGCATCATTTTCAGCACCTCGGGGGGCGCCCGCATGCAGGAGGGAATTCTGTCACTGATGCAGATGGCGAAGACGAGCGCGGCCCTCGGACGGCTCGCGGCGGCGGGGATTCCGTACATTTCGGTGCTGACGCACCCGACGACGGGCGGGGTGTCCGCCAGCTATGCAACGCTCGGCGACGTGATCCTGGCGGAGCCGGGCGCGCTGATCGGCTTTGCCGGGCCGCGCGTGATCAAGGACACCACGAAGCAGACGCTGCCGCCCGGCTTCCAGACTTCCGAGTTCCTGCTGAAGCACGGTTTGGTCGACCAGATCGTGAGCCGCGTGGAGCTGCGGGACCGGATCGGCGACCTGCTGCTCGCGCTGTTTGTGCGGAGAAAAAACGCGGCCCCGGCAGCGCCGCCGGCCTGAACGCAACGCACCAGTGATGCCCGCCAGCGATCCGGCCGATTATGCGGCGGTGACCGATTATCTGTTCGGCCTGAAGCCGGCCCCCGGGAAATTCGGCATCGACCGGATGCGCCGTTTTTCCGCCGCCCTCGGCCATCCGGAAGAGAAAATTCCGGTCGTCCATGTGGCGGGAACCAACGGAAAAGGCTCCGTCTCCGCCATGGTCGACGCCATTCTCCGTTCGGCGGGCTGGCGGGTGGGGCTCTACACCTCGCCGCATCTCGTCAACCTCGGCGAGCGCGTGCAGGTGGACCGGCAGATTCTCCGCGAGGATGAAATCCTGGCATTGACGCGCGAGCTCGACCGGGTGGCGGAGGAGATCGGCGCGCGGCATCCCGATGAGTGCCCGAGTTTTTTCGAATACATGACCGCAATGGCCCTGCTCGCCTTCACTCGCCGGGGGTGCGACGTCGGCGTGATCGAGACGGGTCTCGGCGGACGGCTCGACGCGACGAACATCGTGACGCCCGAGGCGAGTGTCATTACGTCGATCGGAATGGATCACTGCGAATACCTCGGCGACGAACTCGCGCAGATCGCGCGGGAAAAGGCGGGCATCATCAAGCCGGGGCGTCCCGTGGTGATGGGCCTGATGCCGGCGGAAGCGGAACAAGTGATCCGGGCCGTCGCGCTGGAGCGGGGAAGTCCGCTCGACTCGGTCGCCGCCGAATTCGGCGCTGAGCTGGACGGCTATCCGCACACCAATCTCGAGGGGGATTACCAGCGTTGGAACGCGGCGACCGCGACGCTGGTGGCGCGCGCGCTCCCGGCCCGCTGGCGGATCACGGAAAAGGCGATCGCCGACGGACTGAAGCACGTCGACTGGCCCGGGCGCTGGCAGCGGGTGAAGATCGGCGGGCGTCTCGCGATCCTGGACGCG
>JAQGON010000073.1 GCA_028293565.1 Verrucomicrobiota bacterium | reverse complement strand
GGCATTCTTCGCCAATTTATCGGCTTGCTCATATCCACCGCAGGTAACGCCAGTGGCTCGCGGGGTCGTAGCCCGAAGGGCGAAGAATGGTGGACGCTACAGGACTCGAACCTGTGACCCCGTGCGTGTGAAGCACGTGCTCTAACCAACTGAGCTAAGCGTCCGACTTGGAGGCGAGAACGTGGACAGCGGCTGCAGACGAATCAATCCCGTTTTCACGGATTTGGCCGCCTCGCGCCTCGCACCGCGTCTCCGACCCGTGGACCCGGCATCATCGGCCCCTCGGCCTCATTTTTCCTGGGCAGAGCTGGGCTCGCCGCTCAGGGGCCTGGTCCGACCGTCCAGATTCCGGCCACCGCCGCCAGCACCACGATCAGCCACACCGGAACCCGCCCGGTTTGGAGAAGGGCGAAGGCCCCGAGCGCCGTGGCGAAGTCCCCGACACTCGCAATTCCTTGCCGCCAGATCGGGTTGTAGAATGCGGCGAGCAGCACGCCCACGACCGCCGCGTTGGCCCCGCGCAGGGCGGCTTGGACTCCCGCAATGCTGCGGAGCGAATTCCAGAACGGGAGCGCCCCGCCGACCAGAAGCCATGCGGGCAGGAAAATCGCGAAAAGACCAAGCACCCCGCCACTCCACGCGTGAGGATCGCCGTGAATGACAGTTCCAAGATATCCGGCGAAGGTGAAAAGCGGTCCAGGCACCGCCTGTGCCATGCCGTAGCCCGCGAGAAATTGCGCGTCGGCGACCCAACCCGGAGGCACCACTTCCGCGCGCAGGAGCGGAAGGACGACGTGTCCGCCGCCGAAAACCAGCGATCCTGCGCGATAGAAACTGTCGAACATCTGGACGTCCCGGTTTCCCGTGAGTTTCGCCGCGACGGGCAGCGCGATGAGCAGCAGCCCGAAGGAGGCAAGGGCGGCGCCGGCTCCGAGGTGGCGATCGTTTGCCGGCGCGGTTGTCGGCGCGGCGGCTTCCTTTCCGCGATACCACGCCCAGCCGAACAAGGCACCGGCCCCGATCACGCCAACCTGGGTCGTCGCGAGCGGAATCAGCAGCACCGCCGCGGTGGCGAACAGCGCGAGCGCGATGCGGGGAAGATCGGGGCAGAGCTTCCGGCCCATGACCAAGATCGCCTGCGCCACCACCGCGACCGCCGCAAGTTTCAGGCCGTGAATCCAGCCCGCCGCAGGCAGCTGCGCGAACGCCGTGACGCCGTAGCCGAAGGCGATCATCAGGATCGCCGACGGCAGCGTGAAACAAAGCGAGGCCACGCACGCGCCGAGGATCCCGGCGCGGCGCTGCCCGAGCGCAAACACTACCTGGCTGCTCGCCGGCCCCGGCAGAAACTGGCAGAGTGCCACCAGGTCGGCGTACTCGGCCTCGTCGATCCAGCCGCGCCGCCGCACAATCTCGGCGTGAAAAAATCCCAGATGCGCAACCGGTCCGCCAAATGACGTCAGGCCGAGCTTGAGGAAGGCGCCGGCAACGTCCCGCAGGCGCTGCGCGGGCGTCCACGAATCGGAATCGTTCATCTTCAGGTGCTCCTCCTTCAATGGCGGCGATGGATTGCGCCCTCGACGAGCTCGACGGGCGGCCTGCCTTCCAGATAAAGCGTCCCTGAAACCCCCGGCGGCAGGATGATTTCAACCGCCGACGGCGCGGTGACTGCCACTTCGATTTCGCCGTGCGGCGTGGGAATTTTTCCTCTGGCCCACGCCAGGTCGCCGAGAGCGGGCCGGATCGAGACCCTCCGGAATCCCGGAGCGGCCGGCATCACTCCGAGAATTTTTGCCGGAAGAATCCAGGCGGGTCCCGCCGACCAGCCGTGACAATGACTGCGGCCCGCGGCCACCAGGTGGTCGATTCCCGGAACGCGCCGGTCCACCAGTTCCCATGTCGTCGTCGCACCGCTGCGCAGCATCTGGCCATAGTAGGATCGCATTTCGTCGAGAGCCTCGCGGACGAGGCCCGCGTCGAACCAGGCCTGCAGCAGATAAAACTCCATGAATCCCGCCATCGGCCGCCGCACGCCGGGATCCTTCTCCAGTTGGACGTGCGCCGCCCGCAGTTCGGCGGGCGTCACGGCGCCGGCGAGGAACGCCGCGGCATGCGCATGCCAGCTTCGCGTCGAATCAAGCCCAGTCTCCCGACGCTGGCTGCCGCGTCGGGTCCGTGTAGCAGCCGAGGTCACGAGGCTGGCGCGATCTGCCGCCAAACCGGCGTCGTCACGGCAGGCGCCGCGCGCGGGGTCCCCGAAAAGTTTCGCCGCCGCTGGAAGCCTTTGGCGGTGTTCAGCGCGGCAACGCTCGGCGAGGATGGCGTCGCCCAGGAGCTCCGCGATTTTCGCGCCGTCGTTGAAGGCCGCGGCGATCTGGTAGGCGAGCGCGGAGCGGCTGCCCCACCAGTTCCCGTGGTCGACCTGGTTGTCGGTGATGAACGTTTCGGCGATCTTCGTGTGCTCCACGTCGACTTTCCCCAGAAATTCGAGGACCCCCCGGACCGTGGGAGCGAGCGAGCCGGCGGCCGCCCTGTCGCCGGTGTGAAGAACATATTCCCACACGGCCGAAACGAAATCGGCGCAATAGTTCGCCAGCACCCACCGGTGCAGCCCGCCCGGGGTCGAGAGGTCGCCAAGATATTTTATCCTCGGGTACATGTGTCCGTCCGCGAGCAGCGCGACGGCGGAAAGGCTGCCGTCGTCGT
Source organism: Verrucomicrobiota bacterium (assembly GCA_028293565.1). Lineage (GTDB taxonomy): Bacteria > Verrucomicrobiota > Verrucomicrobiia > Opitutales > Opitutaceae > Opi-474. Next base: position 32,558 of record JAQGON010000073.1, on the reverse strand, counting down.
GGCGGCAGTGCGCGAACATCTCCAGGCTGCGCCGCGCCAGCGCCGCCTCGCCGAAGAGATAGTGCGCGCAGAGGAATTCCACGCGATAATCCCCGATCCACAGCATGCCGTCGCGTTTGACGCCGTCCTCGTAAAATCCCTGCAGGCAGAGGCGGAGCGTGCGCCGGCTGATCTCCCACGCGTCGTTGAGCAGCGGATCGGAGCACGCGAAGGAACCGCGGTCCTTCACCCCGGCGTGCTCGAGCATCATCTCGGCTCCGTGCAGCCGGAGCGCGCCGGGGCCGTGGACGATGACGTTCACAAAACGGAATGCCCGTCGTCCTGGATGTCGCACGCGCTGCGCGCCCGGCACGAGCTCCAGGAAGTCGCGTGGCTGATGATACCAGTGGTCGGGCGCGAAGGGATCCTGAAGCAGGAGGGCCTCCTCCAGGTCCTCGCCGTAGATGAGCTCGAGTTTCGTGGAGGCGTCGGCCGCCGCGTCGAGCGTGAGAACGCCGACCAGTTCCTCGCCAAAATCGAGCACGAGCGAGGCCGGCGCCGACGAAGGCGCGAGCAGCGTTTCGCCCCGCAGCAGGCAGCTCTCGGGATTTTTCGCGCCGCTGCTCCGTGCGACGGCCCGCGGCTTGAACGGCGTATAAACCAGCGGAGGCGGCGGGGGAATCGGCATCGAAGGGAGCGGACAGTGAGTAGCGGCGAGCGCGCCGATGGTCGAGCGACGAGTGGGACGCGCGTCCTGCTGCTCGTGAGTCGGAGACGCTGAGCTTGTCGAGCGGGTCCTCGATGCGCTGGGGGTGAGAGCTCGACTCGAGGGACTGACGGAGCGTCCAACGCGTTGAAAACGCGTTTTACGGCGATGCCGTCGTTTGACTCTCTGCGGGAGCGCCGCCAGAATACCGGTTCATCGGACACGAAACCATGGACTCGTCAAAACTCACCGTCATGTCGCGCCAGGCGATCACCGACGCGCAGAACCATGCGCGGCGGCTCTCCCACAACGAGGTGGAAACGTGGCATGTGCTGTCCGCGCTGCTCGGCCAGGAAAACGGCATCGTTCCCGGCTTGCTCGAGAAGCTCTCGATCACGCCCGCCGCCGTGCAGCTGGCGGTCGACCGCGAACTGGAGCGGCTGCCGAAGGTCTCGGGCAGCGTCGACACGTCAAAGGTGTACGTCACCCAGGCGGTCAACGAGGTGCTCACCCGCGCCGAGGACGAGGCCAAGTCGCTCAAGGACGAATTCGTTTCCGTCGAGCACCTGTTCCTCGGCTTGCTCGATGTCGCGAAGCCGCCGGCGCTGAAGAGCCTCTTCAAGAGCTTCGGGCTCGAGCGCTCCAAGGTGCTGAAGGCGCTGAAGGACGTGCGCGGCAGCCAGCGCGTGACGACGGACAATCCCGAGGCGACCTACCAGTCGCTCGAGAAATACGGCATCGACCTGGTGGCGCAGGCCCGGAAGGGCAAGATGGACCCGGTGATCGGCCGGGATGAGGATATCCGGCGGACCATCCGCATCCTCTCGCGGAAGACGAAGAACAACCCCGTCCTGATCGGCGAGCCGGGGGTCGGCAAGACCGCGATCGTGGAGGGTCTCGCCCAGCGGATCCTGCGCGGCGACGTGCCGGAGGGGCTGAAGGACAAGACCATTTTCTCCCTCGACATGGGGGCGCTGGTGGCGGGCGCGAAATACCGCGGCGAGTTCGAGGAGCGCCTCAAGGCCGGGCTCGCCGAGATCAAGCAGAGCGAGGGCCGCATCATCCTGTTCATCGACGAGCTGCACGTGATCGTCGGCGCGGGCAAGACCGACGGAGCGATGGACGCCGGAAACCTCCTCAAGCCGATGCTCGCGCGCGGCGAGCTGCACTGCATCGGGGCGACGACGCTCGACGAATACCGGAAGTACATCGAGAAGGACGCCGCGCTCGAGCGGCGTTTCCAGCCGGTGCTGGTCGACCAGCCGACGGTCGAGGACGCGATCTCGATCCTGCGCGGGTTGAAGGAGCGCTTCGAACTGCACCACGGCGTGCGGATCCAGGACAACGCGCTGGTGAGCGCGGTGACGCTTTCCAACCGCTACATCAGCGACCGTTTCCTGCCGGACAAGGCGATCGACCTCATGGACGAGGCATGCGCGATGATTCGCACCGAGATGGATTCGATGCCGCAGGAGCTCGACGAGCTGACGCGGCGCGTGCTGCGGCTCGAGATCGAGGAGACCGCGCTCGCCAAGGAGAAGGACGAGGCCAGCGCGCGGCGCCTGGAATCGCTGCGCAAGGAACTCGCCGAGGCGAAGGAAAAGGCCCAGGCGATCAGGCTTCATTGGGAGAAGGAAAAGGCCGCGATCGGCAAGGTCCGGAAGCTGCGCGAGAACATCGAGGCCGCGCGGCTCGAGATGGAAAAAGCCGAGCGCGCCTACGACCTGAACAAGGTGGCCGAGCTGCGGCACGGCAAGATCCCGCAGATGGAGGAGGAGCTCAGGAAACTCGAGAAGCCGGGAAAATCCACGACGCTTTTCAAGGAGGAGGTTTCCGAGGAGGAAATTGCCGAGGTGGTCTCGAAATGGAGCGGCGTGCCGGTCACGCGGCTGGTCGAGGGCGAGAAGGAAAAACTGCTGCGGCTCGAGGAGGTGCTGCACGAACGCGTCATCGGCCAGCACGAAGCCGTTTCGCTCGTCACCGAGGCGATCCTTCGCGCGCGCAGCGGGATCAAGGATCCGCGGCGCCCGGTGGGTAGCTTCCTGTTTCTCGGGCCCACGGGCGTGGGCAAGACCGAGCTCGCGAAGACCCTTGCCGAAACCCTGTTTGACACCGAGGCGGCGCTCGTGCGCATCGACATGTCCGAGTACATGGAGAAGCACAGCGTCGCCCGGATGATCGGCGCTCCGCCGGGTTATGTCGGCTACGACGAGGGCGGGCAGCTCACCGAGGCGGTGCGGCGGAAGCCCTACGCGGTGATCCTGTTCGACGAGATCGAGAAGGCGCACCCCGACGTGTTCAACGTCCTGCTGCAGGTGCTCGACGACGGCCGCATCACGGACTCGCAGGGACGGACGGTCGATTTCAAGAACACGGTCATCATCATGACCTCCAACCTCGGCTCGCGTTACCTGCTCGAGGGCGTCACGGGCGACACGATTCCCGAGTCGGTGCGCGAGAGCGTCATGGCGGAACTGCGGAAGTCCTTCCGCCCTGAATTCCTGAACCGGATCGATGAGACCATTCTCTTCAAGCCGCTGACCCTCGAGGAAATCACGAGCATCGTGGAACTGCTGCTGGCGGACCTGAACCGCCGGCTGGCGGATCGCCGGGTGACGGTGGTGCTCGACAAGAAAGCGGAAGAATGGGCGGCGGAAAAAGGCTACGACCCGGTCTTCGGCGCGCGGCCGTTGAAACGGTTCCTGCAGCGGAACATCGAGACCAAGCTGGCGCGGGCGCTCATCGGCGGCCAGATCGCCGAGGGGTCGACGGTGAAGTTCAGCGTGAAGGACGACGAGCTGGTGATGAAGTAGCACCGCGGCTTGGCGAACGCCGATTCGGATTTGAACAGAAGGTAACGAAGGCAACGAAGCGGCTTTGGTCGGCTGCGCTCAGTGTCTGGGCATTAGCCCAAAGAACAATCCAATGCAGGGACGATGGGTTCGATCTTAACGGAGCCGCTTCGTTGCCTTCGCTAGCTTCTGTTCAAATCCGAGAGTGGTTTTCTGCTTTGCGCTGCGCCGGCTTTGCGTGACGTTACCCCTCATGGCCGTTGAACCCATTCGCTACTACGATCGCTATACGGGGACGGTGAAGACCGAGAAGGTCTACGGCGAACGCTGGCTGCGCTATGCGTACGACAACCCGGCGGGCCAGTTTTTCGTCTGGCTCGTCTTTCGCCGGATCTGGTTTTCGAAATGGTACGGTCGCAAGATGAACAAGCGCACCAGCGCGCTCCAGGTGCTGCCGTTCATCTCGGAGTACGACATCGACGTCGATGAGTTCGCGAAGTCGGCCTTCGATTTCAGGACGTTCAACGAATTTTTCTACCGCGCGCTCAAGCCGGGCGCGCGACCGATCGTGGCAGACGAGCGCGTGGCGGTGCTGCCGGCCGACGGACGCCATCTCGTGTTTCCCATCCTCGAGGAGGCCGGCGGTTTTTATGTGAAGGGAATGAAGTTCGGCTTCGAGGAGCTGCTGGGCGACCGCGCGCTGGCGGAAAGCTTCGCCGGCGGCGCGATGCTGATTTCCCGGCTTTGCCCCGTGGACTATCACCGGTTCCACTTTCCGGTAACGGGCGTGCCCGCCGAACCGCGGCTGATCAACGGCTGGCTCTATTCGGTGAACCCCGTCGCGCTGCGCCGCCGGCTGCGCTACCTCGTTGAGAACAAGCGCGTCGTCACCCTGATCGAGTCCCCGCAGTTCGGCACGGTGGCGATGGTCGAGGTCGGCGCGACGAACGTCGGCAGCATCCAGCAGTCGCACGTGCCGGGCCGCCCGGCGGAGAAGGGCGCGGAGAAGGGCTTTTTTGCCTTCGGCGGCTCGTGCGTCATCACGATTTTCCAGAAGGGGCGGATCCGTTTCGAACCAGATCTGATCACGCAGAGCGCGCAGTATCTGGAAACCTACGCCCGGATGGGCGATCGGCTGGGGAGCGTCCGCTGAGCGGACGAATTCCGGATTCAAGATTCAAGACGGATCAGGCCGCGCCTCAGACGCGTTTCGTTAGTTTCCGTTTTTCCTTCTTGAATCCTCAACCTGGAATCGCGCGGAGTCGCGCTCCCGCGCGTTCGAATCGTCGAGGCATTCGGCGATCACGAGGCTGAGTTCGCGGCGGATCGCCGCCTTGTCCTTGCTCCACTCCGCCCAGGCGGGATTCGATTTGGCCAGGGCCGCGCGGACGCCGGCCTTGACCGAGTCGCGGCGGGCCAGTCCCGGCATGTCGGTGTAGTCGAGGAAAAGGAGCGCGTCCCAGGATTTTCCGAGCGGAGCTTGGTTCAGGTACATCGCATAGCCGGACAACGAGCCTTCCGCGATCCAGCCGCGCATCTGCGGGACGGTGTAGCCCTCGAAATATTTTCGGTAGTGATCCACGTCGGTGACGAGCTGGTAAAACGCGATCAGGCAGGGAGACCGCCGCGCGTCGTGGGCCGGCGTGCGTTCGCGGCCCAGGATCTCCGCATAGCTCGTCGACTCTGCCGCGGCGAGCGCGAGCGCCTCGGCGGACAGGCCGCCCGGAAAACGCTTCTCGACGGTCTTCCACCGCTCGCTGTCGGAATAATGCCGGAAGTCCAGGATCACGATCGCGTCGACCGTGTCGGTGGCGGCGAACGAGGTGAAAAAAATCCGGCTGCCCGAGAACACGTCCTCGTGCTGCCACCGCTCGAACTGCGCGCATCCCTTGTTCTCGAGCCAGGTCCGAAAGGCGACACGACTTTCCGGCTTCGACCGGTAGGTGATGATCAGGCTGACGGGTCCGTCCACAGTGGCGGCACGGTCGGGCGCCGCCAGCGCGCACGCGGAGAGAACGAGACTGAGCAGAAGGATGGGTTTCATGAGGAAGGGAACGTCACAGCGACGCCTTGAGCGCGATCAGGGCCAGCGTGACGGTGATGGCTCCGCCGATCCGCGTGGCGATCTGGGCGAAGGGCATCATCTGGATCCGGTTGGCCGCAGTGAGGATCGCGACGTCGCCGGTCCCGCCCTGGCCGCTGTGGCATGCGTTCACGAGCGCGGTCTCGATGGGGTAGAGGCGCATCCTCCGGCCGACAATGAAGCCCGTGGAAACCAGGGTGACCACGGTGGCGGCGATCGTGATGAGGTTCGGAAGGGCGAGGGCGGCGACGAGCTTTTCCCAGGGGGCGAGGGCGATTCCGACGGCAAAGAGCAGGGGATATGTCACCGCCGTGGCAAAAAAGCGGAAGACCACGTGGGCGCCCTGCTGCAGCGGGGGCGGCACCGAGTTCGTCAGTTTGGCGAGGAAGGCGAGGGCGAGCATGACCAGCGGCGCCGGCCAGCCGGCCAGGCGTTGCGCCATCGTTCCGACCAGGTAGAGCGTGATGGCGAACATGCCCGCGGCCGCGATGTGGTCGATGTCCAGCGGCGGACGCGTCGCCTCGGCGCTGCTCGCGACGAGTTCATCGCCGGTGCGCGGTTCGAGCCTTCCCTCGCCGGTGAGCTGGGGAAATTTTTTCCCGACGGCGTTGAGGAGCCCGGCCAGCAGCACCGCCGCGAGGCTGCCGAAATACACCGGCGGCAGCAGCTCCGCAATTTCGGTCCCGAACGAGCTGTGCCCGATCGCGGCGTAACCGACCGCCAGCGGAATCGCCCCTTCGCCGACGCCGCCGCCCATGATCGGGACTACGATATAAAACAGGGTGTGCCGGAAACCGAGGCCGAGCGAGGTTCCGACGGCGGTGCCGACGATCCCGGCGGCCAGCGAGCCGATGCTGACCGGGACGAAGATCTTCGCGAACCCATGGATGAGCATCGTCCGGTCCATGCCGAGCACGCTGCCGACGATGACCGCGGCAATGAACAGATAGAGGAATTGGGTCCCGTTGGTGAATTCCGTCACGGCATGGACCAGCACGGCGGGCAGGAGACCGTAATAGGCCAGGCAGGTCGGAAGAAAGGTCGCGAAGATGGCCGCGGCCCCGAGATTTCGCAGGAGCGGAATGCGCCGGCCGACTTCGCCGCAGGTGAATCCGCCGACCGCGAGGACGGCGATCATCATCGAGATCTCGGTGGGAAATCGGCCGTCGCGGAGAAAAAATCCGATCACCCCAAGGAGCACGAGATACGCCGGAAGCGGCACGATCCCGATGCGGACTTCCATCAATCTCCACCATTGCCCGGGCCAAATCCGGCGCATCGGCGCCGCGCGGCCGGACTTGCCGGGCAGCTCGCGCGGGGGCGTTCGGGGAAACTGTTTCAACTTAAAATCTCAGCGTGTCGCTCAGGGACACGGTCCGTCCGCGGCCGGCGATATAATTGTTGTTGTTGGTCTGGGAGCCGGCGTCGGCCTGCGAAAAATAACCGACATATTGACGGTTGAGCAGGTTCTCCACTCCCAGGCCGATTTCGCCCCACCGGGTCCGGCAGCCGGCGCTGAGATCGAACACGGTGTAGCCGCCGAAATCCTCCTGGAGCTTGGACGTGCCGTTGAACCGCCCCAGGTTGATGTGGCGCGACAGGTACTTGGCCATCTGTAATTTCACGGTGCCGTTCGGCAGAAATTTCCAGGCAAGGCCCGACGCGATTTTGGTCGGAGGCTGCGAGCGGGCGCCGAGGTCGAGATTCGTCGGCGTGCCCTCCGTCACCGCGGTCTTGCCGTGGATGTGGGAGAAGAGCGCGTTCAGGGTGAGGGTCGTCGTCAACTTGACGTCGCCCGTCGCTTCCCAGCCCTTGATGTCGACCGGCACTCTCACGGTGCGCCCGTTCAAGGTGACCGGATCGATGACCAGCTGGCTGCCGAGGTCGGAGGTGGACTGGTAATAGGATGCGCCGAAACTCGCGCGGGGGTTTCTCCACGTGAAGCCCGCCTCGTTGTTCTTCGCGATGATGGGTTTCAGCTCGACGAGGCCGGCGACGGTTTGATTGGGCTTGTTCACTCCCCGCAGCAGCAGGCCGACATCGGGGATGCTGTATCCCTCGCTGTAGGAGGCATAGACGGACCAGCCGAAAGGAAGCCGCGCGATCGCTCCGAGGTTTTTGATCGCCTGCGAATAACTCCGCGAGCCGCCCTGGACCGTCTGGCTGCCCTGGACGTAGAGCGTCTTGTAGGTGTCGACCGCCAGCTTCGCATTTTCGAAACGCACGCCGCCGCGGATCGTAAAAGGTCCGCGTTCGTATTCGAGCTGGGCGAACGGGGCATGGCTGTCGTACTTCAGCGGCGGCACCCAGGTCCGGCCCGTGAGCTGAAGCAGCTGCTCGGTCTCGTCGTGCAGCAGATCGATTCCGAGATTCAGCTCGACGCCGTCGACGAAGAGATTCGGGCGAACCCAATAGGCGCGCGCGCCGTGTTTCTTGGCGAGGATCTGGGCCTGGTCCACCAGCGTGCCGACGGGCGCGAACGCGGGATCCTGTTTGGCGACATCGATGCTGCCCTCGAAGAGCGCCGCGAACCGGGACTGGTAAAGCTGGATCGTCATTTCTCCCTGGGCGAGATTGCTGTCGTGCCACTCCAGGCTCATGTCCTGCATGTCGTTGCTCTGGGGTTTTCCGACGGCCGGCGCGCCGCGGGCGGAAGTCGTGAGAATCCCCTTCGCCCGGTTGCCGGGCACGCGGTGATAGTTCGCGTTGCCCGCGATATCGAAGCGGTTCAGCATGAACTCCACGCGCTGCACGCCGAAATTGCGGCCGGCCTTGAGAAAGAAATTATGCGCGCGCGAGTCCTCGGTGTCGCCATTCGTGTCGAACCCGATGGCGTGGCCGTCGGCGTCGTACTGCATCGCGGTCTCCGTGATCCCGGCGGAAACCAGGATGTCGAACGCGTTCTCCTTCCGCGCAAAACTGACGCCGCTCTTCCATGAGAGATTGTTCGACTGGAACTGGGACGAGACCTTCGCGACGGCCGTGGCCTCGTTGGCCCGGGGAGTCTTGGTGATGAAATTCACGATGCCGCCCGCGGCGCCGAGGCCTTCGGTGGCGGAGGGTCCGTTGATCACCTCCACGCGCTCGATGATGCTCATGTCGGCGAAGCCGCTGACCTCGCGCGTGCCCTCGCGCAACGGCGTGGAAAGCGGAATTCCGTCCAGCAGGTAAAGCACCGTCCTCCCGCGCAAGGTGACTCCGGTGTCGCTCAGGCTCGCGCGCGACGGCGAATATCCCGGGACGTTCAGCTCGAGAATCTTGACCGGGTCCTCGTCGACGATGAGCTGCTGCGCCAGGTCCGACGGCGTGACGACGCTGATGGCGCCGGCGATGTGATCGATGGCCTTGGAGCTGCGCGTGGCGGTGGTCACCGTCACCGCGTTCAACGTGACGATTTCATTCCTGTCCTCGGGGCTGGCCGGGACCGGCTGCTGGGCGGGAGCCGGGTTGCCGGTCGCGGCGAAGAGGAGGGCGGCGGTGGCCAGGGATCGGCCGACGACACGGTTGGAGCGGAGGGGACGGGATGTCTTCATGGTAGGGTCATGGCGGGCCTGCGCGCCGGGGTTATCGCTGAACGTATTTTTCGAGGAACCGGAACGTCCGATCGAAGGCCTCCCGCCGGGCGGGCGAATCGTGATAGGTGAACTCGTGCCCTCCGGGCGCATTCTCGCAGAGGAGGTAGTCGCAGGTTTTTCCGCGCTCTCTGAGTGCGTCGGCGAGACGCTGGCCATGCAGCCTGACGGGCACGTGATCGTCGCTCGTCGTCGAAATGATCAGGACGGGCACCTCGATCCGGTCGACGAAATTGATCGGCGACGCGGCGAGGTAGGGCGAAAGATCCTCGTCGGGGCGGCGGCCGTGGAACGAGGGTTGGCGGGCGATTTCCTTTTGCTGGGCGGGAGATTTGGCCGCGACGTACGCGACCATGTCGGCCAGTCCGTCGACGTGGACGACCGCTTTGAACCGCCGCGGGGCTTGTTCGATCGCACACAAGGCAATGAGGCCGCCGTGGCTGTACCCGTAGATGCCGAGGCGCGCCGCATCGACTTGCCGGTCGCTCGCGACGAGGTGGTCGGCGGCCGCGAGAACGTCGTCCACTTCCTTGCCTCCGTAATCGAGCGCTTCGTAGTGGTCCGCCCCATACCCGGCGCTCCCGCGAAATTCCGGGAAGAGGACGACGTAACCTTCGGTCACGGCGCGCGCGATGAGGTCGAAATATTCGGGGCCGAAATGGCCGTGGTTCGAGCCATGGAGGATGATCAGTCCGGGAAGTGTCTTCACCGGGCCGGCGGTGGGCGGGCTGAAGACGTAGGCCGGGATGACTCTGGCGTCACGGCTTGCATACTCGGTGCGGACGACCGTCACGGTGCCCGCGTATTTCTGCGCGAACGCCTCGACGGTGGCCCCGACCGCCCGCTTCCACGCGGCGTGCTGTTCCGCGGTGGGCGCCGCCGGAACCGCCGCCGTGACGGCGCTGAGCTCCGCCGCCCCGGCGCTCAGCCGAAGGGCGGCTTCGACCAACATCGTGAAGACCAGGCGCCTCATGATTTCACGGGAGCGGCCGAACCGGAGTGCGCCTGAAGGGGCGTTTTCCCGCCGAGGGTCGACGCGAAAAAATCCTTCACGCGCGCAAGCAGGGCGGGGTCCCATCCCTCGTGTCCGACGTTGGGGACGAGATCGAAACGGACGCCGATGCCGTGGCCGAGAAAGCAGCGGTGAAGCGCCTGCAGCCGCTCGATCCGGGTTTTTCCCGCGTCGTTGATCCCGGGCATCCACCGGGGGGACTTGTCGTCCGGAGTGATCTCCCACGTCTCCGTGTCGGCGGCCCCCACCACCATCTGCACCGGGACCTTCCGGATCTTCGCCAGGTCCACTTCGATTCCGAATTCGGCGCGAAGATTTCCCGTTCCGACCCACCAGGGCTTTCCGGGATCGAGCAACGTGACCAATCCCGGCGCGCCGATCGAGGCGCCGGCGAGGCGTTCGGAATGGAGATAAAGGAAGCGGTGGACGAAGTGCCCGCCGCCGGAAAAGCCGTGGATCAAAAACCGCGCGCCGTTCAACCGGTAGCGGGCCGAGATCTCCGCGACCATGCTGAGAAGGATCTCATCGTAGCGGATCGTTTGGTAGCGGATGAATTTGTAGTTATCCAACTCGCCGGGCTTCAGGATTCCGCAGGGAAACAGCGGTGCGAGCACGATGCACTGATGTTGCTCGGCGAACTCGATGAACTCGTCCCGATACCGCTGCGCGCCGCGCTCCGTTCCGTGGATCAGGACCACCAGCGGATAGTCGTTCGTCCCGTCTTCGTCGTAGGCTCGCGGTATATAAAGGCAGTACGAAAACCTCTGGTCCATCTGGCACGCGAACAGCGAGGTCGCGCCAAATTCATAGTAGCTCAGCCTTTTTCCGTGACCGGGTTCGTGGCGCATGACTTTCGGGTTTCTTCGACGGGAAAACGCGGATTCAAGGGTTGGAGCCAAAATAGTCGCCAAAATAAGCGCCCGGTGTCAATTAAAAATTGGCCAATATAATACACTAGTTATAATGAGTTTAAGTTCCGGATAAATGGCCGCGGATTGAAAATCCAGTCTCCTCACGTCGTCTGCTACGTGAGTTTCGTAGCAGACGAGGTCACGAGGCTGGAAGCGGCCCGAGCCCCGGCGGCGCGACTCAATTCGGCTTCGAGAACTTCCGCCAGCGGTTCACGTGGCGGTACACGACTGCGGCCAAGCCTTCGCCGTCGCGGCGCTTGATCATTTCCAGCATCTCAAAGTGGTCGGAATTGCTGGTTCGAAGATACGCCGGACTGATCACGCCGGTGCGGCCGGGAACGCCGCGATCGCGGAGGCCCTGGATGTCCTCGATGAGGACCGAGTTTCCGGTCATCTGATACATGCAACGGTGGAGCTGGTAATTGATCTCCATCACGCGCCCGCTGGTGTCGGTCTCGATCGCGCCGCCGAATGCCTCTACCAGCCGCTGAAACTCGGAGATCTGCTCGTCAGTCGCGCGCTGGACGATCAGCCGGCAGGCGGCGGTCTCGAGCAGGATCCGGGTCTCGATCAGCTGTTCGCGCTCGACGTCCGTATGGTCCGCCACGCGGTAGCCGCGGTTCTGGACGTGGTCCAGCAGCCGCTGGGTCGTGAGCTCGGCGAGGGCGATTCGCACCTCGAACCGCGCGGCATGATAGGCCGCTTCCAGGTCGGCCTGTTTCAACCAGGTGCCGGGAGGAAATTTGCCTGCGAGCAGATCGGCGCGGAGTGCGGCGGCAAAAGAATCACGCTTCGGGCCGGGGTTTTTCGTCGTCATAAAAGACTTGGTTATTGCAGAGTCGCCAATTTTTCTACCAATCATAGTTGACCTTCCTTTCCATGACATTGCAAGAATTTACACCCGTCATGTTCACCCCACGAGAAAGCACTGCCGCAGGCGTTTTCGCGGTTCGCTGCCGCTCGACATGCCACATCGAATCGGGAACCACGCTTGAAGAGATCGCTCTTTGAGGCTGCGATGCCCGCCGGCAACCCGGTAGCCGCGGCCCGCTCACAGCCCAAGTCAAAAACGTCTTTCCCCGTGCGCCGACTCCCCTCCCGCTCTGCTGCCGCCACGATTGCGCGCGTCTGCGCCCAGGTCCGGCGCGAGCCGGCGACCCGGGTCAAGGTTGCGGTCGCGGACATCGACGGGGTCCTCCGCGGAAAGTATCTCAACAAGGCCAAGTTCCTTTCCGCGGCGGAGGCCGCGCCCCAGGGCGGGATCGGCTTTTGCGATGTCGTGTTCGGTTGGGACATTGCCGACCAGTGCTACGACAACACGAAATCGACCGGCTGGCACACCGGTTATCCCGACGCCCTCGTCCGGCTGGACCTCGGCACGATGCGGCGGATTCCGTGGGACGACAACGTGCCGTTTTTCCTCGGCGATTTCGTGTCGGGCGGCGCGCAGGGAAAAACGTCCCAGGCGCCGCATCCGCTGTGTCCGCGGCAGGTCCTGAAGCGCGTGCTGCGCCGGGCCGCGAAGCTCGGGGTCGTGCCGATGTGCGGCATGGAGTTCGAGTGGTTCAATTTCGCCGAGACCCCGCAGAGCTGGGCGGCAAAAAATTACACGCGGCCCGAGCCGATCACGCCGGGCATGTTCGGATACTCCGTGCTGCGGCTCCAGCAGGGCCGCGAATTCTGCCGCGCGCTGATGGAGGAGCTGCCCGCGTTCGGCGTGCCCGTGGAGGGGCTGCACACCGAGACGGGTCCGGGCGTGCTCGAGGCCGCGCTCACGTTTTCGGGCGCGCTCGAGGCGGCGGATCGCGCGATCCTGTTCAAGACGGCGACGAAGGAAATCGGCGCGCGCTACGGGATCATGCCGAGTTTCATGGCGAAATGGAATCAGGCCTACCCGGGCTGCAGCGGCCACATTCATCAAAGCCTCGCCGATCCGCGCACGGGAAGAAATCTTTTCCACACGTCGAAGGGACGGCACGCGATGAGTCCGCTGTTCGAGAGCTATCTCGCGGGCCAGGTCGCGGCGATGATGGAGTTCGGCCCGATGATCTGGCCGACGATCAACAGCTACAAGCGGCTGGTCGACGGCTTCTGGGCCCCGGTGAAACCGACCTGGGGAATCGACAATCGCACGGCGAGTTTCCGCGTGATCTCCGGCTCGCCGAAATCGACGCGGCTCGAAACGCGCTGCCCGGGCGCCGATGTGAATCCCTACCTCGCGATGGCCGCGGTGGTCGCCGCGGGCCTGGAGGGCGTCGAGCGGAAGCTGAAGCTCACGACGCCCCCGATCCGCGGCACGAACCAGGGCGCGGAAAAAGTCGCCCGCGCGCCGCGCACGCTGATCGAGACCACGCGGATCTTCCGCGACTCGGCCATCGCGCGCGACTGGCTCGGCGATGACTTCGTCGATCACTTCGCGGCGACCCGCGAATGGGAGTGGCGGCAGTGGCTCGACGGCGTCACCGACTGGGAGCTGAAGCGGTATTTCGAAAGCATTTGAGCATGGACGCCGACAGCCAAGGTCGAGCGCGTTGCCCTCATCGCGCCGCGGATTCCGACAAACAAGGTGGAGCGCGTTGCCCCCAACGCGCTGGCGATTCGAGCCGGCAATCGGAACGAGACGGAGCCGAACGACGCGCCGGGGACAACGCGTTCCAACCATGATTCACCGCTTTTCATTTCCGACGCTGATTCATTTCGGCCCCGGGGCGCGCGGGCTGCTGCCGGCGCATCTCAAGGCCGCGGGCGTGAAGCGTCCGCTCATCGTCACTGATCGCGGCGTCGCGGCGCTGCCGCTCACGGCGGAATTGTCCGAAGGGCTGAAAGCCGCCGGACTCGCCCCGGCGATTTTTTCCGGGGTCTGGGGCAATCCCATGGCCGGGCAGGTGACGGCCGGCGTGGCGGCGTTCAAGGCGCATGGCGCCGATGCGGTGGTCGGGCTCGGCGGCGGCGCGGCGCTCGACGTCGCGAAGGTGGTCGCGCTGATGTCCGGGCACGAGGGGACCGTGCTCGAATATGCCTGGGATCATCCGCAGGTGCGCGCGGTCACGCGTCCGCTGCCTTATCTCGCGGCCCTGCCCACCACGAGCGGGACGGGCTCGGAAGTCGGACGCTCGGCGGTGATTTCCGACGACGCGACGCATGTCAAGAAAGTGATCTTTTCGCCAGCGCTGCTGGCGAAGGCGGTTTTTGCCGATCCGGAGCTGACCCTCGACCTGCCGCCGAAGATCACCGCGGCAACGGGCATGGACGCGCTGACGCACAACGTGGAGAGCTATCTTTCGCCCGCCTACCATCCGCTCTGCGACGGGATCGCGGTCGAAGGCGCGCGCATCGCCGCGCGGTCCCTGCCGGTCGCGTTCCGGAACGGCCGGGATCTGGCCGCGCGCTCCGACATGATGATGAGCTCGATGATGGGCGCGATCGCCTTCCAGAAGGATCTCGGGGCGGTGCATTCCTGCGCCCACGCGCTCAGCGCCGTCTGCGACCTCCACCACGGCCTGGCCAATGGCGTGATGATCGATCACGTGATGCGGTTCAACGCCGACGCGGCGCCCGAAAAATTCGCCGAACTCGCGCGCGTCTGCGGGGCGGGCGCCACGGCGGACGATTTCATCCGCTGGCTCGGCCGCCTGAAGGAGCAGCTGGAAATTCCCGCGCGTCTCGACGCGCTCGGCGTCAAACGCGATCAGGTCGACGCGCTTGCGGACATCGCGACCGCCGACTCCTGCCACAAGACAAACCCGAAGCCCTGCGTGCGTGCGGACTTCGTCAGGCTTTTTTCCGAGGCGATCTGAGGGGTGCCGCCGTGAGTCCTCCTCTTCGCATCGGGCTGAGCGCCCGCCTGATGTATCCCGATCCGTCGCGCGCGGTGTTGCCGGCGAAAACGGTGCAGTACGCGGAAGAGAACGCCGCGAACTGGCTGATGACCGCCGGCGCGGTGGTCTTCGTGATTCCACGGCTGGGCGGGGCGGCGGCGCATTTTCCCGGCGCGGTGTCCGTCGCGAGCTATGTCGACGCCCTGGACGGCTTGGTGCTCCAGGGCGGCTCGGATGTTGCGCCTTCCTCCTACGGCGAGCAACCCCTGCGGCCCGAGTGGGCTGGCGATCCCGAGCGCGATGCGTACGAGCTCGGTCTGTTCCGCGGATTCACCCGTCGGCACAAACCCGTTCTCGGCATCTGCCGTGGCTGCCAGCTGATCAACGTCGCGTTGGGCGGTTCGCTTTACCAGGACCTCGGCGTCCAGGTCCCGGCTTCGGGCCACCACCGGCACGAGGCGTTGTACGACGCGAATCTCCACGAGGCCACGATCCTTCCCGGCAGCGGACTCGCTGTCACTTATGGCGGCGAATCCCGTGTGCGGGTGAACTCGATCCATCACCAGGCAATCAAGTCCCTCGGGCGCGGACTTACCGTCGAGGCGCAGTCGCATCCGGATCGGCTGGTGGAAGCGATCCGGGGAAACGGCCCGGGCTACGTCGTCGGCGTGCAGTGGCATCCGGAATTTCCCGCGCCCGTCGGCGCGGACCTGCTCAAGAGCGAGCCGTTGCGCGACGAGTTTCTCTCGGCGTGCCGACAAAGCCGTTCGAGGCTGGGCCTTGGCTCGAAACAATTGGCGGAGACCTGACATGACGAAAACGGCCACAGCGGTGCTGGAGATCATCAACCCGGCGACGGGGAGGGTGGTCGATCGGTTGCAGGCCGACGACAGCGCGAGCGTCCGCGCCAAATATGTCGCGGCCCGTGCCGCGCAGCCGGAATGGACGACCGTGCCGTTGCGCGAACGGAGCGAGGCGATCCGGCGGTTCCGGGAAAAACTGGTGGAGCATGCCGAGGAGCTGGCGCAGACGCTGACGACCGAGATGGGGAAGCCGGTCGCGCAGGCGCGCAACGAGCTGAAGGGCGTGCTCGGGCGGATCGATTTCTTTCTCGAGGAGGCGCCTCGCGCGCTGCAGGCCGAGGTCGTGTTTTCCGAGGGCGGCGAAGGAGACTGCCCGCTCACGGAGCGGATCACCCACGAGCCGCTGGGGGTCGTCGCGAACATCTCGGCCTGGAATTATCCGTATTTCGTCGGCAGCAATGTTTTCATCCCGGCGCTGCTGACGGGCAACGCGGTCCTCTACAAGCCGTCGGAGTTCGCGGCGCTGACCGGGCTGGCGATTGCGCGGCTGCTCCACGACTCCGGAATTCCCCGGGAGATCTTGACGCCGGTGATCGGAGGCGGGCCGGCGGGCGCCGCGCTGCTGCGCCAGCCGGTGGACGGGGTGTTTTTCACGGGGTCGTATGCGACGGGAAAAAAAATCGCGCGGACGGTCGCCGGGCGGATGATCAAGGTCCAGCTGGAGCTCGGGGGCAAGGACCCGACCTACGTCGCGGAGGACATCGGCGACGTGGCGCGTGCGGCGGCGGCGCTGGCGGAGGGGGCGTTCTACAACACCGGGCAGAGCTGCTGCTCGGTGGAGCGGATTTATGTGCACGAGCGGATTTACGCCGCATTTGTCGACGCGTTTCTCCGGGAGGTGAAGGCATACCGCATCGGCGACCCGCGCGATGAGGGGACGTTCATCGGCCCGCTGACGCGCGCGGCGCAGCTGGCGGTGCTGGAAGGGCAGGTGGCGGATGCGGTGCGCAAAGGGGCGCGGCTGCTTTGCGGCGGAAAGCGGCGGAAGGGCCGCGGAAATTATTTCGAACCGACGGTGCTGGTCGACGTGAACCACCGGATGGCGGTGATGCGCGAAGAAAGTTTCGGGCCGATCATCGGGATCATGCCGGTGACGGACGACGACGAGGCGGTGGCCTTGATGAACGACACGCCCTATGGGCTGACGGCGGGGGTTTATGCGCGGAGCCAGAAACGCGCGGAGGCGATTCTTGCGCGGGTGCGCAGCGGATCGTCGTACTGGAACTGCTGCGACCGGGTGAGTCCGCGCCTGCCGTGGTCGGGCCACGGCCATTCCGGCATGGGCCTGACGCTTTCGCGCGCCGGCATCTCGACCTTCACCCGCCCGCGCGCCTGGCATCTCAAAGCGCCGGCGCTTTGAATTGCGGATTCCGGATGACGGGTGGCGGAGCGCGCCGGAGCCCGGACCTGTGATGGAGGAAAATGGATTCGAAGGACCGCACGGGGGGTCGCGGACGAATCCGGCATCAGAGGATGATCATCGTGGAAACCGAGCCTTGATCTTCGGATTCGGCGTCCGTTTCATTCCGCAATCCGCACTGCGAAACCCGCAATTCGGACTCCCGCCCGGGTGGTGGAATTGGCAGACACGACGGTCTTAGAAGCCGTTGCCGCAAGGCTTGCAGGTTCGAGTCCTGTCCTGGGCATTCTTCGGGTTTGGGACCAATGTCGGGTGTGCGGAAACCGGTTATTTGGTTTCTCCGCGATACGGGGGAGCCGGCTGGTTGCGGGACGTCAGGGGCGTCCGCTTTAGCTGCTCGATCTGGGGGAGCGCGTTTTGCCGGTAACAGTCCGGGCAGATGGAGTGGGAAAATTCCGCGCGCGAGTGCTCGCTGAGGTAACGCTCGATCTGCTGCCAGTAGTTCTGGTCGTCGCGGATTTTTTTGCAGTAGGAGCAGATCGGCAGCATGCCTTCCAGCTGGTGGAGATGGGTGGTGCTGCGCAGGATCCGTTCCGCCACCCGAAGCCGGGTCCAGAGGTCGTGCGCGCTGAGCGGCTTGGTCAAAAAATCGTCCACCCCGGCCTCCATCGCGGTGAACTGATTCTCCTCCGAATTGTCCCGTGCCGAGAGCAGGATGAAATAAGTGTATTCCGGCGCGCTGGCTCCGCGGATCCGACGGCACAGTTCAAGGCCGTCCACCCGGGGCATCATCCAGTCGCTGATGATCAGGCGGAGGTGCTCGCCTTGAAGAAGGCTCCACGCCTCCTTTCCGTCGGCCGCCTCCACCGTTTCATGGCCCAGCCGCGCGAGGGCGTGACGCAAGACCGCGCGCGAAACGGGTTCGTCTTCGACCGTGAGGATTTTCATGGGATAAAGTCGGGTCGGCGCGGGTCAGATCGCCCATTCGAAGGAGGTGTTCTGTTCGATCTCTTCGATCGTCGTGAGCCCGAGCAGCACCTTTTTCAGGCCGTCGTAGCGGAGCGGCCGGTAGCCGACCTTGGCGGCGGCCTGCGTGATCTCGCGTCCGCTCCGGCCCTCGCTGATGAGCGTGCGGATCTCCTCGGTGATGAGGACCAGTTCGTGAAACGCGATGCGACCCTTGTAGCCGGTGTTGCGGCACGCGGGGCAGCCGCGGCCCCGGTAAAACGGCACCTCCACGAGCCCTTCGTCCTGAAAATATTTTTGGAGGACGTCGCGGGAGGGGTGATAGGCTTCCTTGCAGGCGTCGCAGATCCGCGCCGCGAGCCGCTGGGCGAGAACGCCGATCACCGAGGGCGCCACCATGTAGGGCTCTACGCCAATTTCGATCAGGCGCACGATGGCCTGCGCAGCGGTGTTGGTGTGGAGGGTGGCGAAGACGATGTGTCCGGTGAGCGCCGCCTCGGTGGCGATCTTCGCGGTCTCCAAGTCCCGAATTTCGCCGATCAGGATCGCGTCGGGATCCTGGCGCATGAGCGCGCGGAGCATGGTGGCAAACTTGAGATCGATGTGGTTGTTCACCTGGCTCTGCGTCACGCCGGCCAATTGGATTTCAATCGGGTCCTCGATCGTGGAGATGTTCGTTTCCGGGGTGTTGATCTCGTGCAGCGCGGCATAGAGGGTCGTCGTCTTGCCGGAACCGGTGGGGCCGGTGACGAAGAGGATGCCGTTCGGGCTTTGGATGAGACGCTTGAAAGGCTGGAGGATCGTCTGCGAAATCATCATCTTCTCCAGCGTGAGAATCGTCTTCCTGCCCGCCATCGCGAGGATGCGGACGACTGCCTTCTCGCCGTAGGCGGACGGGATTGTCGAGACGCGAAAGTTGGCCGTCTGGCTTCCGATCGGGAGGGAGAAGCGACCGTCCTGCGGAAAACGGCTCTCGGCGATGTTGAGGCCGCAGAGGATTTTTATCCGGCTGACCAGGGCTTGGTGAAGCTTGCGCGAATAGGCCGCGATTTCGCGCAGGTTGCCGTCGATCCGGAAGCGGATCCGGCTCCTGCCTTCCTGCGCCTCGAGGTGAATGTCCGTGGCGCGTTCACGTAGGCCGAAATAGACGATCTCGTTGAGAATCCGGACCAGGGAATCAGCCTCGGCGAGTTCCGCCAGGTTGTCCGGGACCAGGTCGGGCTTCTCGAAGAGCCCGGAATTCTCGAGGTCGCTCAAGCTCTCCTCGAGATTTTTTTCCGTGGAATAATGGACGGCGATGGCGCCCTCGATGTCCTTGGGGAGTGCGAACACCGGGCTGACCGGCCCGCCGGTGATCTGGCTCATCCGCCTGACGAGCGCCGTGTCCGCGGGATTGGCCATCGCCATCGTCAGCACGCCATCGAGCAGGTAAAGGCCGATGACATGGACCTTCCTCGCCACGTCCGCAGGAATCTTCGCCACGGCTTCCTCCGTGACGACCGACGCGAAGAGGTCCACGTAAGCGACCCCGAGACCGTCGGCCCAGCAGCGGCAGGTGTCGTCCTTCGGCAGGAGCTTCCCGTCGATCACGGCCTGCACGAGTTCGAGCGTGCCGCCGTGGCGCGCCTCGAGAGCGGTGAGCGCCGCGGCTCCGTCGAAAGCGGGATGTTCGCGCACGCGTGCGGCGAAGGATTTATTTTTTGAGCTTAGCACGACGAGGGGCCTTGAAGAGTTTTTGGATCTCGCTCTGTTCGAGTTTTTCCATGGCGAAAGCGGCGGCGGCGCGCTCGACCTTCAGCTCGGCCAGCATATCCGGCAGGGAATAGCGGACCCCGGCGATGAGGTGGGAGGGCACCCCCAGGCCGGACGCCGGATTTTCCTTGGCTGCGCTCATGGGGAAGGCTCCTCGAAACAGGCCGCGATGGTTTCGGCCAGGGTGGCGGCGATCTCTTCCTTCGGAGTGTCTTTCCGGAGGTAATTCGCGGCGCCCAACGCGAGGGCGTCCTCGATCGATTTCCGGTTGGCGAGCGAGGTCAGCATGATGACCACGCAATCGGGATCGATTTTCTTCAGTTCCCGAAGCGCCTCCATTCCGTCCATGATCGGCATGTTGATGTCGAGGAGCACGAGGGCGGGCTTGTCCTGCCGGTACAGCGCGATGGCTTCCTCGCCGTTGCCGGCTTCCAGAATCTTTCCATGGCCCAGCTGCCGCAGGATCAAGCCCACGAATTTTCGAATGTGAGGCTCGTCGTCGACGAGGAGGATGGTGCCGTCGAAATTCATCTGGGGAGGGGAAGGGCGACGCGAAATTCGCTCCCGCCGCCGGGGAGATTTTCCGCCGTGATGGTGCCGTGGTGGGCCGTCACGATGTTGTGACAAATCGCGAGCCCGAGGCCGGTGCTTTTCTCCCCTCCCGTGGGTTGGGCCGAGAGGCGGCCGAAGTCCTTGAAGAGCCGGTTCCGCTCGCCCTGCGGTATCCCGGGTCCCTGATCCTGCACGGCGAAGCCGCACATTCCGCGAGCCGGGTCGGCGAACAGGACGACGGTGATGGTGGAGCCGGACGGCGAATATTTGGCGGCGTTGCTCAGGAGATTGTCGATCACCTGTCCCATTTTGTTCGGATCCAGCCTGAGCGGCGGAAGCGTGCTGGCGGAGTCGAAGACAATCCGGGTCCGCTTCTTTGCCGCCTCGATGTTCATCAACCTCGCGGATTTCGCGATCAGCTCGGCGAGGCTGCTGGGCACCGGGTTCAGCTTGAGCTCGCCCGCTTCGATCGCGGCCAGATCGAGCAGGTCGTTGACCATTTCGAGCATCGCCTGGCCCGCCGAATGCATCGTGTTGACGAGATCGAGCTGGTCGGAATTGAGGGGCCCCACCACTCCGTCGCGGAGGAATTCTGCCAGTCCGCGGATTGAAACCAGGGGATTGCGGAGATCGTGGGCCGCCATTCCGAGAAACCGGTTTTTGGCGGCGTCGGCCTTGTTCAGCTTTTCGACCAAGGCCTTCTGTTGCTCGATCAGCAGCTGGTTCTGGAGATGCAGCCGGATCCGCGCGACGACTTCCTTGTTGTGAAAGGGCTTCTGGAGGTAGTCCACCCCGCCGGCGTTGAATCCTTCCAGCACGCTCGCCGATTCGCTGTTGGCCGTGATGAAGATAATCGGAACGCAACGATCACCGTAGGTTTTTTTCAGGATTCGGCAGGCCTCGAAACCGTTGATGCCCGGCATCACGACATCGAGCAGGACGAGGTCCGGCCGGATCCGCGGATAATCCTCGAGCGCCAATTCGCCGGAACGCGACGTGTGCAGGAGATATCCCTCCGGTTTCAGGATGCTCGTCAGGATCAGCACGTTCGCCCGGTCATCGTCGACGATGAGAATTTTTCTCTCCCGGAGGTCCGGAGCGGAGGCGGCCGTGGTCGAGTCCATTAGGGTGCGGGGAGGGAAGGAGGTGGAACGATTTTCACCGTGGGGGCCAAAGCTATGGCGACGGCGGGGGTTTGGCGTTGCGCGCCATGGGTTCGAACCACGCCACCGCGCCGCCTGCTGGAGCCAGGCGAAGCAGGAGGGTGCTTTCCGGCGTCACTTCCTGCTCGATGACATCGAGGTGCTCCGGGTTGACCGCGCAGTCGGCGGCGTCCTGCCATAACCTGAGTTTCCACCGGCCTTCCCCAAGGAAATCCAGTTTCAGGGGAATTTCGCGCGCGGTGCGATTGGTCAGGGCGCCGAGGAACCAGGAGTTTCCGGCTTGCCGGACCATCGCGAGGTGCTCGCCCACCGCGGCGTCGAGCACCTTCGTTTCGTCCCAGACCGTCGGCACCCGTTTCAGGAAATCCACCCCGGGCTGGTCCCGATAGTGTTCCGGCGAATCGCAGGCGCAGCAGACCGGGCTGTCGTAGATCACGAAGAGCGCCAGTTCCGCCGCGCGTGTGCCCTGGACCTGTGCCGCGTTCTTATCGACCTGGAATTGCGCCGGCTGGCGGTTCAGGAATCCCCCGGGAGTGAAATCCCCCGGGCCTGCGAGGAAACGGGTGAAGGGCAGCGTCAGCTTGTGCTCCGGGGTGACGACCGACTTCGAGCGGTTTTGCTCATTGCCCAGGAGTCCTTCGCGCGTGATCTGGTTCGGGAAGGTGCGGTTGAAGCCCGTGGGCTTGGACGCGCCGTGGAAGTTCACCAGCAGATGATGCTCTGCCGCGGCGCGGGTGATCTTCTCGCACCACGCGACCATTTCCTGGTCGTCGCGCTCCATGAAGTCGATTTTCACGCCGGCGATCCCCCATTCCTCGTAACGGGAGAACGCTTTTTTGTAGGCATCGTTGCGATCGACGTCCTCCCAATGCAGCCACAGCCAGAGCCGGACATTTTTTTCCCGCGCAAAGCGGCGGACCTCGGGCAGATCGAGTTCGGGGGCGACCTTCGTGATGTCGCCCGAGGGCCGGCTGATCGGTTCGTACCAATGCCAGTCGATCAGCTGGTACGGCCAGCCCATGTCGGCGGCCAATTGGATGTAGGACTTGATGGTTGCCGTGTCCATCTGGACGCCACCCGACCACCAGTGGTCCCAAGCCATCACCCCTGGTTTGATCCAGGACACGTCTTCGAGCTCGCAGGGAGCGGCCAGGTTCAGAACCAGATCGCTTTCGACGAGGCGGCCCGGCTCCCGGCCGATCATGATCACGCGCCAGGGCGAGGTGTGGGGCGGGGCGAGTTTCACCAGGCCGCCGCCGTCGAGGCGCGGCGCGAGTCTCGCCCGCAGGACCGCGGCCGGAGCCGGCTCAATCCTGCCGGCGGACGCCGTGCCCGACAGCCAGAGCCCCGACCAATCCCGGAGGTTCGATTCGGTGATGGCGACCCACGCCGCCGGCGTTTGGACAAGGAGAGGAAGGCCCATCAGCGAATCGGGAGTGATTTCCTTCAGGCGGCGCCGGGGGAAGGTCCATTCCTGCGGACTCGCGAAACGCTTCCGCCGGTCTTCGCCCGCATAGCAGGGATAATCGCCGGCGAAGGCGAATTCGGTCAGCTCCTCGTCGAGCACCGGCAAGTCGAGCCCGTCCGGGGCCGGCAGCACGTAGCAAAAGGCGACGCCATCGTCGTAAGCCCGAAACACCAGTTCGAGCGTGCGCATCAGTCCCTGGCGCACGGTGAGCCGCAACTCGTTGAAGTGATCCCGCACCTGCCGACGCTTGCCGAAACGGTTCTCCCACGAGGCGTCGGCGGTTCGGCGACGGTTCTGAAGGCAGATCCAGCTGTCATCGAGGCCGACCGTCAGCTTGAGGCCGAGCCGCGAGTCGGCGATGACACCCTGTCCATCGACCTTCACCGCATAGTGCAGGATTTCGCCGACCCAGACCGTGACTTCGATCCGGCGATCCGGTGAGAGCAATTGGAAATCCGCTTCGCGGCGCGGCGCTCCATGGGCGAGCGCAACAAGGACCGGCGTCGCGACGGCGAAGATGAGTGATCGAAGGGAAATCATGAAATTTGCTTTTCCATTCCTCGAAGCCTCGCGGCTACACGAGCAACTGGGAGGAGTGCCACCGTTCGAGGGCGGCCTGCAGGTCGTGCATCCGGACGGGCTTGCTGATGTAGTCGTTCATCCCCGCTGCGAGACACAGTTCCCTGTCTCCCTGCATGGCGTTGGCGGTGAGGGCGATGATATGGACCGGACTTTTCCAGGCACAGGGGACCGATGTGTCCTCCTCCTGTTTCCGGATGAGGCGGGTCGCCTCGTAGCCGTCCATTTCCGGCATCTGGCCGTCGATGAAAAGCAGCGGATAGGAAAAACGCTGGAGCGATTCGAGGACCTCGAATCCGTTGGCCGCGGTGTCCGCGACCGCGCCCAGTTTTTGCAGCATCACCAAAGCGACTTTTTGGTTAACGATATTGTCCTCCGCCAGGAGGATGCGGGTCTTCTGGAGCTTGACGGTGAGCGCCAACGGAAGGACCGGAGCGGTCGTCCCGGGTTTGGCCGTGATGCTCGCTGCCGCCGTCCGGCCGATGACCGCGACCAAGGCGTCGAGCAGCCGCGCGTACTTGACCGGCTTCGCCAAGGAGGCATCGATTTTTGCCCTCTTCAACTCGTCGGGGCCGAGCGTTCTTCCCTTCGGAGTCAGTGCGATGAGGCGCGTGGCGGCGATCGACGGATCGGCCTTGATGGCTTGGGCGAGCGCGAGGCCGTCCATTTCAGGCATTTGCACGTCGAGGAGCGCCAAATCGTATGGCCGCCCCTCGGCGGCGGCCTCGCGAAGGACCTGCAGGGCTTCATGGCCGCTCGCCGCGCTTCCCTTCTGCAATTTCCAGGCAAAAATCTGGTGCCGCAAGACTTGCCGGGCCGTGGCGTTGTCATCCACGACGAGGACCCGCAGATTGGACCAGCCATCGTGGTCGATGGGGAGAGCGGGCTTGGCGCCATGGGCGGGTTTTTCGAACCGCACGGTGAACCAGAAAGTCGATCCCTTGCCGGGTTCGCTTTGCACGCCGATTTTTCCCTCCATCATGGCGACCAGGCGCTTCGAGATCGCGAGGCCGAGCCCTGTGCCTCCGTACTTGCGCGTGGTGGAGGCGTCGGCCTGGGTGAACGCCTGAAACAGGCGGGCCTGCGCCTCCGGGGAAATTCCGACCCCGGTGTCGTGCACGTCGAAACGCACCTCCACATGCGTGGCGTCCTCGTCCAGTTTGCTGACGCGAACGACGACTTCTCCGCCCTCGGTGAATTTGACCGCGTTCCCGAGCAGATTGGTGAGAATCTGCCGCAACCGTCCGGGATCGCCCCGGATGAGTTCGGGCACCTCCGGCGGGACGGCCATGACCAGTTCGATGCCCTTCGCCTGGGCTCGTTCGGCCAGCATGTCCAGGGTGCTCTCGACCGTGTCGACGAGGTCGAAGTCCAGATTTTCGAAACTGAGTTTCCCGGCCTCGATCTTCGAAAAATCCAGGATGTCGTTGATGATCGTCATCAGCGTGTCCGCGCTGTTGCGGATCGTCTCCGCGAATTCGAGTTGCTCGGGCGTGAGATCCGAATCGATGAGGATGCCGGTGAGGCCGATGATTCCATTCATCGGCGTTCGGATTTCGTGACTCATGTTCGCGACGAATTCGCTTTTGGCCCGATTCGCGACCTCGGCGGCTTCCATCGCGGCCCGCAGGTCCCGGGTGCGCTCCATCACCAGGGCTTCCATGTCCGCCATCTGGAACTTGGCCTGTTGCCCCAGGTGCCATTTCTCGCTGAGCGCCGTGGCAAGCTGGAGAGCTTCGACGTTATCAAACGGCTTCTTCAAGATCAGCAGTTTGTCGGATTGCCCGAGCTTCTGGATCATGGAATCCCACGAGTAGTCGGAATATGCCGTGCAAATGACGATCTGCAGGTCGGGATCGATCGCCCAGACCTGCGCGGTCGTTTCGATGCCGTCCCAGCCCGGTGGCATGCGGACGTCCATGAACGCCATCGCATAGGGCCGGCCGTCCTTCAGCGCCTGCCGGACCATCTCCAGTCCTTCCTTTCCCTGATAGGCGGATTCGACCTGGAACTGATGGGTCGGCCGGGTCTCGGCCGCCTGGCCGAAGAGGGTCGCTTCGACGCTTTCGGCGGCATTGTCCAGTGCGGCGCCCGCGAGGATTTTTTGAAAGTCGTCGTGAATCGACCGGTTGTCGTCGATGACGAGGATGCGGAGATTTTTGTCGAGATGGGGGCGGCTCATGACGGGGGGAGATTGGGTTTGAAGGGCAGCGTGAGAATAAATGTGGCGCCCAACCCGGGCCCGTTGCTCTCGGCGGTCAGCGAGCCGCCGAGCTCCTTGGCGGCCAGGGCGCCGGTGTGCAGCCCGAAGCCGTGCCCGTCCTTGCGGGTGGTGAAACCGTGGGCAAATATCCGCGTCAGGTTCTCCCGCGGGATCCCGACGCCGTTGTCGATAATCGTGATGCTGACGCTGTGGTCGGTGGCGGTGATCCGGGTGGTCAGCAGCTTGTCGCTCCGGCCGGATTCGTCGCAGGCGTACTTGGCGTTGCGCACGAGGTTGACGATGATCTGCAGCACCTTGTTTTTCTCGAGGGTGATGACCGGACGGGCCTGGTAATCGCGGCTGATTTCGACGTCGTGGCGGGCGAGCGAGCCGGCATTCATCCGGATGGCGTCCTCCACGAGATCCGGCACCGAAACGGTTTCGACGACGCCCGACGTCTTCGCGTAGTTTTGCTGCATCGCGACGATGTCCTTGATGTGCTCGATGTTCTTCCGGAGGTTTTCCAGCTCGACGACGATCGACTTCTGTTCGGTCGAGAGATTTTCCGTCAGGGTCGACAGATAGGAGGGGATGAGTTTCCCCTTGGGATCGGCGGTGAGATAGGTTCCCAGGTCGTTGCCGTGTTCGGACAGCATCGCGCAAAGTTTGCCGAGATTGGAAATCTTGGAGCGGCGGACGTGATCGGACACGAGCGTGGCGGAAACATTCACGCTATTGAGCACGTTGCCGACGTTGTGCAGGACGCCGGTCGCGACTTCCGCCATGCCGGCTTGGCGCGAGGTTTCCAGCAGGCGCTTGTGCAGCTGCTCGAGCTCGAGTTCCGCGCGCTTGCGCTCGGTGATGTCCACGAGGGTGGAAACCTCCTGGAGGATCTTTCCCTGCTCCCCGCGAAAGACCTTGATCGTGAGGACAACCCAGATCACCTCGCCGCTCGCGTGCAGGTAACGTTTCTCCATGCTGAACTCGTCGGTTTCGCCCCGGACGAGCTGGTCCCGGAATTCGTCCTGGCGCTTGAGGTCTTCGGGATAGGAAATGCGTCGCACATCCTCGACGTCCGGCGTTTTTTTGGGATCGAGGGAGGTGATCCGGAAAAAAGCCTGGTTGACCAGGCGCTCGATCCGGTCCTCGCGATAGTAGATCCAGGTCACGCTGAAGGGGACCGCCTCGATGATGAAGCGCAGCTGGGCTTCCTTCTGCGCGATTTCCTCCTGGGATTGGCGGAGGGAGGCGGTGCGTTCCGCGACCCGTTTTTCCAGTTGGTCGTGGGCGGCCTGGAGCTCGGCGTCCCTCGCCTGGACCCGGTCCAGCATATGGTTGAAGCCCTCGATCAATTGCCCGAACTCGTCGTTGCTCTGCTTTACGGCGCGCGCGGAATAATCCTTTCCGCCCGCCACGCGCCCGGCGATCGCCGCCAGCTCCGAGACAGGTTGCGAGATCACCTGCTGGAGCCTGGACGCGAGGAGCCACGCGACGAGGATGCCGACCAGGAGGACGCCCACGGCGATCATGGCATAGAGGCGCCACCGCAAATCCAATTCGTCCAGATCCGACAGCAGGTAGATCGTGCCGATTTTTTCGCCGCCGCTCTGGATCGACCGAAACAGCGCCAAGCCGTCGTAGCCGAAAAA
Organism: Verrucomicrobiota bacterium; assembly: GCA_028293565.1. Lineage (GTDB taxonomy): Bacteria > Verrucomicrobiota > Verrucomicrobiia > Opitutales > Opitutaceae > Opi-474. The sequence goes on along the minus strand of JAQGON010000073.1, from coordinate 5,130 downwards.
CTCGCTGTTGGGTTCCGGCGCGGGCCAGTGGGAGCGCGTGTCGGCTGGACGCCGATAGCTCGCGAAGGCCTTGCCATCGGGCGTGTAGATCCGCGCGGCGATAATGTGAGGCTGCGCGGCCAGGCCCGTCAGCGTTTGCGTCGCTGACTTCGTGTCGTCGAATGCCAGCGCCGGCGCGTTGCTGAAACCGACCATCTCCGCCGTGGTCGCGAGGTCGCGGACCATGTCCCGGCGAAAGATCAGCAGTTCGTAGGTGACGAAGGCCGTGCACGCGAGCGCGAGCGAAATCCCGCTGGTCAGGAGGGTGATCGCGGTCAGCTTCCGCTTGATGGGAAGATCGCGAAGAAAGTTCATGGGGCGGGGGAGTGGTTGGCGGTCGTGAATCCGGTCTCACGGACGCGGTGGCGAGATCCTCAGGGGGTGGATTTATCCAATGCGTCGCGGACGGCGCGGGAGAGCGTTTCGGGGACGTACGGTTTCTGGAGGAAGGGAATCTCGTGCTGGAGGGCGAAGACCCGGGAGGCCATCTCGCTCGAGTAGCCGCTGGTGAACACGACCCTCAGCGCGGGCTTCTCGCCATGCAGCCGCTGGGCAAGTTCCACTCCCGTCATGCCGTCGGGCATGACCAGATCGGTGAGGAGAAGGCTGATCTTGGCCGCGTGCCACTTCCAGACCTCGAGGGCCTGCACTCCCGAGGCGGCCTGGAGGACGCGGTAGCCGAAGTGCTCCAGGACCGCGACGGCGAACTCCCGCACCGGCCGCTCGTCTTCCACGAGGAGGACCGTCTCCTTGCCGCCGCGCAGGACGAAGGGGCTCGCGCTGTTGACCGGGACGACCAGGGGATCCATCACGGCCGGCAGAAAGATTTCAAAGGAGGCTCCCTGTCCCGGCGGACTTTCCACCTCGATCCAGCCTTCGTGGAGCTGGACGATGCCGAAGACCGTCGCCAGACCCAGCCCGGTGCCGTCTCCGGGCGCCTTGGTCGTAAAGAAGGGCTCGAACATCCGCGGCAGGACGTCCGCCGGAATTCCGGCCCCCGTATCGCGGACCTTGATACTGACAAAGTCGCCCGGTCGGCGGGCGGGATGCTCATAGCTCGCGATGTCATCCAGGGCGACCCGCTTCGTCGCGATGGAGAGGAGCCCGCCTTTCGGCATCGCGTCCCGGGCGTTCACCGCCAGGTTCATCAGGATCTGCTCCATCATGGCGGCGTCCGCGACGACCGGCGGAACCCCCGTCGGGAGGATGAGCTCGAGCCGGATGTTTTCCCCGATCAGGCGACCCAGCATTTGGGCCACTTCCTCGATGACCTTGTTCACGTCGAGCGTGCAACGGTTGACGGCCTGCTTGCGGCTGAACATCAGGAGCTGGCGGGTGAGGCTGGCGGCGCGTTCGCCGGCGGTGTAAATCTGCTTCAGGAACTTTTCCTGGTCGGGCGACAGGTTCCCGGCATTGAGCATGAGTCCCGCGTTCCCGATGATGACCGTCAGGATATTGTTGAAGTCGTGCGCGACGCCGCCGGCGAGCTGCCCGATGGCCTCCATTTTTTGCGCCTGGAGCAGCTGGCTCTCCAGCTGCTTCCGGTCGGTGATGTCGGTGGCGATCCCGACCGTATGCGTGACTTTCTGGTCGTAATCCCGCAAAGGATAGCCGCGACCCTCGATCCACCGGGTGGTCCCGTCGGACCGGACGATCCGGTATTCCGCGCGCGAAGCGTTGCCCTCTTTCAACTGGCCCAGTGCCGCTTCCACGCGGGGCCGGTCCTCCTCGACCACGTTTTCAAGCCAGAGCGCAGGCTGCGCCACGAGCTCGGCGATGGGATGGCCAAAGACCTGCTCGAACGCAGGGCTGACATAGGTCAGGCTCCGCCCGTCAGGCGTTGCGGTCCAGAATACGTCGCGGATATTTTCCGCCATTTCGCGGAAACGTTTCTCGGCGGCTTGGCGTTGGGTGCGTTCCGCCACCTCGGCCAGCGCGCGGGAAACCGCCGGGATCAGCCGGCCCAGTCCGTCCTTCAGGACATAGTCGCTGGCTCCCTGTTTCAGGCAGTCGACGGCCCGGTCGATCCCGATGGTTCCGGAAACGATGATGTAGGGAACCTCGGGAACGCGGGAGCGGGCGAACGCGAGGGCGGCGGCGCCATCGTATCCCGGCAGCGTGAAATCCGAAAGGATCAGATCGAAGGGACCGCTCTCGAGCGCCGCCGCGAATTCCCGCTGGTTTATCGCATAGCTGAATTGGCACGCGAAACCGGCATCCGCCAGAACCGCGCACACGAGTTCGCGATCCGCCGTCGCATCCTCGAGGTGCAGGATGCGCAGCCCGCGCCGGAGGTCGGCCTGGGATTGCACCGGTGCGGCTGCTCCCAGACCCCATGGAGGTAGGTTCGGCATGGCGTTACTCCGCGATCGAGGCGAACGGCGGCCGGGGGATTTCGGGGCGGGGGTCGGCTCCGGGAGATTTTTTCTCGGTTTCCCGCAGGAGGTCGGCGATCGCCCGCACGAGCGCTTCCGGGGCGAACGGCTTTGCCAAGATGCGTTGCGCGCCCAGGCCGGCGGCCAGCTCAAGTTGCGCCGAACGGGAGCCGGACATCGCGATGATGGGCACGTCCGGGCACTGGCCCCGCACCACCCGAAGCGTCGGGAGCCCGCCATAGGGCATCGAAAGATCGAGAAGGATCAGGTCCGGCGCTTCGCGGCGGACCTGATTCGTTCCTTCAAATCCGTCCGCAGCGGTGGTGACCTGATGCCCGGCCAGCGTGAGAATCGAGGCGCAAATTTCGCGCACCGGGGCTTCGTCGTCGATAATCAGGATGCGAGGCATGGGATTTTTTCTCTTTCCCCTCACCGCTTGCACAAGGCGCCCACCTATCGGGCGGAACCTTTTTATGCCTCGCCGAGAAAAGTAAAGGCACTATCAGCCGTGTCAGTGGCGCGCGACGAAACGACCGGGATTCCGGCCGCGGCCGTGGCGATGACCGGGAAATCCGGATCGCCGTTCGGAAATTCGATCTCGGTGAACTCGCGCAGGGAATGTTCAGGTGTTCAGGGTCGGTCCCTAATTCTCTTCCCGGCGGGTCCAAAACCGACGCCGAGGCTGGACGCTGAGCATGGGACGTGCTTCTTGGGAAGTGCCCATGCCTCCCCGCAAAGTTGCCATCCTCACCGCGGGCGGGCTCGCGCCCTGCCTCAGCGCCGCGACCGGCGGACTGATCGAGCGCTACACCGCCGTCGCGCCGGAAATCGAGCTGATCTGCTACCGCAACGGGTACAAGGGGCTGCTGCTGGGCGACCGGATTCCGGTCGCCGACGACCTGCGCGACTCGGCGCGCGTCCTCCGCCACTACGGCGGCAGCCCGATCGGCAACAGCCGCGTCAAGCTCACGAACGTCAAGGACTGCGTGAAGCGCAAGCTGGTCAAGGAGGGCGAAAATCCACTCGAGGTCGCCGCCGAGCAGCTGCGGCGCGACGGCGTCGACGTGCTCCACACCATCGGCGGCGACGACACGAACACCACGGCTGCCGAGCTCGCCGCCTATCTGGCGAAGACCGGCCACGAGCTGACGGTCATCGGCCTGCCCAAGACGATCGATAACGACATCATCCCCATTCGCCAGAGTCTCGGCGCGCTGACGGCGGCGCGCGAGGGCGCGCTCTTTTTCCAGCGGGTCGTGGCCGAGCACAGCTCGAGTTCCCGCGTGCTGATCGTCCACGAGATCATGGGCCGCCATTGCGGCTGGCTCGCGGCGGCGACGACCTACGAGTACATGAAGCTGCTCGAATCGCAGCCCTACGTGCCGAGCCTCGGCATCAGCCGCGCGCGCCTTTCGGTGCACGGCGTTTATCTGCCGGAGCTGCCGTTCGACATCGCGACCGAGGCGAAACGGCTAAAGGCGGTCATGGACCAGGAGGGCAACGCGAACATTTTCCTCAGCGAGGGCGCGGGCGTGGACGAGATCGTGGCGGAGATGGTGGCGCGCGGCGAGGAGCCGCCCCGCGATCCGTTCGGCCATGTGAAGATCGACCTGATCAATCCGGGCCAGTGGTTCGGCGAGCGTTTCTCCAAGCTCGTCGGCGCCGACAAGGTGCTCGTCCAGAAGAGCGGCTATTACGCGCGGGCGGCCGCGGCCAACAGCGCCGACCTCGGCCTGATCGACCGGTGCGTGCGTCACGCCGTGGAGTGCGCGCTGCGCCGCGAGAGCGGCGTGGTCGGCGAGGACGAGGAGCGCGGCGACGTGCTGCGCGCGATCGAGTTTCCGCGGATCAAGGGAGGAAAACATTTCGACGTGCAGACGCCGTGGTTCGTGAAGCTGCTGGCGCAGATCGGCCAGAAGACGGGGGTATGACCTGCGCCCGGCCGGCCTGGATTTGATTCGCTGCGGCGCCTTGCGGCGGCGGCGCGAACGGACAGGATGGTGGCATGGTCAAAAAACTCCTGCACACGCGCATGCGCGTGAACGATCTGGCACGCACGATCAAGTTTTACCAGGACGCGCTCGGGCTGAAGCTGGCGCGGCAGCATGTTTCGCCCCGCGGCGCGCAGCTCGCCTTCCTCCAGACGCCGAACAGCGAGGAGGAAATTGAACTGTGCCAGCTGCCCGGCAGCCCGAGCGTGCAGGTCCAGCCCGACCTCATGCATCTGGCCTTCGAGGTCGAGGACCTGAAGGCATTCGCCAGCGCGCTGGAAAAGAAAGGGTACAAGCTCAGCGACGGTCCGACCGTCACCGGCAGCGGATCGGTGATCGCTTTCATCGACGCGCCGGAAGGCTACGAGGTGGAGCTCATCCAGCGGGGAAAGTAACCCCTCTGTTTTTATTTTCACCGCAAAGGGCGCGAGGACCGCGAAGGCCGATTCATCGGATAGGGTGACCTTCGTGTGCTTCGTATCCTTCGTGGTAAAACAAAAAGCGCCCGGATGATTTTCACCACGAAGGTCACCAAGAGCATCAAGGCCAAACCGGTTATGTGCCCTATCCCCATGGATCGAACTTCGCGTTCCTCGCGCTCTTTGCGGTGAAAAAAAGTTCTGGGTGCGCCTGAACGACTTCGACAGCTGGCAGGAATTCCACGCGGAAGTGCTGGCGTCCTAGGATCGTCCGGCGATCGGTGATCGGTTCAACGCCGCCCGGCC
>JAQGON010000042.1 GCA_028293565.1 Verrucomicrobiota bacterium | reverse complement strand
TCGGACATCGCTGTTCCACTCGCTCACGTACGCAGTCGCCGATTCAATCGAGCGATTCGTTGGTACCACCGGATCGGCATTCAAGGTTGGAAGTTGAAAGTTGGACGTTCGATGTTCGCCCGGTTTCCGGGTCCGGAAGTACAAGACATCCTGCCGCTTTTTCGTTATCCTCCTCCCATCCCTCATGATTCTCCCCAAATCGAATCGACTCACCCCGGAGCAGCTCGGCGAGATCACCGCGATCGTCGGCGAATTCGGCTGCCGGATCCAGCCGATCATCGGCGCGGTCCGCACCATCTACGCGATCGTGGGCGATGAGCGCGACGAGCTCATGATCAACCGGCTCGAAGGCCTGGCCTACGTCGACCGCATCGACCGGATTCAGTCGCCCTTCAAGCTGATGGACAAGCGGTCCGATCTCGCGACGCACCGGATCAAGGCGGGCGGCGTGACGCTGGGGGAGGAGCTCTTCGTCATCGCCGGCGCGTGCACGATCGACCCGAAGAATCCGAATTATTTCTACGAAACCGCCGCTGCGGTGAAGGAGGCCGGCGCCCACGTTCTCCGCGGCGGGGTGTGGAAGCCCCGGACGAACCCCTACACGTTTCAGGGCGACGTGAAGTCGCTGGATATCCTGATGGAGGCGTCGCGGCGCACCGGCCTGCCCGTGGACACCGAGGTGATGGAGGACGCGCACATCACGCTCGCGCTCGACGCGGGGGTCCACTCGCTGCAGATCGGCGCGCGCAACGCCCTCAACTATTCGCTGCTGCGCGCCGTGGGCCGCGCGATCGCGGAGCGCGACACGGTCGTGCTGCTCAAGCGCAGCATCCACATGGGGCCGCTGAGCGAATTCATTTCGGCGGCCGAGTATATCGCGGCCTTCGGAAATCCCAACGTGATCCTCTGTCCCCGCGGGACCGCGCCGACGCTCGACGGGTACCGGAACCATCCGGACGAAAGCATCACTCCGCTGCTCAAGGAAAAAACCTGGGCGCCCGTCGTGGTCGATCCGTCGCATTCGGTGGGGAAGGCGATCTACGTCCCGGCCTGCGCGCTGGCCGCGGTGGCCTATGGCGCCGACGGGCTCTGCATTGAAGCGCATGTGAACCCGAGCCACGGCATCGGCGACGATCCGAAGCAGGCGGTGACGCCGGACGTCCTGCAGGAAATCATTTCCCAGGCGAAGCAGCTCTGGACCTTGCGGCGGCGCGTCCATCAAGCGGGCTGAGACTGAAACCGAGGCTGAGGCTGGCGATGATGGCGGTTTGTTGGAACCGCGAAGGACGCGAAGACCGCCAAGAGCGGAAGTGGACAGGGTGGAATGCGTTGCCCTCAACGCGTTGGATGCTCCGTAGGTGCCTGGAGCTCCGCTCGACTCTCCAGCGCATTGAGGGCAATGCGCTCCACCTAGGTGCTGCATTGATCAGAGCAGGCTCAGCTGCGAGCTGTCCTGGGGGATCACGGAGATTTTCTTTTTCGGGCGCGCCTGCGGGGCGGCGACCGTCACGTTCGCATCGTCGCTCTCGAGTTTGCTGAGGATTGTCTTGGCGCGCTCGATCACGCTCAGCGGCAGGCCCGCGAGGCGCGCCACCTGGATTCCGTAGCTGCGGTCGGCTGCGCCGGGGACGACGCGACGGACGAAAAGGATTTCGTCCTGCCACTCCTTCACCGCGACGGAAAAATTCCGGAGCCGCGGGAGATGCTTCTCGAGCTGGGTCAGCTCCTGGTAATGCGTCGCGAACAGCGTGCGCGGGCCGGCGTCGGCATCGCGGTGCAGGTGCTCGACCACCGCCCAGGCGATCGAAAGGCCGTCGTAGGTCGAGGTGCCGCGGCCGATTTCATCGAGGATGATCAGCGAGCGCGCGGTGGCGTTGTTGAGGATGTTGGCCGTCTCGTTCATCTCGACCATGAAGGTCGAATTTCCGCGGGCCAGGTCGTCGCTCGCGCCAACGCGTGAGAAGATCCGGTCGACCAGCCCGATCCGGCACGATCTGGCGGGCACCCAGCACCCGACCTGCGCAAGGAGGGCGATGAGCGCGACCTGGCGGATGTAGGTCGACTTGCCGGCCATGTTCGGCCCGGTGATCAGCGCGATCTGGGCGTCGTCGCAGGCGAGCAGCGTGTCGTTCGGCACGAAGGCTTGCGTCGTCCCGCGGGCGAGCGCGGTGTCGGGCGCCTTCAGCATCTGCTCCACCACCGGATGGCGCCCTTCGGCGATTTCCAGCGCCTCCTCCTCGTCGATGACGGGGCGGGCATAATTCCATTCGCGCGCCAGCACGGCCCAGCCGGCGAGCACGTCGAGTTCGGCGAGCGCCTCGGCCGTGCGCATCAGCGCGACCGATTCGTCGAGGACCGCCGCCACGAGGTGGTTGAAAATCTCCAGCTCGCGGGCGAGGGCGTTTTCCTCGGCGTGAAAGATTTCCTTTTCCTTCTGCTTCAGGGCCTCGGTGACGTAGCGCTCGCCGCCGACGGTGGTCTGGCGGCGGACGTAATCGTCCGGCACCAGGTGCAGGTTGGCCTTGGTGATCTCGATGTAGTACCCGAAATTATTCGTGAACCGCACCTTCAGGCTGCGGATGCCGGTGCGCTCCTGCTCGCCGCGCTCGAGATCGGAGAGCCAGGACTTGTTGCCGGAGGTGAGGAGGCGGAGGCGATCCAGTTCGTGATCGTGGCCCGCGCGGACATAATTGCCGTCGGCAAGGTCGTTGGGGAGCTCGTCGGCGAGCGCGCGCGTGAGCAGCTCGCGCAGGGCGGGCAGCTCCGCGAGGCGCGGATCGTAATCCGAGGCGAGGCCTCCGCCGCAGGCCTCCAGTTCCGCGCGGAGGGCGGGCAGCTGGCGGAGCGTGTCCTTCACGCCGCCGATTTCCCGCGGGTTTCTCAGACGGTTCTGGAGCCGCCCGAGGATCCGCGGGATGTCCCGCACCCCCGCCAGCTGCTCCCGCAGGGCCGCGAGACGCGAGGGGGCGGCCATGAGTTCGCCGACCAGGACCTGGCGGCGGTGAATTTCCGGCAGGTCAAGCGTCGGGGCGGCCAGCCACTGCTCGAGCCGGCGCGCGCCGGCGGAGGTCGTCGTGCGGTTGATCGCCCAGAGCAGCGAGCCTTCGCGCGCGCCGCGGCTGGAGGAGAAAATCTCGAGGTTGCGGAGCGTCGCCGGATCGAGGAGCAGGGTGCGGGCGCTGCGATATTCCTGCAGTCCCCGCAGGTTTTCCGGCTTCGCGCAGAGATTTTCCGTCGCGTAATAGACGAGCGCGCCAGCGGGGCCGAGCGCGGGGTGGGAGTGCGCGAGCCCGAAGCCCTGCAGGTTGAGCACGCCCAGCGTGTCCATCACCGTCTTCGCGCCGGTGGCGGTTTCGAAATGGTAGCCGGAAAGCTCCGAGCACAGGCGGGCGGCGCAGAACGCGTGCAGCTCGTGCGTCGCGGCCTGCTCGTGCGGCGCGGCGGACCAGCGCGCGAGCTCGCCCTCGATCACGAGGATCTCCGCCGGATCGAGCGCCGTGAGGACGGGAAGCAGATTCGCGACCTGCGCATCCGTCGCGACGCGAAACTCGCCGGTCGACAGGTCGAGCCACGCGGCGTGGAGACCGAGTTTGTCGAAGGTGAGCGCGCAGAGGTAGTGGTTGCGGGCGGCGTCGAGCTGGCTGGCGGCGAGGGTCGTCCCCGGAGAGAGGATCCGCGTCAGCTGGCGCCTGACGAGCCGGCCCGCCTGCGCCGGCTCGGCCTGGTCGCAGATCGCCACCTTTTTTCCGGCCGCGAGCAGCCGGGTCACATAGGTATCGCAGGCATGGGCGGGAATGCCCGCCATCGGATGATCCTGCCGCTTGGTCAGGGTCAGGCCCAGCAGGCGCGAGGCGACGACGGCGTCGTCGAAGAACATCTCGAAGAAATCACCCAGGCGGAAAAGCAGCAGCGTGTCGCGCGGCAGTCCCCGGCGGACCTCGAAATACTGCTGCATCATCGGGGTGAGTTTGGCGTCCATGGTGCGGGGAAGCAGGCAGTGAGGATTCAGGAGCCAGGAGGGGCAAGCTTGCGGTTGATTCCGCCGATTTCGACTGGCCCCCGAAACGCGGCTGCGCTCTGCTTCGCCGATGGAGCTTTTCCATCGCGACCTGGGAGGAGCGGGAAAACCGCCGCTGGTGATCCTGCACGGGCTGCTGGGATCGTCGCGCAACTGGCAGACGGCGGGCCGCGACCTTGCCGGCCAGTTCCATGTCTTCGCCCTGGACCTTCGCAACCACGGCGCGTCGCCGCATGCCCCGGAAATGACCTACGAGGCGATGATGAGCGATGTCGTCGCGTGGCTCGACGCGCAGGGATTTCCGCGCGTCGTCCTCGTCGGCCACAGCATGGGCGGCAAGGTGGCCATGCTGCTCGCGTGCCGTCATCCGGAGCGGGTCGCGCGCCTCGTCGTGGTGGACATCGCGCCGCGGGATTATCGCGCGGCCGCCCATGACGACGAATTCAGGGCGATGAACGAACTCGACCTCGGCCGCCTGGCCTCGCGCACCGCGGCCGAGCAGAGCTTCGAGCCGCACATCGACGACTGGGCGATGCGGAAATTCCTCGCGACGAACCTTGAGCTGAAGGACGGACGCTGGCGCTGGCAGATCAACCTGCCGGTGCTGACCGCGGCGCTCTCCGCGCTGGAGCAAAACCCGCTCGGCCCGGACGACCGCTTCGACGGCGAGGCGCTGTTCGTCGTGGGGGGAAAATCGCGTTACGTGAAGACGGAGGATCACTCCGGGATTCTCGCGCATTTTCCGCGGGCGAAAATCGCGGTCATCGCGGAGGCGGGACACAATCCGCACATGGATGCGCGCGAGGCTTTCGTCGCGTTGCTGCGGTGAACGATCCCCGGATTTTTACCACGAAGGACGCGAAGCACGCAAAGGTCCGGACCCCAATCTCAATCCTTCTGGTTGGGTCAAGCACAGGAATGGTCCGGACCTTTGCGTGCTTCGCGCCCTTTGTGGTTAAAAAAATCGCCGCGGCCGATTCTTTGAGTGGCGCTCAGCGTTTCGTCCACAGCCGCAGCGAGGTCAGCAGGAAGTCCTCGAGCGCGGCCGACACGTTCAGGTTCAACCGCAGCAGCCCGACGTTGTGCTCGAGCTTTCCGATCGCGCTGGCGAAGGCGCGGCCGGCGCCGGCGTCGCCGGCGAGCAGGCGCGGCAGGGCGAAGGCGCGGGTGGCCGTTTCGATTTCGGCAAACAGGCGCGCGCGAAGGCCGTTGGCGATCCCGGTCTCGATCGCGACCTGTTCGTCGTCATCCAGGTCCGCCGGCAGTTTTTCCTTCTGCGCCTTCCAGGCCTCGCCGGTGGCCGAGTCCAGCACGGCGCCGAACCGCGCCACGAGCCCGTAGAGCGTGAAGATCTGGTCGGCCACGGCGGTCTTGCCGCTTACGCCTTCGCCGAGGCGCGCGAGCCAGGCGCGGTAGTCGTCGAGCCATCCCGTCCATCCTTCCGCCGACACGGCAATTCCGGCCGAGGGGAAACGGAAGTGCAGGACCCGGCTCCGGATCGTCGGCAGCAGCGCGTAGGGCCGCGTGGTGAGCAGGAGCAGGGTGGTGTTGGCCGGCGGCTCCTCGAGCGTTTTCAGGAAGACGTTGGCCGCGGCGGTGTTCATCCGGTCGACCTCATAGAGGATCGCGACCTTGCGCGGCGCGACCGCGGGCGAAACCTGGACCTTGCCGATGAGCTCGCGCGTCGCGTCGGCGGAAATCTGCCGCATTTTTCCCGCCGGCCGCAGGGTGAAACAATCCGGGTGCTGCTCCGGCGGGAAGCGTCCCGCGGCGGTTTTCACGTTGAGCAGGCGGTCCGCGATCGCGAGGGCGACCGCTTCCAGCGTCCGCGGATCGTCGCCGTGCAGCAGGAGGCTGTGCGAGAGGCGCTGACGCGCGATCGCCTGCTCGATCACCGCCACCGCCGGGGTGCCGGCCAGCGCTTCGGGCCAGGGAGTCGGCGAAATCATTTCAGTGGCGGACGGTGGATGACGGAAACCGGAAGGAGATCGGTGCGGCCGGCGGTGGTTTCGCCCGGCCTTCCGCCGTCAGCCCAGCCGCTCCTTCACGACCGCCCAGATCTTTTTTTCCAGGGCGTCGGGAGCGAGGGTGCCGTCGAACACCGCGAACCGCTGCGGCATGCCTTGCGCCAGCATCAGGTAGCCGTCGCGGATCTTCTTATAGAAATCGATGTTCTCGCGCTCCATCCGGTCGGGCAGGTCGGAGGCGCGCTGGCGGATCCGGGCGAGGCTGACCTCGGTGGGGACGTCGATCACAAGGGTCAGGTCGGGCATGACATTGCCGACGGCGAACCGGTTGACCTGCTCGACCGGGTCGGCCGCCAGATTCCGCCCGATGCCCTGGTAGACGGTGGAGGAATCGAGGAAGCGGTCGCTGAGCACGACCGCCCCGCGCACCAGGGCCGGCGCGATCACCTCGCGCACCACCTGCGCGCGGGCGGCGGTGAAGAGCAGCAGCTCGGTCTCGGCGCACATTTCGTCACCCTTGGAATTATGGACGATGATGTTCCGGATCTGCTCGCCGATTTCGGTGCCGCCCGGCTCGCGGGTCGACACGACCTCGCGCCCCGATTTCTGGAGGTGCGCGGCCAGCCGGGAAATCTGCGTCGATTTTCCGCTGCCTTCGGAGCCTTCGAAGGAGATGAGCTTGCCGGCGGGTTTGTTTTTCAGAGGCATGCGGGAAGCGTGAGGGTTTATTTCCAGTTCGCGAGGAAGGTTTCGAGATCGGCGAGGGACGGGCTCCTCGCCGTGCGCACGTAATGGCCGCTGGTGCAGACGCCGAGGGCGAGGGCGGACTCCGGGGTGCAGCCCATCAGCTGCCCGGCCGCGAAGCCGGCGTTGAAATGGTCACCTGCGCCGGTGGTGATCAGCGGCTGCGCGACGTACGGCCCCGGCACCCACCAGGAATCCTCGCGGGTGGCGCAGGCGGCCGCCTCCTTCGGATGAACCACCACGGTGGTGAGGTCGAGGCGCGAGCGGATTTTCGCCGCCATCGCGCGCAGGCCGCTTTCCGTCTCGGTTTCGGTGCCGAAGCCGAGCGTGGTGAAGACCTGCTGGGCCTCCTTGAGGTTCAGTCCGAGCGTGACTCGTCCGAACTGCTCGAACTGGGCGATCGTTTCGAGGGCGAAGGTCAGGTCGGACGCCGACCGTTTTTCCGGGTCGGCGAGGTCGAAGAAGAAAATCCGCCCGGGCCGGACCGTCACCCGCGGCAGCACGCGCGTCACCAGGTCGTGAAAGACCGCGGTGAGATTCGGGATCATCGTCCAGTTGACGAGCCCGACCAGATCCGCGCCGCCGAGCAGCGAACGGAAGACGTCGTCGCCCAGCACCGCCGAAATCCTTTCGGGCGTGATGTCGTCGAGGCTCCGCATCATCCCGAGCATCAGCTTGCCGTCGGTGAACTCCACCGCCGTGGTGGCGGCCGGATCGCAGAGCGAATAAACCGTGGCGCGTTTCGCGAACTCGGCGAACGCCGGGTGCAGCGACGGACGGCCGAGGGCTCCGATGTAGGTCACGGGCGCCCCGTGGGCGAGGAGGGCGCTGGCCATGATCGGGCCGTTGCCGCCGAGCTTGTCCATGCGCGGATAAAACTCGATGTTGGTGCTCTTGCCTGCGGCGCCGAGGATGCGCTGGCCGAATTCCGTGATGGTCCCGATCAGCGTGAAATTGTCCCCTTGGCCCGCGCGCAGGGCGACCGGCGCGACAATGGTGTCGACGAAGCCATCGAAGCCGATGACGGCGGGCTTGGAGGCGAGGCTCCCGCGCCGGTCGCGAAGTTCCTGCAGCGCGTTCGTCTTGAAATTCATGCGGAGCCCGCCAGCGAAAAATCAGCCGCGCCGCGCCGCAACCAGATTCGTCCAAACCGGGTTTGAACAGAAGGGAACGAAGGCAACGAAGCGCCGTCCGGGTGCGGCGTCCGCGTTTCAAGCGGAGTCGGTTCGACGGAGTGGGAATCCAGGACAAAACATCGATGCAGCGCGCAAAGCCGGAGGGCATCGCCACCGGCCATTTTGAACAGACGGAAACGGAGGCAATGAAGCGCCGTACGAGTGTGGCGTCCGTGTTTCAAGCGGAGTCGGTTCGGAGGGGTTGAAATCCCACAAAACATCGACGCGGCTTGCAAACCCAGGCGTCTCCGACGGACGGCGCTTCGTTGCCTCCGTTTCCTTCTGTTCAAATTCCGGAGATCGGAGGGGGAATTTCCGTTGAATGCTCCCGGCAAAGCCTCCAACTCTTTTGGCCGATGCCCGTGCCTTTTTTTTCCTCGCCCGTCCTCGCGACGACCAACCTGATCGAAGTCTTCGCCAAGTGCGACATCGCCGGACAGGTGATCACCACCGGCCTCGCTTTTTTCAGCATCATCGCCTGGTCGATCATGATCGGAAAACACTTTGAGCTGAAGCGGCTCCGGCAGATGAACCAGGCGTTCGAGGCGCATCTCAATGACCAGAAAACCCTGCTCAGCCTCCCCGAGTCGTTCCGCAACCAGCGCGCGATTCCTTACGCCGACCTTTTCACCGAGGCGATCGAGTCCTACTGGCGCGCCGCCGCGATCGGAAAGGAAAAAGGCGACACGAGCCCGCGGGCGCGGCTCGAGCACGCGGAGAATGCGCTGCAGCGCGCGCTCTCGCGCCAGACGCTGCGCTACGAATCGAGCATGATTTTCCTCGCGACGATTGTCACCGGCGCGCCGTTCCTCGGCATGCTCGGCACGGTCTGGGGCGTGATGGAGGCGTTCAGCGCCGTCGCGGTGCAGGAATCCGCCAGCATCAAGACCCTGGCGCCGGGCGTCTCCGCCGCGCTCCTCACGACCATCGCCGGCCTGGTGGTCGCGATCCCCTCGGTGTTCGGCTACAATTTCCTCCTGGGGAAAAGCAAGCAGCTCATCACCGAGCTCGAGAACTATGCCAGCGCGCTCGCCGACCGGCTCGAGCTCGAGACCTGAGCAATCCGCCGCCATGGCCCGCACCTTTCGCCGCAAGCACGCGCAGCATCCGATCTCGGAGCTGAACGTCACGAACCTGATCGATCTCGGGTTCACCCTCCTGATCATCTTCATGATCGCGACTCCCCTGATCCAGCAGGAGCAGACGATCCCAGTGAACCTGCCGCAGGAGTCGAAGAGTCCGCAGCAAAAGCCCGACAAGGACGCGCGCTTCGTCGCGATCTCGATCGATGCGCGCGGGAATTTCTACCTCGATAACCACACGACGCCGGTTTCGTTTTCCGAGTTGAAGACCCGGCTGCGCAGCTATGCCGCGGAGCCGAAGGTGCCGATCATCCGGATCCGGGGCGACGCGAAGCTGTCCTACGAGAAAGTCGTGCTCCTGATGGACGAGCTGAAGAAAAACAATCTCTTGAAGTTCACTCTGGACACGCAGTCCCCGAACTAGGAAACCGCCCTCTCTCCGTTGGCCATCCAGACCGAGGTGAAAAATCCAGACCGAGACCACCAAAGCCAGGCGCGGGCCGCCGGTCTTTCCGGTCTCGGCGATCCGCACTCCGACCTCGCATGACCGCCCGTTCTCCCAGCGCTTTTTTCCTTTCAGCCACGCTGCACGCGCTGGTGATCGGGCTCGCGCTGTTGTTCACCTACCTGGTGCAGACCCAGGTGAAGGAGCAGCCGAAGATCTTCGAACTCGTAGCGGGCGAGGGCGACAATTACGGCGCTCTCGAAGCGCCGGCGCTGGGAACCCCCGGCGGGATCAAGATTGCCCTTCCCGAGCCGCCCGCCCCGAAGCCGGCGCCGGTGATGGCGCCGCCGGTGGCGCCCGCGCCGGTTGAGTCCGCACCGGAACCCGTCGTCACGAAGGCCCCGATCGAGAAGACGCCGCCGAAAACCGCGCCCAAGCCGGTGGACACGAAGGCCCCGAATTTTTCGCAGCAGATCAAGCGCCGGATCATCCGCAGCGAGTCCAAGGCCAAGGCCGAGGTGAAAAAGGAGCGCGAAGCGGAGCAGAAGCGGCTGACCAAGGAGGAATACGACCGGCAGAACAAGGCGGCGCGCACCGTCGCCTCCACCGGCGGGAATCCGAAAGTGAAGCGCATCGACACCGCGGGCATCGCGGGCGGAGTCGTCGGCGGGTCCGCCGGCAACAAGACCGGCGGGGCAGGGGGCAAGGCGCTCGCGCGCGACGAAGGCGACCTGATGGACGCCTATTTTTCCCTGCTGAAGCGGAAACTGAAGGAAGCGCTCGACAAGCCGCCGGGCCTCGCGGACTCGCTCACGGCGGTCGCGGAATTCCACCTTGGGGCGGACGGCTCGGTCTCGGGAGCGCACATTTCGCAATCATCGGGCAGCGAGGAATTCGACAAAGCCGTCCTCGAGGCGGTGGGCCGGTACCGTTCCATCGGCGCCCGTCCGGATCACAAGGGCGAGACGGTCAATGTCACCTTCCGCATGAAGGAAGAAGACGAATGATCGGATGGGACGGAGGAACATCGAACTTCCAACATTCAACTTTCAACATTGAATGTCCGACCGGTGTGATGGCCTCGATTTTGTGAACAGAGGGCTGAGTTGTTCACGAAGCTTGTGAGCTGCCCCATAAGACCGGACATCGCGGGTCTGGGACTCGGGCGATCGGTCTCCGGATCGGCATTCAAGGTTGGAAGTTGAATGTTGGACGTTCGCCCGGCCCCGCGGCCGCCAACCACGGCGGCCCGAAATTTGGTGGACCCTAGCGGGTTCGAAACGCTGACCTCCTCAATGCCAATGAGGCGCTCTACCAACTGAGCTAAGAGCCCGTCCTTCCCCTGAAGGGAGGTGTGGAAAATCAAACTTCCGGGCGTGAAGGCAAGGACTTTTTCAGCGGCAGACGAGGGAACTTTTTTCCACATTTGAAACCCGGCGCCGGGGAACGCCGGCGCCCCGGCGTTCTCTCCACAGGCGGACATGGCTTGCGTGCCGCCGGACTTCGGAACAAAGGAAAACCATCGACCCGCCGCTGGTGAATCCTACCCCTCCCGACGATGGCTGCTGGTTCGCGACCGAAATCCAGCCGCACGAACCTGCGCTGCGCGCTTACCTCCGCAGCCATTTTCCCGGCGTCCCGGATGTCGACGACCTCATCCAGGAAAGCTACGTCCGGATGCTCCAGCACCCGGAAAAATCGCGCATCGCCTGCGCGAAAGCCTACCTGTTCGCCACGGCGCGCAACGTCGCGCTCAGCATCCTCCGTCGTCCGCGGATCTTTTCGACGCAGCCCGTAACTGAATTCCCGGCGGCGGGCGTCGTGGAGGAAGGAATCAATGTCGCGGAATCCGTCAGCATCAAACAGGAGATCGGCGTGCTGCTCGATGCCGTCGACGCGCTGCCGGCCCGCTGCCGCGAGATTTTCATCCTCCGGAAACTCCAGGGAGTTTCGCAGAAGGAGATCGCGCAGCGTCTCGGTCTCTCCGAGCAGACCGTGCAGGTCCAGATCGGCCGCGGCGCGCGCAAGTGCGCCGACTATCTGCGGAACCACGGGGTCATCCCGCCGCATTGAGCCATGACGCGTGACGCTCCCATCATTCCTCCCGACATCCTCGATGAAGCCGCGTCGTGGCTGGCGCGGCTCGATGCGGGCTTGGCCGCCGATGACGGGCCGGCGTTCCAGCGGTGGATTTCCGCCGACGAACGCCACGCGGCGGCGTGGGCGGAAGTCGCCGCGGGCTGGCACGCATTCGACGAGACGCGGCGCAGGGGCCAGTCCGCCAAAATGATCCGCGAGCTGGCCCGGCGAAAGCTGAGCCGGAGATGGAGCAGGTCCCTCGCGATCGCAGGCCTGGCGGCGGCAGCTGTCGTGGTCGTCATGTTCACCCGCCCGGATCCGGCGCGGGGGGCGATTTCGCGAATCGAGCGCCGCGTGCTGGCGGACGGCTCGGTGATTGAGCTCGATCGGGACGCGCGCATCGAGGTCGACTTTCAACCCGCCCGGCGAAGCGTGCGGCTGCTCCACGGACAGGCCTTGTTCACGGTGGCGAAGAATCCGGCGCGGCCATTCGTCGTTTCCACCGGGAACGTCGACGTCCAGGCGGTGGGCACGGCGTTTGCCGTGCTCGCAGAAAACAACGCCGTGGACGTGATCGTGACCGAGGGAAAGGTCGCGATCGAACAAACCGGTGCGGCGAAGCATGCGTCCGACGCCGTCCTGGTCGGGGCGGGCTGTCGTCTGGTGGTGCCCGAGGCCGCCCAAGCCGGCGCGCCCGCGGTCGAGACCCTTGCGCCGGAGGAGCTGAGCCGGCGCCTTGCGTGGCGCGAACCGCGGGTCGAGCTGGCGGGCACAAGCCTGCGAGAGGCCGTGGAGCTCTTCAACCGCGAGAGCCCGATCCGTTTGAAGATCGCGGATGCGAGGATCGAGCGTCTGCGTCTCAGCGGGGTCTTCCGCGCCGACGACGCCGAAGGCTTCGCCCGCCTGCTTGCGGCCAACTACGACGTCGCCGCCGAACGTCGTGGCGAAGTCATCGAGCTTCGCGGGAAATGATCCGCCGGAAAATTTACCCGCGCCGCGTGTAACTGAACGCGCCGGCCGGCGCATCGTTTCCATCAACATGGTCATTCTCGTGAAACCCCGGCGCACGACGTTTTTTTTGTCCGCCCTTTTGGCGAGCGCCGGATGCCAGTCGTCGCCGCAGTCGCGCATGGCGGAAAATTCCGCCGCGCTCCAGTCGCTGACCCCGGCACAAAAGGAGGCGATTGAAACCGGCGGCGTGGAAAAGGGGTTCAGCGCGGAGATGGTCTATCTGGCGCTGGGAAAACCCTCGCGGGTCGAAGCCGGAACGGAAGGCGGCGTCCCGGTGGAAGTTTGGTCTTATCGAAATTACCGTCCGGGATTCTACGGGCGGCACTCGCCGCGCCGGGAAGGCGCGAATCTTCCCGAGTCGCACGGCAGCGCGGTTTTTCAGAGCCTCCCGTCGGAAGGCGGCGCCAAGATCGACACCAGCCTCATCAAGCCGCCCGGGTCGAGCGGGCCAAATTCGCCGAACCTCCCGTACGACCCACCGGTTTTCACCCTGAAAGTCCGGTTGTTAGCGGGAAAAGTCGTCGCGACGAGGCTGGAGCCGTGAGCGCAGTCCGCACCGGTCTGCGTCGGGCCGTCGGGCTTGTCCTCGTTTTCACCACCGCGCTCTGCGGCGCCGCCGAGCGCCGCGCGGCCTTCGACCTCCCGGCCGACGGGCTCGATACGGCCATGAAGGCGTTCGCAGCCCAATCCGGCCGGCAGGTCATTTACCCGACGGAACTCGCGCAGGGCCTGAAGGCCCACCGGGTTCGGGGGCGCTTCACGGCGCGGGAGGCGCTCGATGCCTTGCTGGAGGGGACCGGCCTGTCTTCGTGGGAGGACGAGACCACGGGGGCGCTGGCGATTGTCCGCGGCGGATGGTTCGCGGTCCATGCGCCGCCGCTGCAGCTTCCGCCTTACGTCGTGACCGAGGACAGCCGCGCGCCGCGCTGGCGGTACGCGGCCGGCCCGCATTTCGAGGTGCTTTCGCGCTGCGGCGATGACGTCACGGGCCAGCTCATGTCCCAATATTACCGCCTGCATCAGCTCCTCGAGATGATCCTGCCGCGCCGGCTGCAGTTTCATTCGGACATCCCGACCGCCTATCTTTTTTTCACCCGCAGTGGCGCGTCGGCGATCTCGACGGAAATCCTCGCGCGCTTGCAGGACCACGAAGCCACGGTGGCGGCGAGCGCGCGCCCCGAGGCGAAACGGACGGCGGCGAAACTGGAGGTGTCCGCGCTGCCCAATTACCGTTTCTGGGACCAGGATGCGCTGTCGATTTTTTTCCTCTGGGAGGATCTGGATCCCCGCGGCGCCCGCGAACGGCTCACGCTGACCCCGAGCTACGTGGCCTATCTTCTCCAGCGGCGCACCCCGTCGCTGCCGAAATGGTTTATCCAGGGCACGCTCGATCTCTACGAGCGGACCAGGCTGCTCACCCCGCCGGCGACGGACGCGAGCTATTCGCTCTATCTTTTCGAGCAGAATCCGATCACGATCCAGCCGCAGGTGTGGATTTCCCCGGAAATCACGCAGGAAATCCTGAAACATCCGAACGCCGAGGTTCAGATGCCCGTGCTCGGGGACCTCTTTACGGACGAGGCGAACCCCGACGAGCGGGACGATCCGCTGCGCCGCGCCGAGACGGAACTTTTTCTCCGCTGGGTTTTCGACCGGGACGAGCCGGCCCGCCGCGAGGCGCTGTGGAAATTTGTCGATCGCGCCAGCACAGGTCCGGTCACCGAGGAGATTTTCAAGGCGTGCTTCGGCGCGCGCTACGAGGTCGTCGCGGCCGAACTTCAAGGCTACCTTCGCACCGCGTGCGCGGCGAAGATCACGATCCGGCCGCCCGTTCCGGCCGCGATCAGTCCCGTGGAACTGCGCGACGCCACGCCGGCCGAGGTGAGTCGGATCAAGGGGGGCTTCAACCGCCTGGAAATTCCCTACGTCCGGGAACTGAGCCCGGGGTTGAGCGCAAAGTACATCGCCCAGGCGCGGCGCACGCTCCGTCAATCCTACGACGACGGGGATCGCGATCCGCGGCTGCTCGCGGAACTGGGGTTGTGCGAATGCGACGCGCACGACGACCCCGCCGCGCGGCCGTTTCTCGAGGCCGCCGTCGATGCCCGCATTGTCCGGCCCCGTGCGTACTACGAGCTCGCGCGCATCCGGTTCGCCGCCTTTCGCGCCGGGGCGGGCGAGTCGAAGCTGACCTCGGTGCAGCTCGCGGCGGTGCTGAAGCCGCTGTATTTGATGCGCGGCCAGACGCCGGCGCTCGGAGAAGCGTACGACCTGATGGGCGAGGCCTGGCTGTCGAGCGAGGCCACGCCGTCCGCCGACCAGCTCGCAGCCCTCGCCGAGGGGGTGAAACATTTTCCGCGCCGGAGCCGCTTGATTTTCTCGATCGCTCTTTTGAATGCCGCACAGGGCCAGCTGGCGGAAGCCGGACGCTATGTGGACCTCGGACTGAGCGTGACCTCCGATCCCAGCGAAAGAACCCGCTACGGAAAACTCTCCGCGCTCATCGCCGCCAGGCGCCGGCCGAAGTAGGTTGCGCGCGGGCGCGTCGCTAAGCCCGCCGGAAGATTGCCGTCACGAGCAGCCCGAGAGCGATGACCAGCGCCGCGAACAGCGACTGGCGAATCCGATAGGTGCGCGGCGCGTCCGTCGGGATCAGGGAATATGCCGCCGGCGGATCCCACAGGTAACGCCGGAAATTCGTCCAGGCGAAGGTCCGGTCCTTGAGCAGCATCGAATAGAGCCCGCGGATGTCCTCGACGTTGGGCGGATGGCGGAACTTCAGGATCGCCTGGCGATTGTACTGCTCCTTCGCCATCGCGTTGACCATCGTGAAGGGGACGGTGACGGGCGTGAGCGGCGCGGCTTCGACGGGCAGGTTCTTCCAGTGCCAGTCCTTGAAGATCCGCGCCGTCGTTCCCTCGAAGGTGTCGTGCTGGCAAAGGTGGAGGATGTCGGCCGTGTTCAGCAGCGCGCCGTGCTGGTCGGCGACCCCGAACAGGGACTGCGTCATGTCGACATAGCTCCAGCGATTCTGCTCCTTGACCCACGACTCGGCCCAGGAGTGTCCGTTGTAGACGATGGTGTCGTCCTGCGTGTTGGCGCCGAAGACAAACCGCGTGGGAATTCCCGCGCGGTTCGCGAAGAAGACGTAGATCTGGGCATTCTGCGTGCACCAGCCCTTGCCGGTGCCGCTGATCATCTCCTGGCACATCAGCCAGGGATCCATCCACCGGAAATCATCCTTCGGCACGCCGCCGGAGTCGGCGAGCTTGAGGCGGAGGTGGCGCATGACTTTCCCGATGCGCGTCAGCGTGTCGTCCGAGTCCCTGACGCCCATCTCCTCGCGCACCACGCGGTCGGCGGCCGCCAGGTTTGCCGCGCCCACGTACCGGTAGTCGTCGACCCAGTAGCTCACGGGATGCCGCGGGAATCTTCCGACCGGCACATCGGTGTCGACGAGGTAGACGTCGTTGGCAAAGGTCATGCCGTTCTTTTTGTAGAACGCCGCCGCGATCACGTTCACCGCGAAATTCAGGTCGGGCCCGAAGCCTTCGGGCCGGGGGCGCAGGGTGTAGCGGTGCTTGAAGGAATCGAGCGGTGCGTCGGTCGAGCCGTCGAAGATCGGCCCCGCTACCGCCAGGCGCGGATCGGCGCCGGGCAGGGTGTCCTTCAGCTTCCCGTCGACGAGCAGCTGCCATTGCTCCGGCGTCCGGTTCCACGCGAGGTCGAGCCGGAGACTCTGGTTTTTTTCCACGACCCACCCGCGGAGCGTGGGCGCGTCGAGCGGGTAGTAGAGCGTGGCGTAACTCTCGGGGCGGTAGGATGACTCCCAGTCGCGCATCAGGAAAAAATAAAGATTCGCGCCGAGGAGGAGCAGACAGAGCGCGGCAAGCACGCGCGCGGAAAGAAGGGAGGACATGGGGCTGGGGTGGAGCCGACGGCGCGACACAACCGGATTTCCCGCCCGGAGACGAGCGCCGACTCCGGGTTGATCTTCGGGTAGCAGCCGCCGTCAGGCGGCTGAGTCCATGGCGCTGGCTCAGTCTAACGCGGGCTCAGCCTCTGACGTCGCCTGCTACACGCGTCACGGCCCCAGCACCGGCGGCTCCTCGACCAACGACGGCCGTCCGTGAAGCTCGGCCGACATCCTCCGCCAGCGCGTTTCATCGAAGTCGCGACGCTGCACGGCGCGATACTCGGCTTCGCCGGCGAGGATGATGAACACGAACAGGAAGGCGGTCAGGAAGTGCTGGTAGACGAGGATCGCGAGCAGCGCGCCGGCGATCGCCAGAACTTTCCCGACATTGGCGGCCACGCGCGTTGCCCGCAGGTAAGGCAGGCGCGTCGCGAGCAGGGCGCGAAAAATCCGGCCGCCGTCCATCGGGAAGACCGGCAGCAGGTTGAAGCAGCCCATGAGCAGATTCCAGTGCAGCAGGAGCTGGAGAAAACCGCGGAGCGTGTCCGGAAAATCGGTGAAGCCGAACAGATGCCAGCCGGCGGGGACGCCGACGGTCGCGGCGAGCAGGGCGGCGATCGCGAAATTCACCGCCGGCCCGGCCAGGGTGACGAGCAGTTCCTGCGACGGCTGGCGCGGGATCGAATCCATCTCGGCCATTCCTCCGATCGGCATGAGCAGGATGCGGCGCACCCGGACGCCATAGCCCATGGCGGTGAACGAGTGCCCGAGCTCGTGGAGGACCACGCACGCGAAAAACGCCACGAGCACGCCGACGCTCCAGAGCAGCCCGATCCCGCCCGCTTCCTGCCAGCCCTCGAACGCCGCGTAGGCCAGCAGCAGGAAAAAGCTGCCATGAACGGCGAGCTGAATGCCGCGGATGCGGAACAAGTTGATTGACCAGCTGAGCATGTGACGTAATCAAATCCCGCTTTGCGAAAGCGCCAGTGTTCATTTGGCGACTCGCGGGCCTCTCCGAAGCTCCATGCCTGACACCGCCGCCAAGCCCTCCACCATCCTGGTCGTCGACGATGACGCTGAAATCCGCTACTCGCTGACGCGGGTTTTTTCCTCGCGCGGTTACCAGGTCTCCGAGGCCGCGAGCGGGGAGCAGGGTTTCGCGCTGGTCAAAAAAGGGCCGGCACCCGATCTCGTGTTTCTCGACGTGCGCATGGGCGGAATGGGCGGCATCGAGACGCTGCGGCTGATCCGCTCGGCGAATCCGCGCCAGCTCGTCGTCCTGATGACGGCGTTCGGCACCGCGCAGACGGCGATCGAGGCGATGAAATACGGCGCGTTCGACTACGTGATGAAGCCGTTCGACCCGCCGAAGGTGCTCGCCCTGGCGGAGGCCGCGCTGAAGACGCATGCGGACCTGCGCGCCGCCGGCGACTACAAGACCGTCCTCAACACCGAGGACTACAAGGAAGGGATCGTCGGCAACTCCCCGGTCATGCAGGAGGTGTTCAAGGTGATCGGGCAGGTCACCGCGAGCGACGTCACCGTGATGATCACCGGAGAAAGCGGCACGGGCAAGGAGCTCGTCGCGCGCTCGATCTGGAAGCACAGCCACCGCGCGGGCAAGCGGTTCATCGCGGTGAACTGCGCGGCGATTCCGGACAACCTGATCGAGAGCGAGCTGTTCGGCCACGAGCGCGGATCGTTCACCGGCGCGACCGGCCAGCGCATCGGGAAGTTCGAGCTGTGCGACGGCGGCACGATCTTCCTCGACGAAATCGGCGACATGGCGCCGGCGACGCAGACCAAAATCCTGCGCGTGCTCCAGACCGGCGACATCCAGCGCGTCGGCGGGACGGAGACGATCAAGGTCGACGTCCGCGTGATCGCCGCGACCAACAAGGACCTCGAGGCGATGGTGAAGGCGAAGGAATTTCGCGAGGACCTCTATTACCGCCTGAATGTCGTCCGCATCCGGATGCCCACGCTGCGCGAGCGGGCGGAGGACATTCCGCTGATCATCGATTTCTGCCTCCAGACGCTGGGCAAGCAGCGGAAGACGCAGGTCACCCGGGTGTCGGCCGAGGCGCTGGCGGTCCTGACGCGCTACCCCTGGCCGGGAAACGTGCGCGAGCTGGAGAACGTGATCTACCGCAGCGCCGTGATCGCCCAGGGCGACGCGATCCTGGTCAAGGATCTCCCCGCGGAAATCCGCACCGCGACGAGCACGGAGGCCACGCTGGGCGACGCGACGGACGCGAGCGACGCGCCGTTTGATTCCGTGCGGACCGCGAATGCCGAGAGCGTCGCGCTGGCGACGGCGCGGGTCGTCGCGGAAAGCGTCGCCGCCGGCGAACCGGCGCTGACCCGCGAGCGCGCTTTCGATTTCCTGCACGCGGAACTGCGCCGGGACGACGAACCGCTGCTCGAGAAGGTGGGCGGGGAAATGATCCGACGCTCCGTGGCCGCCGCGAACGGCGATCTGAAGGCTGCGGCGAAGGAACTGGGGCTGACGGCGGCCGCTTTGAAAAAGCGGCTGGCGAAATAGGCGGCACGCGTCGCCCGCACCGCGCGAGGCTCCGCCGACGTGGTATGTCCGCCAGGGAGACGGGACCAAATCCGGCTTCGGAAGGAATCGCCGCAAAAAAGCGCAAGGGCTCCGCGGCTCCGAATTGAATCTCCGAGGACCAGCGCCTTGGAGCGTGTAGCACGGGTCTCCGACCCGTGTGGGCGGACTCTGCCAACGGAGAACGTCGAGCACACCCGTTTCGCTCGAGTCCACCTTCACGGGTCGGAGACCCGTGCTACACGCCGCGGCGCCAACAAGCTCAGTCCTCAGCTCCCCAATGCCGAGCGGACCAGCTCCGGCTTGGCGGGGTGCTGGTCCGCGAGGATTCGTCTGCCGGCTCGATCCGTGCGATCCGTGGTTACCGCCGAATGTTTGGTTGCGGGTCCGCGGCCGGCGGAAATTTTCCGTACCCGTCCGGGTGCGCCGAATGCCATTTCCACGCCGTCGCGACGATCGCATCGATGTCCGGAAATTTCACCGACCAGCCCAGTTCGCGCTGCGCCTTCGAGGAATCGGCGTAGAGCGCGGCCGGGTCCCCGGCGCGGCGCGGGCTCTCGATCACCTTGATTTTCCGGCCCGTCGCCTTCTCCACGGCGCGGATCACCTCGCAATTCGACGTCGGCCGGCCCGTGCCGAGATTGTAGAAGAGCACCGTTCCCGGCTTCGCCAGTTTCGGGAACACCGCGATGTGCGCGCGGCTCAGGTCGTCGACATGGACATAATCGCGCAGGCACGTGCCGTCGGGAGTGGGATAGTCGGCGCCGAACAACTCGAGGTGCGGACGGCGGCCCGTGGCCGCGTCGATCGCGAGGGGGATGAGGTGCGTCTCCGGCGTGTGATCCTCCCCGATGGCGCCGTCCTCCGCCGCGCCCGCGGCGTTGAAATACCGGAAGGCCGCGAAACTCAGGCCGTGCGCGGCAGCCAGGGCCTTCAGCGCATTTTCGACGTCGAGCTTGGTCTGGCCGTACGGGTTGATCGGCGCCTGCGGCATCGTCTCGGTGATCGGAAGCGCCGCGGGCGCGCCGTACGTCGCGCAGGTGGACGAAAAGACGAACTGCTTCACCCCCGCGTTGAGCGTCGCCCGCAGCAGCTGCAGGGTGCCGACCGAATTGTTGAAATAATATTTGAGCGGGTCGGTCACGGATTCGCCGACGTAGCAGTACGCCGCAAAATGCATGACCAGCTCGATGCGCTCGGCGCGCAGGACCCGCTCGACCGCCGCCTCGTCGCCGAGGTTGACCTCGTGAAACGCCACACCCGGGGCGACCGCGGCGCGGTGCCCGTAGACGAGATTGTCCAGCACCGCCGGGCGATGGCCGGCTGCGAGCAGCTGACGGACACAATGGCTGCCGATGTAACCCGCTCCGCCGACGACAAGCACGTTCATGCGCTGAGGCTTGTATTGCGTTCGGCGCGACCTTGGCTAGCGATTTCCGTTTCCCAATAAATGAAGCATGCGCGCATCGTCATCACCGGCGTCGGGTTGACCGCCCCCAACGGCAATTCCCTCGGCGAATTTCGGCGGAATCTGCTCGAGGGCGTCGCGGGAATCGAACGGATCGAGGTCCGGCACATGGGCCAGCAGCTGGCGGGGGTCTGCCACTACGACCCGCTGCGCTACCAGACGAAGAAAGAGGTCCGCGTCGGCACCCGCGCCGGCAGCATCAGCGTTTATTGCGCGCGGGAAGCGCTGCTCGACAGCGGCGTCGACTGGCCCGCGACGCCCAAGGACCGCGTCGGCATCTACATCGGCTGCACGGAGCATGGAAACGTCGAGACCGAGAACGAGATCCACCACCTCTCCCAGTTCAACTACGACACGAAGTTCTGGTCGCATTATCACAATCCGCGCACCGTCGCGAACAACCCGGCCGGCGAGGCCTCGCTCAACCTCGGGGTCACGGGCCCCGCGTACACGATCGGCGCGGCGTGCGCGGCGGGAAACATGGGGCTGATCCATGCGGCCCAGATGCTGCGGCTCGATGAAGTCGACTTCGCCCTCTGCGGCGGCGTCAGCGAGAGCATCCATACGTTCGGCATCTTCGCGGGGTTCAAGAGCCAGAACGCCCTCGCGACGCACGCCGACCCGCACAAGGCCAGCCGGCCATTCGACAAGGCGCGCAACGGCATCGTCGTTTCCGAGGGCGGGTGCCTCTACACCCTCGAGCGGCTCGAGGACGCGCAGGCCCGCGGCGCGAAAATTTACGCGGAGATCGCCGGCTACCACGTCAACTCCGACGCGAGCGACTATGTGCTGCCCAATCCCGTGCGGCAGGCGGAGTGCGTCCGCGCCGCCATCCGCCGCGCCGGACTCGAGCCGAAGGACATCGACATCGTCAACACCCACGCCACCGCCACCCCGCTCGGCGACATCCAGGAGTGCGAGGCGATCCGGGCCGTGTTCGGCGAAGGCTGCCCCAACACCCACATCAACAATACCAAAAGCTACATCGGGCACTGCATGGGCGCCGCGGGCGCGCTCGAGCTCGCGGGCAACCTGCCGTCGTTCACCGACCTGACGGTGCATCCAACGATCAACGTCGACGACCTGGATCCCGCCTGCGCGCTGCCCGGCCTGGTCCTGAACCACCCGCGGAAAGTTGCGAAGGTCGACACTCTCCTCAATAATTCCTTCGGGATGCTCGGAATAAATTCCACGTTGATTGTTAAACGCTTTGTCCGCTAAGTCCCTCGCTCCCGCCCTATGACCAAAGACGAATGCAAGAAGGTGGTAACCGACATTATCGCCGACATCGCGCCTGACGAGGACTTGAGCACGCTCAAGCCCGACGTGCGGCTGCGCGATCAGCTCCAGCTCGATTCGATGGATTTCCTCGACATCGTGATGGAGCTCCGCAAACGCCACGGCATCGAGGTTCCGGAAGCCGATTACATCCAGCTGGCGTCGCTCGACAGTTCGGCCGAATACCTGACGCCGAAGTTCAACGCGCTCGCCGCGAAGACGGCTCCTGGACGCGGTTGAAGACTGACGGTTGAAGACTGACGGTTGAAGACTGGCGGTTGAAAGGGGACGCGCGCGTCTCGGCGCGGTGGTTTGTGGCGGCCGGCCGATAGTCAGGTGGTTTTCCTTCCAAACTTCGGCTTTCGACTTTCAACTCCCGTCCGGGCCTCGCCCGGACTTCATGAATTCCCGCTCGCATTACGATGTCGCCGTGATCGGCGCCGGAATGTCCGGGCTCGCCGCCGGCATCCGGCTCGCGCATTTCGGCCAGCGCGTCTGCATCTTCGAGCGGCATAACACGGTGGGTGGCCTCAACAGTTTCTACAGCCTGGCCGGCCGCCGGTTCGACGTGGGGCTGCACGCGATGACGAATTACGTGCGCCCCGGCATCAAGGGGACGCCGCTCGGCAAGCTGCTGCGCCAGCTGCGCATCGACCGCGACGAGTTCGCCCTCTGCGAGCAGAAACAGTCGCGTGTCGCCTTCGGGCCCCATGGAGAAACGTCGCTGCGGTTCACGAACGACTTCGCCGTGCTCGAATCCGAGGTGGCGGCGCATTTCCCGAAACAGGCCGACGGTTTTCGCCGGCTGACCGCGCTGGTGCGGTCCTATGATGACGTCTCGCTCGATGCCGCGCCCGTCTCCGCCCGGGCCGCCGTGCGGGAGCACATCGGCGATCCGCTGCTTGAGGACATGCTCTTCTGTCCGGTGATGTATTACGGCAGCGCGACGGAGCGCGACATGGAGTTCGGCCAGTTCGTGATCATGTTCAAGGCGCTCTTCCTCGAGGGATTCGCCCGTCCGTTCGACGGCGTCCGCGTCATCCTGCGCGTGCTGCTCGAAAAATACCGCGCGGCCGGCGGCGAGCGCCGGATGAAATGCGGCGTGAAGCACATCGTCGCGCACGACGGTCGGGCGACGGCGCTGATGCTCGACACGGGCGAGGAAATCACCGCGGACCATGTGATCTCCTCGATCGGCGGCCCCGAGACCGCGCGCCTGATTCTGTCGGGGCATCGCAGCCCGCCGCTGCCGCCGCCGGGCCGGCTGTCGTTTGTCGAGACGATCACGATCCTCGACCGCGAACCCGCCGCGATCGGGTGGGGGAGCGACACGATCATTTTCTTCAATGACTCGCCGCGTTTCCATTACGAGTGTCCGGCCGAGCAGGTCGACCCGCGGAGCGGCGTCATCTGCATCCCCAACAATTTCGACTACGGTCCGGGGCAGCATCTGAGCGAGGGGATTTTTCGCTGCACCTGCC
The DNA here is from genome assembly GCA_028293565.1 of Verrucomicrobiota bacterium. GTDB lineage: Bacteria > Verrucomicrobiota > Verrucomicrobiia > Opitutales > Opitutaceae > Opi-474. Next base: position 436 of record JAQGON010000042.1, on the reverse strand, counting down.
TCGCGAACTACGAGGGCTGGGCCCACCTGCCCGAGGAGGCCTACCGCGCGGACAAGGCGCGCTGGTACGCGAAGCTGCAGCGGAGCGCACAGCGCTTCCTCCCGAAGCTCCCGTCCGCCGACCTGCTCGCGCAGGCGACCGTGACGACCGACATGTTCACGCCGCGGACGATCACGAAATTCACCGGCCACCTCGGGGGTGCGATCTACGGCGCGGCGGAAAAAAACCGCCAGGGACGCACCGCCCTGTCGAACCTTTACCTTTGCGGCACCGACCAGGGGTTTCTCGGCATCGTCGGCGCGATGCTCAGCGGAATTTCCATGGCGAATTATCATATCCTCCAAAAGAGCTAATTTCGCGGCACGAAGGTTTCGGCAACCTGTCAGAGGGAGAGACGTCATATAACCCATGAACACACGACTCAGCTTGGCCCCCC
>JAQGON010000016.1 GCA_028293565.1 Verrucomicrobiota bacterium | reverse complement strand
AGCCGGGGGGTCGGCCATGCGGAGGAGGGGCTGGGACATAGACACCCATAGAGAACGAGCGACCGTGAATCGTAAACGTCGGAGGCGTGATTATCCGGAGCTGCACGGCTACCGGTGACACTGATCTTTAATGTCTCACTCAAGATGGCTGCCCGATATGGATTCGAACCAGACACGAGAAGAGTGAGAGAACTAAAGAGGCATCTCTAGACATTTAGATAAACAATCCTGCACACTGTGTGACTACGTGTGTTACTTTTCTCCTCAGGGGGACATCTCGGTTGCTCTAGCACCTGACCTCCATTCGCTTAAGATAAATGGTGCCCGAGGGGGGACTCGAACCCCCACGCTGTTAGGCACAGGCTTCTGAGACCTGCGTGTCTACCAATTCCACCACCCGGGCAAAGCGGAACGGGCAAAAGACACATCCGCAGCCGCGGGGGCAAGGTTTTTTAACCACCGGACACCACCGGACCCGAATCCCGAGGCCGGTTTCCTCTTCGTGTTCCTTCGCGGCTAAACTCATCATGACTTCGCCGGTCAAAATTGGTTTCCCCTCCCCGGCGCCTCCGCCACACTCGGCCTGCCCATGAAAAAAGACGCCGTCCTCGCCAAGATCAAAGCCGAGAAGGTCATCGCCCTCATCCGCGCCGACAACTCCGACGGGCTGCTCGACTGCGCGAAGGCCCTCGCCGACGGCGGCCTCACCAGCATCGAGCTGACCATGACCACCCCGGGCGCCATCCGCATGCTCGAAAAAGCCTGCGCGGAACTCCCCGATTTTCTCTTCGGCCTCGGCACCGTCCTCGACGCGGAAACCGCGCGCGCCGGAATCCTCGCCGGCGCAAAATTCATCGTCACCCCCGCCCTCCGCCCCGACGTGATCACGCTTTGCCGTCGTTACAGCGTCCCGGTCTTCAGCGGCGCGTTCACCCCCACGGAAATCGTCCTCGCCTGGGAGGCCGGCGCCGACGCCGCGAAGGTCTTCCCCGCCGAATTCTTCGGCCCCGCCTACATCAAGTCCGTCAAGGCCCCCCTGCCCCAGATCGAGCTCCTCCCCACCGGCGGCGTCACCCCGGAAACCGTCGGCGAATACATCCGCGTCGGCGCCTTCGCCACCGCCGCCGGCAGCTCGCTCGTCGAGGCCAAGGCGCTGAAGGAAAAAAACTGGGGCGCGATCACCGCACGCGCGAAGGCGTTCGTGGCGGCCGTCGCTGCGGTCAAATAGCGAGATTGAACGCGTTGCCCTCAACGCGCTGGAGACGCGAGCTCGACCTCCATCGCGGACGGAGCCGCCAACGCGTTAGGGGCAACGCGTTCCACCTAGAGGAATTTCCGGATGTCCGGGACCTTCTTCGCGCGGCGCTGCGTCGCGTCGCGGATGAAATACGGATCCTCCTCGAGCTTCGCCTCGACCTCCTCCTCGCCCTCGGTCTCCTCCTGCTCGTCGATCTCCTCGCCTTCCGCGTCGGTGAAGATCCACTCCTGATCGGCATCGAACACATGCGTCATCCGCCGCGCCAGCGGATCAAGCACCAGCGCCGGGTTTTTCACGCGGCCCTCCTTCACGAGTTCAAAGAGGCAGGGATAAAACTGCTTGTCGAAATGCAGGCGAAACTCGCTGAGCCACTTGTTCGCCACGCCCTCGCGGTGCGTCAGCAGCACCACGTCCGAGAAATGCACGCACGCCTCGAACCACGCCAGCAGCGGCGGATGCTTCTCGGCGAGCCGGCAGTCCACCACGGAGATGATCCGCCCCAGCTCGCCGCCCTGCGCCTCGAGCCAGATCTTGAACGTCTCGATCTGGTCCACCGGGCTCTGGCGTCCATCCGCGACGAAGAACACATGCGTCGCATCCTTCGGCAGCGTGCCGACGATGAACTCGTCGCTCCACGTCCACCGCACCACCTCCGGCAGCGTCGCATCGCGCGCGTCCGGCGCCTCCGCCTCCGAAAGCATCACCGCCGCGCGGGCGCCTTCGGCCAGCCCGGCTTCGATGAGGTCCGCCAGCACCTCGCGCCGCCCCGACCCCGCCGCGCCCAGAATCAGATAAACGAGTGGTTTTTCAGCCATGTGTCTTGCTCACGTAGAACCGACGCTTCGCCCGTGCAACTTTTCTCCGCGAATGCCGCGATGATCGCGCCTCCCGGCCAATGATCCGTTACCGACCGCGAAACCCGCGCGAACCTTCCGTCAGAATTTGAACGTCCGGTTCTGCGCGGAATGCCGCAGCCAGTGGTCGACCAGCACCAGGGCCGTCATCGCCTCGACGATCGGCACCGCCCGCGGCAGCACGCACGGATCATGGCGTCCCCGCGCGACGAGCTCGGTCTCGGTCCCGTGGATATCAACGGTCTTCTGCGGCTGCAGGATCGTGGCCGTCGGCTTGAACGCCACGCGGAAGACCAGCTCCTCGCCGTTGCTGATCCCGCCCTGCACCCCGCCCGAGCGATTCGTCGCCGTGCGCACGCGGCCGTCCCGCGACACGAACGCATCGTTGTGCTCGGAGCCCTTCAACCGCGCGCCCGAAAAACCGCTGCCAATCTCGAATCCCTTCGTCGCCGGCAGCGACAGCATCGCCTTCGCGAGGTCCGCCTCGAGGCGGTCGAACACCGGCTCGCCCAACCCCGCGGGCAGCCCGCGCACGCGGCACTCGATCACGCCGCCCACCGAGTCGCCTTCGCTGCGCACCGCCTTGATGCGCTCGATCATCGCCGCCGCCGTCGCCGGGTGCGGACAGCGCACCGCCGTGGCGTCGACCTCCGCCAGGGTCGGGAAATTCCCGAGCGCGGACGCCGGCGCCACGATGTCGTGGACCTGCGTCACGAACGCCCGTGTCTCCACCGCGGCCGCCGCGAGGATCTTCTTTGCGACCGCCCCGCCCGCCACGCGGCCGATCGTCTCGCGCGCCGAGCTGCGGCCGCCGCCCCGGTGATCGCGAACGCCGAATTTTTCCTGATAGGTGAAGTCGGCGTGGGACGGCCGGAATTTTTCCCGCATGTCGTCGTAGGCCCTGGGCCGCTGGTCCGTGTTGCGGACCATCATCGAAATCGGCGCGCCGGTCGTGCGCCCCTCAAACAGGCCCGCCAGGATTTCGACGCGGTCCTCCTCTTTCCGCGGCGTTACGATGTCGCTTTGCCCCGGACGCCGGCGATCGAGCTCGGCCTGGATTTCCCCGGCCGCGAGCGGAAGCCCGGGAGGGCAGCCGTCGATCACGACGCCGACAGCCGGCCCGTGGCTCTCGCCCCAGGTCGTGATCGTAAAGAGCTTTCCAAAGCTGTTCGGCATCGGGGAAGTTGAAAGTTGAAAGCTGAAAGTTGAAAGCTGAAAGGCAGCCGAGCGCAGCCCATGTAGCAGCCGACGTGAGGAGGCTGAGTTCGTAATTCGCAACTGTTCAGCCAGCCGCGCCCCTCCAGCCTTCTGACGTCGGCTGCTACGAAATCCAACGGAAGCGTCCGTTTGGGTCTTTCCGCCTTCACCCGCATTCGCGCCGCGCGTGGTTTTTCGGCAACCTTTTCCCCGGAAGGCCGTCAAAGCACATCACGGTTTACAACCCGATGGGATTCACCTCTTATCGGCACCCCGGGCCCGGCCTTAACCTTCCTTTGATCCATCCTGCATGAGCCTGCGTCTTTTCCGCCTGCGCCTCGCCGCTCTCTTCCTCTTTGCCGCCTGCGGAGCGATGGCCCAGAGTCCGGCTCCCAACCCGCCAAGCTCCGCGCAGGGCCCGCAGCCCGGACCTCCCCCTCCTCCCGGGACGGTCCCGGATTTTGGCCCCTCGGGACCAGCGAATGTCCCCGGCGGACCTGAGCTCGTCTCCCCGCCGGCGCCGCGGCCTGCCACTCCCGCCACCGTCGTCCTGCCGAAGCCTTCGCCCAACGGCGGATCCGAGGAGCTCGTCGGACCCATCAAGCTCGCCGACGCCGATATCGACACGGTCCTCGGCGCTCTCGAGATCTACACCGGCCGGACCATCCTGCGGCCGCAAACGCTGCCGACCGCCTCGACCTACACGCTCAAGCTGAACAAGGCGGTCCCGAAGTCCGAGGCCATCACCGCCCTCGAAACCCTCCTCGCCCTCAACGGCGTCGGCCTGTCGCCGCTCGGCGAGCGGTTTCTCAAGGTCATCCCGCTCGCCCAGGTCAAGACCGAGGCGCCCGAGATCATCGACGGCTCGACGCTCAATCTCGCGCCGAGCGGACGCATCGCGACGAAGCTCTTCCAGCTCGAGTTTCTCCGGGTCAACGAATTCGTCCCCCAGATCGCGCCGCTGATGTCGCCGGGCGTCGCGAACGGCATCGTGTCCCTCGACAAGGCCAACGCCGCGCTGATCACCGACAGCGTCAGCAATCTCCAGCGCGTCGAAATGCTGCTGCGCCAGCTCGACCGGCCCATGGCCAACGGCCTGTCGCCGAAATTCTACACGCTCCGCGGCGGCTCCAAGGCCAGCGACATGGTCAACAAGCTCCGCAGCCTCTTCCAGGGCCCGCTCCAGACCCAGCTCGGCACGGCCACGACCTACAGCGCCGACGACCGCACCAACCAGATCATCCTGCTCGCCGACCCGCGCCAGTATCCGATTTTCGACGACCTGATCGCGAAGCTCGACACGGTCGCCGAGCCCAACACGCGCAACGAGGTGATCTACCTGAAACACGCCGCGGCCAAGGACGTCGCCACGCTCCTCAGCCAGCTCGTCTCGGGCCAGAACAGCTCCGCGCAAAAATCCTCCGGCGGCGCCACCGTCCGCCCGCTCCTGCCGAACGCCAACCCGCAACCGGGCCAGGTCAACGGCGTCACCACGCCCGCCCCCGCCCCGGCCGTCGCCGGCCTGGCCGACCAGACGAACGAGTTCAGCACGCTCATCACGGTGCTTCCCGACGAACGCAGCAACGCGGTCATCGTTTCCGGCACGGTGGATGACATCCGGCTGATCCGCGACCTGGTCGACAAGCTCGACATCGTCCTCGCGCAGGTGCGCATCGAGGTGATCATCGCCGAGGTCACGCTGAGCGACTCCGACAAGAGCGGCATCAGCGCCCTCAACCTGACGGTCGGCCCCGGCGCCGACAACCGGACGATGATCACGAACTTTTCCGCCGACGCCGGCAGCGCCGGCAGCGGCATCGCCGGCTGGAACATCAGCGGCGGGGTGGTCAATCCGCTCTCCTTCAACGCCGCGCTCGGCAACACCGGCTCCCGCCACAACGTCCGCGTGCTCCAGTCCCCGACGATCGTCACCACCCACAACAAGGAGGCGAGCGTCGTCGTCAGCCAGCAGCAGCCGGTCATCACGGGCACCCAGACCAACGTGGCCACCGGCACCTCCTCACCCGTCAGCTCCTCCCAGGTCACGTACAAGGACATCGGCATCAACCTGAAGGTCACTCCGCTCATCGGCGACGACGGCAGCATCCAGCTGAAAATCGACCAGGTCGTGGACGACGTCATCGGCAACGTCACGATCGACGGAAACCAGCAGCCCATCATCGGCCACCGCGAGGCCAACTCGTTCGTCAACGTCAACGACGGCCAGATGATCGTCCTCGGCGGCCTGCAGCGCAACGCGCTCACCCGCGACCGCACCAAGCTCGGCTTCTTCTACGAGATCCCGATCCTCAGCCAGCTGCTCGGCGGACGCTCCCACGGCATCGACCGCACCGAGCTCCTGCTCTTCATCCGGCCGCACGTCCTGCGCCCGGAGGAAAGCACCGGGGACACGACGCAGAAGATCAACGATCTCTCGAACAAGGACCAGGTCTTCCAGTACCTCTCCGACCCGACGAAGCAGCCGAAGGAAAAATTCATCGAGAAACTGAAGTAGCTGCGCGCCACCGCCATGATTGCGACTGTCTCCGCGCCCCTTCCGCCCGCCCTTGCCGCCCGGCTCACCGATGAGCAGCGCCAGGCCGTGCTCGAGGCCGCCCGCGACAAGCGCGTCGGCGTCCTCGCCGCCGCGCTGCAGCTGACGGAACCCGAGGCCCTCGCCGAGCTGGCGGCAGGCGCCGGCCTCGATGTGGCCGCCAATCTCGAGCCCGATCTCGAAGGCCGCGGCCTGCTGCCGGCCCGGCTGGTGCACGACTACCAGATCATTCCGATTCGTTTCGGGCCGCCGCCCGCCGCCGGCTCGGCCGCGCCGATGCCGGCGGGAGCGGACCAGCCGCTCCATCTGGCCACGGCCTGGCTGCCCGATGACGTGATGGCCGACTGGTTGCGCACGTTCACGCCGCGCCCGCCGGTCTGGCACCTCGCCGTGCCCGAGCGGGTGCATCAGCTGCTGATCGAAAATTACGGCGTCGGCTCGGGCTCGCTCGAGGACGGCGATGAATCCTACGTCGCGCCCGAATCCGTCGGCGCCCACGAGGAAGTCGTCGACGAGGACGCGGCCGTCGTGCGCTTCGTCACCGATGTCATTTCGCAGGCCGTCGAAGACCAGGCCACCGACATCCATTGGGAACCCCAGGAGGGCCAGCTCCGGATCCGCTACCGCGTCGACGGCCTGCTCGTGCCCGTGCCGGTGCCGGAGAATCTGCTCCGCTTCCAGGACGCGATCATCTCCCGCCTGAAGATCATGGCCCGGCTCAACATCTCGGAAAAGCGCCTGCCGCAGGACGGCCGCATCAACTTCCGCGCCGGCAGCACGACGCTCGACATCCGCGTGTCGACGATTCCCACGATCTACGCCGAGTCGATCTCGCTGCGGCTCCTGAATCAGAAAAAGGAGGCGTACACGATGGACCGCCTCGGGATGAGCGCGGACGAGCAGGCGCAGATCACGCAGATCCTCGACTATCCGCACGGCATCATCCTCGTGACGGGGCCGACCGGTTCCGGCAAGAGCACGTCGCTGAACGCCTTCCTGCGGAAGATAAATTCCACCGACCTCCGCATCATCACGATCGAGGATCCGATCGAGTATGAGGTCCCGGGAGTGAACCAGATGCAGGTGCGCCCCGAGATCGGGCTGAGCTTCGCCGATGCGCTGCGGCACGTGCTCCGGCAGGATCCCGACGTCATCATGGTCGGCGAAATCCGCGACCGCGACACGGCCGAGATCGCCATCCGCGCATCCCTCACGGGTCACCTGGTGTTTTCCACGCTCCACACCAACGACGCGCCGGGCGCGATCACGCGGCTGGTGGACATGGGCATCGAGCCCTTCCTCGTGGCCTCGGCCATCGAGCTCGTGATCGCGCAGCGGCTCGTGCGGCGCCTCTGCCCGCAATGCTCGCGGCCCGCGCCGGTGACGAAGGTGAAGCTCATCGAGAGCCTCGCGATCCTCGGCTGCGACACGGCGGAGGCCGACCACATTCCCGAGCTGAAGGCCCCGGTCGGATGCGATCGCTGCCGCGGGACCGGCTACCGCGGACGGATCGGCATCTTCGAAATTTTCCGGCTGAACGACGAGATGCACGAGCTGGTGCTGAAGCGCGAGAGCACGCGCACGCTGGCCGACGCGGCGCGGCGCCACGGCATGCGCACGCTCGGCCAGAGCGGCTGGGAAAAGGTCAAGGCGGGCTTCACCACGCTCGACGAGGTGCTGCGCGTGATCACCGTGACGGAGAAGTGAGCGGATGGCCCGGTTCACCTATAGCGCCCGCGATCGGGGCGGAAAAAATGTGGCGGACTCGCTCGAGGCGCCCAGCCGGAAGGACGCGATCCGGATCCTCGGCGCGCGCGGGCTGCAGGTGGTGTCGGTGGACGAGGCCGGCGGCGGCCCGGCGCGAGCCGCCAAAGCCGGCGCCGCCCCGCGGGGGGCCGTTGCGGTCGCGCTCAACCGGAAGCACCGCCTGCCGTTTCTCGAGGCGCTGCACGATCTGCTGACGAGCGGGATGTCGGCGGGCGAGGCCGTGCGGTTGCTGTCGGTGCGCATCAAGGAGCCGGGCCTGCGGACCTTGAGCGGCGGCCTGTGGGAGCGGCTGAGCGAGGGCGCGCCGCTGTCGAAGGCGATGGCCGATTATCCGGAGGTCTTCGACACCTCGACAACCAGCCTGATCCAGGCGGGCGAGGCCACCGGATCGCTGGGCGAAACGCTCGCGCGCCTCATTGCGCACCTGAACGAGCAGCGCGACCTCCGCACGCAGCTGCTCACCGCGCTGGCCTACCCGCTCCTGCTGATCTTCGTCGCGGGATGCCTCGTGCTGTTCTTCCTGTTTTTCCTGCTGCCGCGCCTCCAGATGCTCTTCAACTCGCTGCACGGCGAAATGCCGGTGTCGACGCGGCTGCTCGTGGGCGGCGCCAATTTTCTCCTCCACTACGGCGCGTTCATCGCCGTCGCCGCGATCCTCGGCGGCATCTCGTTCTGGCGGTGGCGCAAGACCGAGGCCGGGCGCACGGCCAGCGACGCCTGGCTGCTCCGCCTGCCGTTGATCGGCCCCTTCATCGTCTCGCAGACCGTGCTCGCCTTCAGCCAGACGCTCGGCGTGCTCCTCGCGAACGGCATCACCGCCGTCGAGGCGCTGCGGATGACCGAACGGCAGGTCACGAACCGCGTCCACCGCCAGGCGTTCCACGAGGCGACCGACCGCGTGATCGAGGGCGAATCGCTCTCGAGCTCGCTGACGCGCACCGGCTGCTTCCCGGATCTGGTGCTCGACCGTCTCACCGTCGGAGAGAACACGGGCAATGTCGTCCCCAGCCTGCACGAGATCGCGCGAAATTACCGGCGGGTCATTTCCAGCCAGCTCAATATGTTCGTCAAGGTGATCGCCACGGTGGTGCTGCTCGCGGTGTTTGTCGTCGTCGGGTTCATCGCCTTTGCGATCGTCAGCGCCGTGTTCAAGGTCAGCTCGAGCTTCAAGATGGGATGATTCCCGCGGTGCGGGAATTCGGAATTCGCACGGCGAGATCGCCACGTCTGCTCCTTGACGCTGTTTTCGCAGGCGGAGTCGAGCCCGCAGGCCGGAGACGCCGCGTTGCGCGATCTCCGGCCTGCGAACTTCAGATCCCGAATTCCGAATTTCGAATCCCGAATTCCGACCTTACGGTATCTCGTACACCTCGATCAGCGTGATGCCCGACGCGTTGTTCACGCCGAGGACCTTCGCCGAGTACACTCCCGGGTCGAGCGTCACGAGAATGACAGCGTCCTTGCTCGCGCTGTCCGTGAGCGCGAACGCTCCGACGGAGTTACCCGTGCTCGTCAGGATCGCGGCCCCGCCCCAGTTGTCGTTGCTGACGATCGCCACCGTTCCCCCGCCGGGAATGATCTCCAGCGACGGGTCCGCCATCGCGCCGGGAACGCCGAACCCGGTCAGGGTCGGGCCGATCGCGCGGATCATGAGGGTCTTCGCCGTCGATCCTCCGATCACGAAGCCGGCGATCAACGGATTGTCGTTCGCCATCGTCGCGCGGGCCGAGAGGTTGATGATGCGGGGAGTCGTCGGATTGTAGACGGAGGGATTCGCGTCGTACATTTCCGCGAGCACCGTGCCCGTCGTGCTGCCGACGCCGCTGATCTTCGCGGAATAGACCCCCGCGGCGAGGGTCGTCAAAAGCGCGGAGTCCTTGCTCGTCGTGCTGGGGAACGCGAATGCGCCGATGGCGTTCGCCTTCGCCACGACCAGGGCGTCGCCGCCCCAGTTGTCGTTGCTGGCGATGGCGACCGTGCCGCCGCTGGGAATGATTTCCAGGAACGGATCGACCATCGCGCCAGGGACGCCGAATCCCGTCAGCGTCGGGCCGATGCCGCGGATCAGCAGCTGCTTGCTGCCGCTCGTTCCCGATCCGCCGGTCACGAAGCCCACGATCAGGACGTCTGCGCCCGTGCCGGAGACAATGCGCACCGAGGCGTTCACCAGGCGGCCGGGATCACCCGAGCCGGCGACGGTGAGCGTGGCGCCCGTGCTGGTCGCAGTGCCCGACCCGTTGGTGGCGGTCACAGTATAACTGCCCGCATCCGCCGGCTGGGCGTTCGAAATCAGATACCGCGGCGCGGTCGCGCCCGGGATGACGACGCCGTTTTTCTTCCACTGCAAGGAAAGCCCGCCCCCCGTCGCGGTGACGGAAAAGACCACAGAGCTGCCCGTGGCCAGGGCATGGCCCTGGGGCTGCGAAGTGATCGCCGGCACCGATAAGGCGACCAGGGTCAGGCTGGCCGTGTTGCTCGTGACGATGCCGCCCGTGTCGACGAGCTTGAAATAATAGCTGCCGACGTCGGTCGCGGCGATATTGTTGATCGTGAGACTGAAGGCGGTGTTGTTCTGGCCCAGCTGGTATTTCGAGCTGTTGAATGGCAGCTCAACGCCGTTGAAATACCACCTCATGTCCACCGTCTGGGATCCGCCAAGCACCACATTCGCCGTGAACGTCGCGCTGCCGCCGAGCGGGGCCGCCCGGTCGGTGGGCTGGCTGGTGAGCACCGGCAACGGCATGGCGGCCGTTCCGGGCGCGAGGGCCGCGACCCAGAATTCCATGTGGGCCCCGAAAAGGCCGATCACGCCCGACGGCACGGTCGTGGTGTCGAGGGTCGAGAGCGTGTCGAATTGAATCTGCGCGCGGTAGACCTTCGCCGTGGTCAGCGTGTTCGCCGGAATGGTCACGCTGGTGAACGGCGTGGCGGAGGCGGTCAGGCCGAAGATGGCCTGCGTGGCGATTTCCTTGCTGAAGCTGTTCGTGTTGGTCTGGAGATCGAAGCTCTCGTGCCCTGCAACGCCGGCGGAGGCATAACTCGAAAAATTGCTGATGTTCAGCGTGACGCTCTGGGTCGGATCAATGACCAGCACGCCGCCGCTGTTCCAGGTGCCATTCGTGATCTGTGGAACCGACGCCGGATAAAGATCCGTGGTGAGGTTCATCGTCAGGGTCGGAAGGCCCGTGCCCGTCATCGTGTAGGTGCCGTTCGGGTAGGCCGCGTCCATTGCCGCCTTCGTCGCGAACGGCGTCAGGATCTGGTAGGCATCCTCGCTCGCGTCGTAGGGAATCGCCTGCGTGCTCCCGCCCGGAAGATGGAGCGTCACGCCGGAAGCGGTGGACTGGGCGCCGAACTCGTAGGGGGCGCCGGGAAAATCGACGGAGGCCGCCGCCGTGGTCTGGGTGTAGAGATGGAGCTTGCGGACGATGTGCGGGTCCTGGGCGTGAGCGAGTCCGGACAAAGCGACGGCGGAGAGGGCCATCGCGAGGAACCTGGCGGCGTGGTTGGATTTGGGCGTCATGATTTAATGCCGGTGCAATGGCTGCACCCGCGATCTATTTGATCCGATGTTCGTCCGGGGAGCCGACAGCGTGTTTTTTTCGATCGGCAGTTGGAATCATATCAGTCCCCGGGACCGACCCAATCTTAGGCCCCGATGGCCCGCTTGACGAGACAATTGCCGATCACAGGGCCGGATCTCCGATCCGGCGATTACGAATTACGAATTCCAAATTCCGACCTGCGAACTCCGAACTGCGAACTGCGAATTACGGTATCTCGTACATCTCGATCAGCGTGATGCCAGAGGAGTTGCTCACGCCGACGACCTTTGCGGAATACACACCCGGATCCAGCGTCACGAGAATGACGGCGTCCTTGCTCGCGCTGTCGGAGAGCGCGAACGCTCCGACCGTGTTGCCCGTGCTCGTGAGCAGGGCAGCCCCACCCCAGTTGTCGTTGCTGACAATCGCCACTGTTCCTCCGCCGGGAATGATCTCCAGCGACGGATCCGCCATCGCTCCAGGAACGCCGAATGCCGTCAACGTCGGGCCGATCGCGCGGATCATGAGGGTCTTCGCCGTCGATCCCCCGATCACGAAGCCGGCGATCAACGGATTGTCGTTCGCCATCGTCGCGCGGGCCGAGAGGTTGATGATGCGCGGCGAGGTGGGGTCGAACACCGACGGATTCGCGTCGTACATTTCCGCGAGCACCGTGCCCGTCGTGCTGCCGACGCCGCTGATCTTTGCGGAATAGACGCCCGCCGCGAGGGTCGTCAGAAGCGCGGCATCCTTGCTCGTCGCGCTGGGGAATGGGAATGCGCCGATGGCGTTCGCCTTCGCGACGACGAGGGCGTCGCCGCCCCAGTTGTCGTTGCTGGCCACGGCGACCGTGCCGCCACTGGGAATGATTTCCAGGAGCGGGTCCGCCATTGCACCGGGGACGCCAAATCCCGTCAGGGTCGGGCCGATGCCGCGGATCAACAGCTGCTTGCTGCCGCTCGTTCCCGATCCGCCGGTCACGAAGCCCACGATCAGGACGTCTGCGCCCGTGCCGGAGACAATGCGCACCGAGGCGTTCACCAGGCGGCCGGGATCACCCGAGCCGGCCACCGTCAGATTCGCGCCTGTGCTGGTCGCGCTCCCCGACCCGTTGGTGGCGGTCACAGTATAACTGCCCGCATCCGCCGGCTGGGCGTTCGAAATCAGGTACTGCGCCGAGGTCGCGCCCGAGATGGCGGCGCCGTTTTTCTTCCACTGGTAGGAAAGGCCTCCGCCGGAAACTCCGACGTTGAAGACCACGGAACTGCCCGTGGCCAGGCTATGACCCTGCGGTTGCGCAGTGATCGATGGAACCGTTGAAATCGTGACCGTCAGCAAGACGCTGGTGCTCGTGGCCGTGCCCGCCGAGTTGGTGGCCACCGCGGTATAAGTCGCGCCATCCGACGCCTGCACGTTCAGCAACGTCAGCGTCAGGCCCGTGGCGCCGGCAATATCCGTCGCGCCCTTCCGCCACTGGATCGTCGGCGTCGGCGAGCCCGACACCGCGACGGTGAACGTGGCGGTGCCACCCGTCGCGACCGACTGGGCGACGGGCTGGGTGGTAAAGGCCGGGGCCGAGGCGCCGGGATTCACCGTCAGGGTGGCCGCGTTGCTCGTCACACTCCCCGCCGAATTCGTGGCGACCGCCGTATAGCTCCCGCTGTCGGTCGTCTGGACATTATTCAAGGTCAGGGTCGTGCTCGTGGCTCCCGGAATATCCGTCGTCCCTTTTTTCCATTGGAGGGTCGGCGTGGGCGAGCCGGAGGCCGCCACCGTGAAGGTGACATTCGCGCCGGCCGAAACGGTCTGGCCCGCGGGTTGCGTGGTAAACGCGGGCAGCGTGGGCGGCCCTCCAGCCAGCACGGTTATCGTGTAGGCATAGCCCACCTCCTCATTGTTGGGACCGAACGCCTTGATCGTAATCGGAAACGACCCGGCGGTCGTCGGTATTCCGCTCAGCATGAGACTGCTGCCGCCTTCGCCCGAGAAGGAGAGCCCGGGAGGAACGGTTCCCGCAATGGCCCACGACGTGCCCGGCCCGAGAGGACTGTTGGCGGTGTAGGCGACCGCAACCGAGGCGCCCACCGTGACCGTGATGCCTGACTCGGTGCCGCTCGAGGGCACCAGGGGCGTCGCGCCCGCCATCGAGTTGATCGCGCCGAGCGACGCGGCGGCGGTCGCGATGGATTTCAAGACGGCGGAGACCGGCGAGGAAACCACGCACTCCTCGATGGCGGCGACCATGCGGATCACCGGCGTGCGCTGGAGCAGCGCGATCAACATCGCGGTCGGGAGATTGAACCACTGCAGGCGGCGCTGGAGGGAGGAGGTGAACCGGAGTTTCATGGGATCGGAAATTTTGGGCAACGTGAATGGCGGAGCTTCGACCCAAAAATCATCCGTGAACCTCTGCGTCGGTAAAAGACGACGATCGTAACAGGGTTGTTACCCCCCCTCCCGCGCCGGCGAAGACCGGGGAATTTCATCGCGAAGAACGCAAAGCGCGCAAAGACCGGAAGAGCGCAGCCGTGACTTTTCTTCGCGGCCTTCGCGACCTTCGCGGTTAAAAAAATCCGGAGCGGAGCGCTAAAACCTGACCGTCAGCTGCGCCGCGACGAGGTGATCGTAGCTTCGCAGGCCGAGATGCTCGGGCTGCAGGCTATACTGGAGCTTGAGCTGCGCGTGCGGCGTGAGGCGATAGCTCGGCGCGACATCGATGCGCCACGTGTCGTACCCCCACGGGCCCTGCACCCCGACCGGATCCGCGATCGTTCCGAACACCTGCTGGTTCCAGCGGACCGCGCCGGAAAACTGCGGGGTGAACTTGTACTTGGTCTCCAGATACCAGGCGGTCGTGGTCACGTCGCCCACGGTGGGAATTTCGAAGCGCGTCTCATAGACCTCCGCCCAGACCTGCCAGTGATGCCAGGCGTACGCGGCGTCCTGCGCGATCACCACCTCGCGATAGTCGCCGGCATCCCGCCCGGGCGCCAGCGTCGGCGACGCTTCGGGCAGCAGGTACGATCCCCCGCTCGCCGAGAGCCCGAAGCTCCACCGTTCATCCGGCCGATAGCCGAGACGCCCGCTGTACGTCGGATGCGTCCAGCGGACTTCATCGGTGTCCCAGTAATCCGGGCGCGATGAGAGCGAGCCGTTCTTCACCTCCGCCGCGTAGTTGAATTTCCCGAGCTCGCCGGAAACCGCCGCGCCGGTCGCATAGTCCGGGCCCCAGACGATCGGCAGGCGAAAATGATTGTCCGCAAATTGTCCTCCCGGAAAAGACTTGGGCCGGACGTGCGCCCACCGCAGCAGCGTCGCCGCCGAGCGCACCGCCGCGACGTCCCAGATGCCGGTGAGGTTTTCGTACGGCAGCGGCGCCGTGACGAAGGGATTGTCCCACGAGCCATGCCGGTGAACCCAGTTGCCCACGATGGTCGCGAATTTTCCGACCTGGATGTTGAGCCGGCCGTCCGCCCACGGCGTGAATCGGAGCGCGTATTCGTCGAGCCGGCCCTCGAGTCCGCCATTGGTCGGATCGAATCCCCGGTCGACCCGCGACTGGAGGAAAAAATAAAAACTCCCCCCGAGCTGGACATCGAGGAATAGCGTCAGCCGCGGGTTGAAGAGGGAATTCCCGGAAGCGACGATCAGTCCCGGCGGCGGCGACGAGAAGGCATAGCCCTCGAGATCGAGCGTGCCGCTCAGCCGCGCGCGGAATTGTCCCTCGAAGGCGCTGGTCGTCAGCGCCTCGTCCAGCCGGTCGATGAAATCCTCCGCCGCGCGCCCCGGCGCCAGGGCGCCCGCGAGCCACAGGAGGAGGACGGCCGCACGTTTCATGGGCGCGTCCCCGCCTCCGCGGGCGCCGGGGCCAGCCGGAAACGGACCTCGAATTCGGTCCACTCGCCGTCGGAGCGCACAAGCCGCAGGTCGCCCTGGTGCAGGCAGGCCAGCTGCCGCGCGAGGTTCAGGCCCAGCCCGTAACCGGGCACGTTCTCGCCGACGGCGCCGCGGTGGAACCGCTCGAAAATATGCTCCTGCATCGCCGCCGTGATCGGCGTGCCGGTGTTCGCAACCAGCAGCCGCACCGCGTCGCCGTCGACGCGGGCCTGGATCCGGATCCGCCCACCGGGGTGATTGTACTTCCGGGCGTTTTCCAAAAGGTTCTGGAGGATCAGCGCGGCGTAGCCTTTCTCCCCGAAGATGTGCAGGTCGCAGGGAAAATCGGTCTCGACCTGGAGGTCCAGCGCGTCCGGCAACGCGCCAAGGTCGTCGAGCGAAGCCTCGATCAGCTGGCTCAGGTTCACCGGCACGAAGTCGATCTTCAGCCGGCCTGCGTCCATCCGCGACAGCAGCAGCAGGTCCTCGATCACGCTGGAGAGACGGTAGGTCTGGTGAACCAGCGCGGAAATTTCCCGGCATTCGTCGGGCGTGAGATTCTCGCGCGCCAGCAGTTCCTCGAGCCCCGCCCGCAGGACCGTGACCGGGGTCTTCAGCTGGTGCGACGCATCCGCCGAGAACCGCGCCGCCCGCTGCAGCTCCTCGCTCGTCGATTCCAGCGCGGCTTCGGCGCGTTCGCGCTGCGCGAAATTTTCCGCGGAATCCACCGCGAGCTTCTCCACCGGCACCGCCAGGCGGCGGGCGAGGATGTGGCTCGCCCCCAGCCCGATCAGCAGGAGGAGCCCGCCCGCGGCGACCACCTGCCAGCGGAGCTGCCGCTGCTGCCGCTCCAGCTCGGCGAGCGGGTAAAGCGAGACCTCGTACGCCGCCGGAAACCGCGAGCCGGGATTGAGGCGCTTGTAGAACAGCAGGTGCGGCGCGCCCGCGACCGTGCGCGTGAAGCGCGTTTCCACGGCCCCCGGCGCGGCGCTCCGCTGGCTGATCTCGTCCGCAATCGCCGCCTCCTCCGCAGGATCGATCGCGGGAAGGTGCAGCGCGCCGCCAAGCCAGAGCCCGCTCCGGATGCCCGAGTCGGAAACGGCGAGGCGCGGCACCGGCTTGAATCCCAGGGCAATCGCCGCGATCGCCTCGCCGGTCTCGCTCGAAATGATCGGCATCGCGATGACTTCGGAAATCGCCGCGAGGCCGCCGGGTTTCCGGACGAGGTAGCCGATCTGCTGCCGGTCGGGAAGGCCCGGGAGCGCGAGCTGCGCCTCCTCCGCCGGCGCGAGCGGCCCGACATCCTGGGCGCTTGCCGGCCTGATCACCGCCCCCGCATGATCGAGAAAGCGGTAGAACTCCGCGTGCAGCGCGTAGGCCGCCTGCTCCGGCGAAAGGCTCGCGTCGGTTTCCATCACGTCGCGGAGTTCGTCGCGCGCGCTCGGATACAGCAGGTCCGGCGCGCCATCCTCGAGCGCGGCGTGGATCCGCGGCTTGCGCACGAGGTCGCGGCAACGCTCCACCAGCGCCGCGTGCCGCAGCTCCTGCAGGTTGTGCAGCGCGTCGAGCTTCGCCTGGAAGCCGCGTTCGAGATCGCGCTCGACGCCGGCGACGAGCTTGCGCTGCGCGAAATACAGCGTCAGCCCGGTCACCGCCGAGACCACGAGCATCATCGCCACAAGCAGCTTCGTCCGAAAGCTGCCCAGCGACGGGCGCGGAGGCATCGCCGGCGCGATCACGGGAAATCCACCTTCAGCGTCGAACCCGCCTGCAGGTCGACCGGCTGCGCGAGCGTCGTCTTGCTGTCGACCCAGGCCCTGAGCGTGAACCGGCCGGCGGGAAGGCCCTCGAGGCGGAAATGCCCGTCCGGATCGGTGACGACAAAATGGGGCGTCGCCAGCACCAGGATCAGCCCGCGCATGTGCTCGTGGATGTCGCACCGCAGCGTGACCAGGCCGGGAACATCGAAGGTCTGGCTCGGGACCGGTTTTTCATCCGCCAGGTAGCGCCCCAGATCGAATCGCTTCGGCGCCGAATAGGAAAAAACGTCGTGGTAGGTGTCGTCGAGATTCGGAAACTCGACCTTCGTGCCGGCCTGCACCGGGAGCAGCAGCGGCACGAAGGCCAGATCCCGCTGCGCCATCGAAACCACCGGCGCCGGCGCCGGCCGCGGAAAGTCGCCCTCGAGGTAGACCACCGCCAGCGGCGGATTCGTGGCGACGACCCCGCCCTTGGTCACGATTTCATAACGCTTGTTGACGACCGGCGCGCTCCGCGACTTCGGCAGCGCCACGCGACCCTCGATCACCGCCTGTGCGAAACTCACCGAGGCCATCGCACCGCCAAGGAGAGCGATCATGATCGGACGAAACGCTTTCATATCCGGGTCATTTTTTTCACCGCTGGTTTTCGCCGATCTTGGCCGAGCATGGCGGAGTCCGTGGTTCAGGAGGCGCGGATCGTGTATCCGACCGAGCGAAGGGTGTGGATCAGCGGCAGGGCGAAGGCCGAGTCGATTTTCTTCCGCAGCCGCGTGATGAAAATCTCCACGGTCCTCGTGTCGTATTCGTGGTCGCGCTGCCAGACCCGCTCGCAAAGCTCGGTGCGGGAGAATACCCGGCCGGGCTCCTGCATCAGCACCTGGAGCACGTCGAACTCGCGCGGCGACAGCGCCACCGGCTTCCCGGCGCGCGTCACCCGCCGATGCTGCACGTCCATGTGGAGATCCGCGACCTTCAGGAGATCGGCCGCGGTCGGAGTCGACCCGCGCCGGCCGAGCGCCTCGACGCGGGCCACCAGCTCATCGAGCGAAAAAGGCTTCGCCAGGTAATCGTCGGCGCCGGCGTTGAGGCCCTTCACGCGGTGTTCGACATCGCCGCGAGCCGTGAGGATCAGGACCCGCGCCGGGCTGCCCGCGGAGCGGAGCCGCGAGAGCACGGTCAGTCCGTCCAGCGTCGGGAGATTCAGGTCGAGCACGACGAGATCGGGGAAGTCCGCCAGCGCGGCCTTGAGTCCGTCCGCGCCGTCGAAATGAGCGGTCGCGACATGTCCGTGACGGGTCAGCGCGCTGGTGACGTGCCGCGCGAGCTGGGGTTCGTCTTCGATCACAAGGATGCGCATGGCGGGCAGGCGGCCGGCAGTTGAAGGGATGCAGCTGAAAGTTGAAAGACCGGACTGCCGGTCGCAGCCTCGGTCCCGGACCCGACGGTTGCGAGCCGCCCGGCTTTCAATCTTCCACTTCCAGCTTTCCTCTCAACTGCCTCATTCCGGTTTAGTTGCAACCGCAACCGCTGCCGCCGACGCCCCGGCCGCCGTTCGCCGCCTCGCGGGAAAAAAAAGTGTGCTCCGCCATCGCGGTGGCCAGCGGATCGCGGTCGGGCCGCAGCGAATAGCTCGCCAGGGTCGCCCGCTCCCACGGCTCGACGTGCACCGCGGTGCAGCCGGCAAAACTTCCGCCCAGCAGGATCGCGAGTGCTGCGGTCAGCACAAAACGGGAGGTCAATGTCTTCATGTGAAAGGTGTCTGACGTGGGGCTATCGCGGAACCACGGAACGACGAAATCGCGAAACGCCTTTTCGGGTCCGTGTTTCGCGGGTGGAACGCGTTGCCCTCAACGCATTGGACGCTCCGTCGATCACCAAAGTCCGCTCGCACCGCCAGCGCATTGGGGGCAATGCGCTCCACCTCGGGGTGATCAAGGCTCTAGTGTTCATGGTTTTTCCCCGAGCAGCGATTCGAGCTGGGCGCGCATTTCCTTCTCGGTCTCGGCGCCGTGGAATCCGACATGGATGAAGCGGACCTTCCCATCGCGGCCGAGCACATACGAGGTCGGCATCGCCGGCGGCCCCACGTTCCGGACCAGCTGCCTGTCCCGGTCGAGCAGCGTGACGAATGGCGGCTGATGTTTCTTCACGAACGCCTCATAGGCGGCGCGCTTTTCGTCGACGCTCACCGCGATCACGATCACGCCGCGGCCCGCATAGTCCGCCTGCAACCGCGCATAAAACGGAAACGACGCCTTGCAGGGCGCGCACCACGATGCCCAGAAATCCACGATGGTGACATGGCCCGCGGTTGCCGGGAGCGCCCCGTCCGCGCTGGCGGAAGCGAAGGAGGGAAACGGATCGCCGGTCTTGAGCTCGCCGCGCGCGGCGACAGCCATCCCGAGCACGGCGGCGACCGCGAGCAATCGGACTCCGAAACGGGAGAGGAGCGTTCTCGTTCCGCCTCGGTCTTCGAACAATGATTCAAGTCGCGGCGACATAATTGAAAAACGCGCGGGTCTGCGCGCGGGCGTTGGACATGATCAGCAGGCCTTCGGCCCCCGGACAGGCCTGGATGAATTCAATGCCCTTCGGCACGCCCATCACGAAGGCCGTGGTCGAAAGCACGCCGGCCTGGAGGCAGCTGCCGGCGATCACGGTGGCCTGGAGGCAGCCGTTCGCGACGGGCGAGCCGGTGCGGGGATCGATAATGTGCCCGTAGCGCTTTCCGGCGACCGTGAAGCAACGGATGTAATCGCCCGACGAGGCGATGCCCTTGCCGCCCGTCAGCGCGACGCTCGCCGACACCGTTCCGGGCTTCGCCGGATCCTCGAGCCCGATGTGCCACGCGGGTTTTCCCGGCGGCGCTCCGAGCGCGCGCAGGTCGTGGCCGAAATCCACGAGCGCGTTCGCGATCCCGTGGTCGAGCGCGAGCTGCGCGACCATGTCGACCGCGTACTCCTTGCCGAACCCGCCAAAATCGAGCGCCATTCCCTCCTCGGGCAGAAAAACTTTCCCCGGCGCCCGCTGCACCTTCGGCCACCCCACCAGCCGGCGCGCATCGGCGATCTGCGCCGGCGTCGGCACCACCGGCTGCTCGGCCTTGTAGTTCCAGAGCCGGATCAGCGGCAGCGCGGTCGCATCGAGCACGCCGTGCGTCATGAAATGGAGCGTCTCGCACAGCTTGAGCATCTGCTCCATCTCCGGATCGATCGCGACCCACTCCCGGCCCGCGGCGGAATTGATCCGGCTGACCAGGCTGTCCGGACGGAACCGCGAGTATTTCGCCTCGAACGCCGTCGCCCATCCGACCGCCGCGCGCTCGAAGGCCAGCCCCTGCGCCACGTCGTTCGTGGCGTACTGGACTTCGCAGGTCGTGCCCATCGCGGGAAATGCCAGGCGCCGCAGCGGACCCGCCGGCGTCGATGAACCCGGGGTCGGCGGCTGGGGCCGGCTGGACTGTGCGATCATCGCCATGCGAAAAGGTTCACCAGGTAAATTTCAGGCCGACCGTTTTCATCGTGGCCCGGGGATAGGCGCTTTGCGAGGTCATGCCGTCCGTGCCGCGCATCTCGTACTTTTCGATCGCCGCGTCAAACTGCCAGGAGGCGTTGAACGTCCACACCGCCTTCAACCCGAGGGTGAGACTGCGCAGCGCGGAGAGCCGGTAGTCGGACGAATAATACGGGCCCGCCGGATTCGGTTTGAACGCCGGGGTGAAGCCCTGGCCGTTCAGCGAGATGAGGTAGAAGTCGGCGGCGTCCTGCTCGTAGAAGCGGACCGAGGGGCTCAGCACGAGGTGCTCGCCGCACTGCTGGAACCACGCCGCCTCGACCGTGTGCGCGCGCGAGCCGAAGGAATCCTGATAATACCGGTAGCCCGCCTCGACGGCACCGTGCACGGCGGCGACCGCGTGGTTGACCGAGGCCTGCACTGTCCACTTGTCGCGCTCGTGCGGGCGGCTCTCGCCGTAATCCACCGGCAGGAACAGCCCGGGAAAAACCTCCGTGCGTTTCTGGATCAGCCGGTAAGGATCGCCCAGAAATCCCGTGCTGCGGCCGTAACCGAGGTTGCAGGTCACCGAGGTCGACGGACCCAGCAGCTGCGTGACCCCCGCGATCAGGTCGAGGCTGCGTTTTTTCTGATCCTTGAAGAGGTAGAGCACGCGGACATCGTCGTTGGTCACGGCCACGCCGGCCAGCAGCGTGGTGTTCTTCTGGTTGAAATCCGTCAGCGTGTTGACCGACCACGCGTCCGAGACGTAATCGCTCTCGCGGCTGTTCGCGTAGCCAAGCGTGACGTTCACCCGCGGAAACTGCCGCGAAAGCTCCGTGCTCCAGGCCTTCCGCCGATCGTGCAGCTCGGTGAGCGGCACCGGCCCGCCCGGAGTCGCGGGGGGCTCGCCGTTGGGCGTCGCGCCGGCGATGGCGTCGATCACGCCCTGCAGCTTGAAATGCAGGTCGGGGCCGAGGTCTTTTTCGACCCGGCCGTATTGGGCCTGCACGGAGATGCGTCCGCCGGATTCGGCGTAGTCCTCGTATTTGTAGGCGACGGAATCCTCCGCCCGGCCCTGGCGCGGCGAGAGCCAGGCCAGCAACCCGGCCACCACGACGACCCGTCCTTGAATCTGCACCGACCTCATATCGCCTCCGAATTCATCCGAAGCGCCGGTCATGGCGAGTGGGAATCGGGCGCAGGTTCGTAACAGAACAGTCAGAATCAGCGCGACGCGCGCTGATCGCAGTTCGGAGTTCGCAGTTCGGAGTTCGCCGACCCCGGCGCCCCCGAGATGAGGCGCGGCAGTTTCGCCAGTGGATAGGATACCCTGACCGCGGCCCGCGCCGGACGGATCTCCGAACTGCGATCTCCGAACTGCGAACTGCGAGGTTTCTATCGTACGATCTCGATCGACGAGACGCGGAGCGAGGCGTTCAGCTGCGCGGGGTTGGCCCGCTCGGCCTGGAGGCTGAACTGCTCGATGCCGACGTAGGGCGAACGCTTCGTCAGCTCCAGGTAGAAGCGCTTCAGGGCCTCCCAGTCGCACTTCAGCAAATTGAACTGCACGGTGTGCATCGCGAACTGTCCGCTGCGCACGGTCTGCGGCGTGTCGTTGGTGAAGCGCAGGCCCTGGCCGCGGGCCAGCGCGTTGAGCTCGCCCACGAGCCGGGTGTCGTCGAGCGTCCGCGCCGGGTCCAGGTTCCGCGCCGCCGCCTCCGCCCCCTGCTCGATCGACCGGCGGTTCTGCAGCCACTGCTGCTGCTCGGCCAGGGTGACCGTCGTGGTGCGCTGCAGCCGCCAGAAAATCCCGGCGCGCCTGCTGAAGCTCAGCAGCACCGTCACCGCGACCAGCGCCGCGATCGTCACCAGCAGCAGCTTCTCGCGCAGCAGCCGGCCAAGGAAAAATGCCTTCAAGGGTCTCATGACGGGGTCGCGGGCTTGAGCACGTCGGGTTTGAAGCTGACCACCAGGGTGAACGACATGAGGTTGTCGCGCGTGCGCTGGTCGCGCACCTCGACCCGCTCGACCGCCGGCAGGTCGGCGAGCGCCGAGCGGAAAGTCGACACCTCAGCCGGCGATGCGGTCTGCGCATCGACCTTCAGCGTGTACAGGCCCTCGGTCGTCGTGCGCTGGAACTGGATCGAGGCCGGCTTGATCCCGCTTACCAGCGAGATCATTTCCAGCGGCAGGAGCCGCTTCGAGGAAAGCTCGTTGATCCGCGTCGAAAGCGTCTGCGCCGTCATGACCTGGTCGACCACCGGCTGCTGCGCCTTCACTTTCCGCTCGCGGGTCCTTTCCCAAAAACCGGCGCCGTAAAGTCCGGCGCACCCGAGCCCCACCAGCACGATCGCCGCCGCGCAGCCGATGAAAACCCGCCAGAGCATCACGTCGCGTGCGCGGCCCTGACGGAAGGCGGCAAGCTCGGCCTTGTCGCGCACATCGAGCGTCGCGGCCGACGCGGCTGGCAGCCGGGAAACGCGCTCGCCCGCGCGAAAGGAAAACTCGCTGCCGCCCCGCGCCGCGGCCTCCGCCAGCGGCGGCGCCGGAAGTTCGATCACCTGCCGGCTAGCGGCGATGCCCCGCAGCAGCTCGTCGCGGACCACCGCGCGCCCGGCCTCCGTGGCGTCGGAGGACCACGGACGAAACAGCACGGCCGCCGGAATTCGTCCCTGGTCCCAATGGATCGCGGTCAGCCCCTCCACCGACGTCACGAGCATCGTCGTGGCCGGCTCGACCTCGCTGCCGAACAGCGCGGCAAAGGCCGGGAGCACCAGCTCGGCGCCGCTCCATGCCTCGACCTGTTCGCGCGGAAAACGGCGGCGGTAGGCCGCAAACACGAGGGCGCGTTCCGCGCCGGGCAGCCAGTGAAAGCCATAAAACAGCTGCGCCGCGGGGAAAGGCGACGAAGCTTCGAGCGCGAGCTCGACCTGCGCGGCCGCCTCGGCCGCCGTGGCGCCGGCCGTGATCGCCGCGGCGCGCGCGAAAAACAAGGCGTCCGGCAGCAGGACCACCTTCGACGCGGCCCCGGTGTCGGTCGGGTTGGAGGCGGGTGAGGTCATTCGGTGGAAGGCGCGGACGGAATGGTGGGAATCTCACCATTTTCCTTAATTTCCAAGAGCGTAAATGGATAGTTGAGCTGCGGGACGGAGGCGGCGGGCGCGGGTTGGGAACCCGTAGCGGCGACTCCTCCCGTGGTGGCGAGAGACGTGGCGGATGAAGTCGACCGGGCGGGCGTCGCCGCGGCCTTTACGACCGTCGCGCCGCCCGAAGGTGCCACGACCGCGCTCAATCTGAAGCTATTTCGGCCCTCGTGCACGGTCACGTTCACCCGCACCGCGCGCACCTCCGTCCCCGCGCCGGCGGAGAGCGAAGGCGTGCCGAGCAGTCCCGCCGCCTGCGCGGCCGAGAGCAGCCACTGCGGCCCCTGCGACGAATATTGCCCCTTGCCGGCGAGGTATTCATTGAGCCGCTGATACTGCGACGCGTCCGAAAACCCGAGCGCCGCGAGCACGTCGGGCGTCGCCGCGTTCAGGTTCGCCTGCCGGAAGTTGAAAAGCGAAAAGACCGCGGTGAACCGGCGCCAGAGGTCGTTCGGCCGCCCCTGCGCGTCGAAGAAAACCTCCCGGGCGTCGTCGATCGAAGCCAGTTCCGAAAAGGACCGCAGCGGCCGGGCCGGCGCCGCGAACGGCAGCGCGCCCTGGTCGTAGTCGGGCGAACGCGACGAGACCGGCACGTAATCGCGGCGCATCCAGCCGAGCAGCGCATCGGTCAGGCGCTCGGCATCCGCCGGCTTCAGCTCCCAGAACTTGAAGAGATTCCCGAGCGTCGCGGCGTCGACGTTCGTGAGCGAAATCTTCCCGCTCTCGTCCTCCGCCGTCGCCTCCACGGTGCAGCCCGCGCGCGGCTGCCACAGCGAAAAAACCAGCGGGTTCCGCCAGCCCTCGGCCGGACTGTGCAGCACCCCGCCCGCCCGGCGGAAATCCTCCAGCGACGCCAGCGACGCCTCGAGCGCCGAGTAGCCGTCGCGGCGAAGCCGCTTCGCGACCGCGTCCCGCGACTCGACCAGCAGGTCGGAGCTCGCCTGCTCCACGAAAAGCACCAGCGCGAACGAAGTGAACAGGAGCGTCACCAGGACGATCACGAGCACCGAGCCGCGAATCCCCGAACCCCGTTGGTTTGACCCCGAGGGGAAAGGAAGGGGCGCGAAGCCGGGTGCCGGACAAAATTGGGCGGGTCCCGAAGCCAGCCCGCTCCCGAATTCGTGCTCCTTCGCGTTCATTCGTGGTGCTCCTCAGAAGTTCGGCAGGCCCGCCGTCGGCGGCGCCAGGACGATGACGCTCTCGCGCGCGAATTTTCCGTAGGCGAACTTCAGCCGGAGCCGCTGCGGCGCCTCCAGCTGGCCGTTGTTGTCCTTGCGGAAGGTCGTCTCGTTTTTCCACGCCTTGAAATCCGCATCGTAGTAATCGTACGAGATCGCCGTCACCAGCGGGGTGATGAGGGCCTCGCGCGGGGGATCGTCCTCGAATTTCTTTTCCAGCCGGGAATGCCAGAGCATCAGGAGTCCCTCCCGGTCGCGGACCTGAAGCGAGCAGATCACCTCCGGCAGCGGACGGTCGGGCCAGGTCAGAATCCGGCTGCCGGAGGTGAGCTCGAAGGTGAGCAGATTCTCCGTCACGCCCGCCTGGGACCTGATTTCCTGCGGCGCCACCGCGACCGCGCCAGCCGCCGCCGGCGGCAGCGACGCCGCCTGGAGCTCCTGCTCGAGAAAACGCGTGACGGCCCGCACATGCCGGTCGAACAGGCGGAACTCCGTGTTGCGCCCCCAGAGCTCCCCCATCGAGAAGACAAAGACATTGAGCGAGACCAGGACCAACGCGGTCAGGGCCAGGGAGAGCAGGATCTCGAGCAGCGTGAACGCTCGAGCGGATAGCGGCGGGCCGATGACCGGGCGTTTTCCAGCGTCGGAAAGGTCGGGGCATGAAGGAGCGCCGGAAGCCGCCGCCGCGCCTCGGATACGCCTGGGCGTTCCGTCATCCGCAATCCGCAGTGCGCGCTTCATTTTTTGACTCCTTGAAGCTCCTTGATCCGGTCCAGCGCCGCCTGCCGAAGTTTTCCGTTCTCCACCGGATCGGCCCAGGTCGGGCGCATGATCGTGAACGTCTCCGTCACCGCCGGCTGCGCGCCACCGCCCGTGCCGCCGGCCTCGCACACAAAGGTCACCTGGAAGAGGTCGGCGATCAGCGTCGTTTCAATCGTCGCATGCCACTGCACGCGGCGGCCGTCGCCCGCGTCGAAATCCCCGCCGCGCTCGGCCTTGTCGCGGTCCGGCTCGGCCAGGAGCAGCGAGCGCGCAAAGCGCACGTCCTGATCCACCTGGTTGCCCTTCTGCGCCGTCTCGTAGGCGTTGAGCACGTTGACGTACGCCGCGCCGAGCACGATCGCGCCCATGGCGAAGATGGCGAGCGAGACCATCACTTCCAGGAGGGTGAAACCGCGGCGCATCTCAGGGGCTCCCTTCGATTTTCGGCAGGACGCGCGCGCACGTCCACGGATCGATTTCCACCGCGCGGGCGGCGCCGCCGTTGCGAAACTGCGTGCGGAACGGGCTGCACGTGCCGTCGGCAAAGAACATGACGTAGGGAATTGCCTGGGAATCGACCAGCTCACCGCCGATGAGGACCGTGCTGCGCGCGGTTTGAGCCGGCAAAAAATCGATCGTCAGGTCACGCGTCGCCGGGACGGCCAGGAGCTGCGGCGCCGCGCCATCGTCG
Organism: Verrucomicrobiota bacterium; assembly: GCA_028293565.1. Classification (GTDB taxonomy): domain Bacteria; phylum Verrucomicrobiota; class Verrucomicrobiia; order Opitutales; family Opitutaceae; genus Opi-474. The sequence continues at coordinate 39,180 of JAQGON010000016.1, read as the reverse complement.
ACCACGAAGTTTTTTTCCTTCGCATCGAAGCTCAGGCGCACATCGCGGTCGCCCGCGAGCGCCGTGGCGCGCGCCTGCTGCACGGCCTTCCAGAAAACATCCTCGGGCGTCGACGGCTTGTCGCCCATCAGGTGGACCGAGCCGCTCACGAGCACGCCGGCGAGCAGCGCGATCACCGCGAGCGAGAGGAGGATTTCCAGCAGGGTGAAACCGCCGCCGCTGCGGAAATTCAAAGGGGCTCTTCCGCGGATGGACGCGGATGGAGGCAATTTATCCGCGTGGGACCGATTCATCCGCGGGGTGGATTGGCCTCCCTACCAGTTGCCGATGTCGTCGGCGGTCCCCTCGGTCTTGTCGGGGCCCTTGCTGAAGATGTCGTAGCCCGTCTTGTTCTTCGTGCCCGGGTACCGGTAGACGTAGGGCTCGCCCCAGGGATCGAGCGGGATCCTGGCATCCGAAAAATACGGCCCCGACCACTGCTCGGCCTTGCCGGCCGGGGCGCTGATCAGCGCCTGCAGTCCTTCCGCCGTGGACGGATAGTCGCCCATCCGGATGCGGTAGCTGGTCAGCGGGAGCTTGATCGACTCGCGGACGAACAGCTGGGCCGTCGAGCCCTGGGCGTCGCCGAAAATCTTGTCGAGGTTCGTCACCAGCAATCCGACGAGGAGGCTGAGGATGGCCAGCGCGATCATGATCTCGAGCAGGGTGAAACCACCGCGCGACGCGCGACCGGCCGGCCGGAACAAGGAGTGGGAGGACGTCATGAGGCGGTAATTTGGCGGGTCGCGCCCGGATGTCGAGACGCCCTCGGGCGCGAAAGGTTGCCGGATTTCTGAAGGGGAAAATCAAGCCAGCGCACCCGCCGCATGCCACCGCTCGAGCGCGGCCTGCAGGTCGGGAATGCGGACCGGCTTGCTGATGTAGTCGTTCATGCCGGCGGCCAAGCAAAGCTCGCGGTCGCCCTGCATGGCGTTCGCGGTGAGGGCGATGATGTACACCGGCGCCTTCCAGGCACAGGGCGCCGCCGGATCGCGCTCCTGTTTGCGGATGATCCGCGTCGCCTCGTAGCCATCCATCTCGGGCATCTGCCCATCCACGAAGAGCAAGGGATACGGATACCGCTGCAGCGCCTCAATGACCTCGAAGCCGTTGGCCACGGTGTCGGCCGCGGCGCCGAGTTTCTGGAGCATCGCGTAGGCGACCTTCTGGTTAACGATATTGTCCTCGGCCAGCAGGATCCGGGTCTTCTGCAGCCGGGCGCGGAGCGCCGAGGAAATCATCGGGGAAGCGGTGGAGCCCGGTTTCGCCGTCAGGCTTGCCGCCGCGCTCCGTCCGATGACGGTCACGAGGCAGTCGAGCAACCGCGCATATTTGACCGGCTTGGCCAGCGACGCATCGATCGTTGCGCTCTTCGCCTCCTCCGGAGTCAGCGCGTGGCCCTTCGGCGTGAGCGCGATCAGGCGCGTGGCGGCGATGGCGGGGTCGGCCTTGATCGCGCGGGCCAGCGTCAACCCGTCCATCTCCGGCATCTGCACGTCGAGGAGCGCGAGATCGTAGGGCCGTCCCTCCGCCGCCGCCTGGCGCAGGGTCTGCAGCGCCTCATGCCCGCTGGCGGCGCTGCCCTTCTGGAGTTTCCAGGCGAAGATCTGGTGGCGGAGCACCTGGCGGGCGGTGGCGTTGTCGTCGACCACGAGGACGCGCAGGTTCGACCAGCCGTCGTGATCCACGGGGAGCGCCGGCTGCGCGCCCGGCGCGGATTTCTCGAGCCTGACGGTGAACCAGAAGGTCGAGCCGCGGCCGGGCTCGCTCTGGACGCCGATCTCGCCGTTCATCATTGTGACGAGCCGTTTTGAAATCGCGAGGCCCAAGCCCGTGCCGCCATATTTCCGGGTGGTGGATGCGTCGGCCTGGGTGAAGGCCTGAAACAGGCGCGCCTGCGCCTCGGGCGAAATGCCCACGCCGGTGTCGTGGACGTCGAAGCGCAGGAGCGCGTGCGTCTCGTCCTCCGACACCTTTCCCACCCGGACCACCACCTCGCCGCCGAGCGTGAACTTGACGGCATTGCCGAGGAGGTTGGTGAGAACCTGCCGGAGCCGCCCCGGATCCCCGCGCAGCATTTGGGGCGTGTCAGGCGGGATCGCCATCACGAGCTCGATCCCCTTCGCCTGCGCGCGCTCGGCGAGCATGTCGAGGGTGCTCTCGACCGTGTCCACCAGGTCGAAGTCGAGGTTTTCGAAGCTGAGCTTGCCGGCCTCGATCTTGGAAAAATCCAGGATGTCGTTGATGATCGTCATCAGGGTCTCGGCGCTGGAGCGGATCGTCTCGGCGAATTCCTGCTGGGCCGGCTGCAGTTCGGAATCGAGCAGGATGCCGGTCATGCCGATGATCCCGTTCATCGGCGTCCGGATTTCGTGGCTCATGTTGGCGAGGAACTCGCTCTTGGCCTTGTTCGCGACCTCGGACGCTTCCATGGCCGTCCGGAGCGCGCGGGTGCGCTCGGCGACGAGCGCCTCGAGGTCGGCCATCTGCACCTTCGCCTGCTGCCCCAGATGCCATTTTTCGCTCAGGGCAGTGGCGAGCTGCAGGGCCTCCACGTTGTCGAAGGGCTTTTTCAGGATCAGAAGCTTGTCGGACTGGCCGAGCTTCTGGATCATGCCGTCCCACGAGTAATCCGAGTAGGCCGTGCAGATCACGATCTGCAGGTCGGGATCGATCGACCAGACCTGCGCGGTGGTCTCGATGCCGTCCCAGCCCGGCGGCATCCTCACGTCCATGAACGCCATCGCGTAGGGCCTGCCCGTCTCCAGCGCCTGGCGGACCATCTCCAGGCCGTCCTTTCCCTGGTAGGCAGAATCGACCTCGAAGGTGTGCGCGAGCCGGCTCTCCTTCACCTCGCCAAACAGCGCGGCCTCCATGCTCTCGGTCGGATTGGGTTCAGTCACGCCGGTGAGGATTTTCCGGAAATCCTCATGAATCGCACGGTTGTCGTCGATGACGAGGATGCGCAGGTTTTTTTCGAGGTAGGGGCGGCTCATGGGGTGGTCGGGTTGGGTTTATAAGGAAGCTTGAGGATGAAGGTGGCGCCGCGTCCCGGCCCTTCGCTGTAGGCGGTGAGCGAGCCGCCGAGCTCCTTCGCCGCCAGGGCCCCGCTGTGCAGCCCGAAGCCGTGGCCCTGCTTGCGCGTGGTGAAGCCGTGGGCGAAGATGCGCGTGAGGTTTTCCGGGGGAATGCCGACGCCGTTGTCGACGATCGCGATGCTCACGCTCTCGTGGTCCGCCGTGATGCGCGTGGAGATCAGCTTGTCGCTCCGGCCGGTTTCGTCGCAGGCGTACTTGGCGTTGCGGACGAGGTTGACGATGATCTGGAGAACCTTGTTTTTCTCGAGAGTGACGACCGGCCGCGCCTCATACTCGCGGCCGATCTGGACGTCGTGGCGCGCGAGCGAGCCCGCGTTCATCCGGATCGCGTCCTCGACGAGGTCGGGGACCGACACGGTTTCCGTCACGCCGGAGGTCTTCGCATAACTTTGCTGCATGGCGACGATCTCCTTGATGTGCTCGATGTTCTTCCGGAGGTTTTCCAGCTCGACTACGATCGACTTGTGCTCGGCGATGAGATTCTCGGCGAGCGTGGCGAGATAGAGCGGAACCATTTTCCCCTTGGGATCGTTCGTCAGGTAATTCCCGAGGTCGGCGCCGTGCGCGGTGAGCAGGGCGGAGACCTTGCTGACATTGGGGATCTTCGAGCGACGCACCTGGTCCGAGACGAGAGTGGAGGAGACATTCACGCTGTTGAGCACGTTGCCGACATTGTGGAGCACGCCGGTCGCCACCTCGGCCATGCCGGCCTGCCGCGAGGTCTCCAGGAGCTGCTTGTGCAGCTGCTCGAGCTCGATCTCCGCCTGCTTGCGCTCGGTGATGTCCACCAGCGTGGAAACCTCCTGCAGGATCTTTCCGTCCGGGCCGCGAAACACCGTGATCGTGAGGACCACCCAGACCACGTCGCCATTCGGGCGGAGGTATCTCTTTTCCATGCTCATTCCGTCGATCTCGCCGCGGTTGAGCCGGCCGCGGAAATCATCCTGTTTTTTCAGGTCCTCCGGGTGCGAGATGGCGCGGACATCGTTCACGTCAGGAATTCTGCCGCTCTCGAGTCCGGTGATCCGGAAAAACGCGCGGTTCATCATCCGCTCGACCTCCTCGCCACGGTAATAAATCCAGGTGACGCTGAACGGCACGGCCTCGATGATGAAGCGCAGCTGCGCCTCGCGGTGGGCCGTCTCGTCCTGCGCCCGCTTGAGGTCCGTGACGTCGACGATCGTGGAGAGCCGCTCGTAGACGCCTCCCGGAGAGGTCCGGCGCTGGGTCGTAAACACCACCCACACCGTTTTTCCGTCCGGGCGCAGATAACGCTTCTCGATCGTGTACCCGCTGATTTCCCCGCGGCCAAGCTGGGCGTCGAGCACCTGCTGGCGCGCGCTGTCCTCGGGATGGCTGATCTGCTTGAAGCACCGCGGATCCGCGGCCTGCTCGCGGGTCAGCCCGCAGATGCGGAGGTGGGCCTCGTTGATCAGGCTCGTGACCGCCTCGCCCTCGCGGCGGCCGGAGTAATACGAGATTCCCACCGGCACCGCCTCGAAGATCAGCTTGAAGCGCGCCTTTTCGCGGTCCGCCGCCTCCTGCGCCTCCTGCAGGGCGGCGGTCCGCTGCTCGACGCGCTCCTCCAGCTGCTCGCGGCCGAGCTGGAGCTCGGCGTCGCGGGCCTGGACCTGCGACAGCATGTGGTTGAAGCCGTCGATCAGCTGCCCGAGCTCGTCGTTGCTGCGTTTCACGGCGCGCGCGGAGTAGTCGTTGCCCGCGGCGACCCGCGCGGCGATGGCCGCCAGCTGTGAGACCGGTTCGGAGACGACCCGCTGCAACCGCGAGGCGAGGAGCCACGCGACGAGCATTGTGGCCACCAGGACCGCCAGCGTGATGAAGCCATAGCGCACCCAGCGCGCCGCGAACTCGGTGAGGTCGGAACGGAGGTAGATCGTCCCGATCGTCTCGCCTCCGCTCTCGATCGAGCGAAACAGGTTCAGCGCGTCCGCGTCGAACGCCTCGTTGTCGGGCTGCGGCGTCGGCCAGACCGGCGTCGCCGCGCCCGGATGCTGATAGGTCGCGAAGACCCGGCCATCCGGGCGATAAATGCAGGCCGCAATGATGTGGGGCTCGGCCGACACCCCCTTCAAGGTCTCCTCGGCGGAGTTGGGGTCGTCGAACGCGAGCGCCGAAGCGCTGTTGAAGCCGATCATGTGCGCCGTGGTGTCCAGGTCGCGCACCATCTGCCGGCGGTAATTGACCTGCTCGTAGGCCACGAACAGGGCGCAGGCCAGCAGCAGGGAAACCGTGCTGGTCACGAGGGTGATGGCGGTCAGCTTGCGCTTGATCGGCAGGTCGCGGAGGGAGTCGAGCATCGGAAACAGGGGTCAGGGATTGCGGCGCACCGCCGTGGCCAGTTTGAGGAGCTGCGCGCTCAGCTTCAGCTGGGCCTGCTCCGCCTGGCCGAGGTTGATCGAGAAGCGGACCTTGTCCCCTTCAAGGAGGAAGACCACCATGCCGCCGAGCTCGCCGAAACGCCCGGACTCGCCGACGGTCAGGACGCCGGCCTTGAGGAGCGGCTGCCACAGGCCCGCAAGACGTTGCTCCTCGCCTTCGCAGACAAACAGCACATCCACCGTCTTCGCCTCCTCAGGCGAGGCGAGAACCTTCACCTCCAGCTCGCGGCCTGCGACCTTTCGGCCGCGCAGGATTTTATCGAGCTCCTCGCCAAATGGATTCCGGCCGAGAATCCCAATCAGGATCGGCCGCTCCTCATGGGCGAAATGCTGCGTCGGCCACTCGACGAACTTGGTGAAATTGTAGAGGAACGCGGCCTTCACCTGATATTCCTTGGAGACCTCCGCAGGCAGGCGCGCGGGGCTGAGCGCCGCCGCCGCCAGCAGCATCCAACAGCCGGCAAGGCGGAGGGAAGGGATCGACATCGGCGGAGGTTTGGGGAAAAGAACGCGCATTTCAGAAACGCCAGCTGAGCTTCGCGTAGAAGTTCCGGGGAACCTCGGTGATGGGCAGGACCGGGCCCGGGGCCGGCGGCTGCTCGGGATGGTGCGGCTGCAGGAGATTCCGGCCCACGAGCACGCCCTCGATCCGGTCCGTCAGCCGGAACGACAACCGCAGGTCGGCCGTGGTGTACGCAGGGACCAGGAGCACGCTCCCGACATGGCGAACGTCGAAGTCCACGCTGGTCCGTTTCGTGAAATCGTAGTTGCAGCGCAGCGCTGCCTGCTGCGAGGGCGAGGAACGCTCCAGGGTTTCGGCATCGAGCACGGACGCGCTGTGCGCCTGGATCGCCAGGCGGGAGTAGCTGACGGTCAGCCGGAGGCGATCCGACGGGGCCACGGTGATCGTGAATTCGCCGCCGTAGGTTTCCGCGGACTGGGAGTTGGTGACGAGCTGTTCCGCCCGCCCGGTGCCGGGAAACGGGCCGGTGTCCGGGAAGAGACGGCCCGTCAATTGGGCTGCGAGCAGATCGCGGTATTGATTGTAGAAAAGCGCGGCGTCGACGCTCACATGCCGGCTCACTTGGGCCCGATATCCGGCCTCGTACGCGAGCAGGTTTTCGGAGCGCGCGGCGGGATTGCCGTAAAGCGTCGTGAAATAAGGGACCGGCCCGACGAAAATCGGCGCCCCGGTGACGGCAAAGAGCTTCTCGTGCTCGAAGTCGCTCGGGGTGCGGACGGCCCGCGAGACCGCCGCCCACACCGCCTGCGAGGGCGAAAGCTTGAACGTGGCGCGCACGCTGGGCTGGATCTCCCATCCGGTGAAATCATTGTGCTCGAACTTGCTCCCGACTGTGAGCCGGAGCCGGTCGGAGATCAGCTTGATCTCGTCCTGGACAAACGCGCTGAAGATCTGGGCGCGCGCGCGGTCGTTGATCAGCGCGATGAAGGCATTGGTCGGCCGGACGGTGGTCGTCTCGTTGCGGTAACCCACGCCCCAGATGAACTCCTGGCGTCCGCCCGCGGCGAGGGTGTGCTGGAGGGTCGCGTCGAAGACGTCGCCCACCGCGTGCACCCGGCTTGCCTCGTCCAGGACCGAGCGGTCAAAATACGTCGTGACCTCGAGGTTTGATCCGCCCGGCATCGCGTGGGTCCACCGACCCAGGGCATTGGCGTTGTAGGCGCTCGATTTCCCTTCTTCCAGGCGCACGCGGGTAAAATCCGCCTGGCCGGTGACGTGCGTGGCATCGTCGGGATAATGGTCGACCCTTGCCCCGCTCTGCCAGGCCGACCAGTTGTCGCCGCCCTGGCCGCCGCTCGCCGTGGGAAAATCGTCGATCGAATGATAATCGGCATAGACGCGATAGAACCCATGCTCTCCGGCGGTGCCGCCGTAGCGGAGGCCGGACTGCACCTGGTGAACGTCTCCGGCGGCGCCGTAGACGTAGCCTCCCTGGGTTTCGCGCGCGCTTTTGCTGACGACGTTGATCACGCCGTTGACCGCGTTGGAACCCCAGACCGTGGCGCCCGGCCCGCGGATCACCTCGATCCGGTCGACGTCCTCGAAGAACACCTGCTGCACATCCCAGAATACGCCCCCGAAGAGCGGATTGTAGACCGCCCGTCCGTCGATGAGCACGAGGAGCTTGTTGGCGTAGAGCCCCTGGAACCCGCGCGCCGAAATCGCCCACTGGTTCGCATCGATCAGCCCGACGTCCATCCCGGGAATCAGCCGCAGCGCGTCGGCGATCGTCGTGGCTCCGCTCCGGCGCAGCTCATCGTTCGACAAGACCGAGATCGCCGCGGCGGCATCGAACAGCCGCTGCTCCTTCTTCGCGACCGACGTGACCGACTCGTTCATCAGCTGCTCGATGCTCAGGTCGCCAAGATTCGGCTCCGCCGGCTCCGCGGCAACGAGCCCGGCCACGGCCAGCGCGATGCCGCCAAAAAGTCCGGCAGCTTTGCAAAAAAGGATTTTCATGGGGTAAAGGGTTGGGGCTGGAGGCATCGGCTGCGGAAATCACGAAGGCGGCGACGCGGCGGCCACTGCCTGGTCAAGGGCCTCTCGCACCACGCGCGTCAGGGTGGCCGGCACATACGGTTTCTGGATGAAGGGAATTTCGTGTTCCGCCGCCATGACCTGCGTCGACATCAGCCGGCTGTAGCCGCTCGTGAAGACGACCGTCAGGTCCGGCTTCTCGCTCCTGAGGGTCTTCGCGAGATCCACGCCGGTGATGCCGTCCGGCATCACGAGATCGGTGAGCAGCAGGGCGATCCGGGACTGGTGCCATTTCCAGACCTCGAGGGCCTGCACGCCGGAACCCGCCTGCAGCACCCGATAACCGGAATTCTCCAGCACCGCGACGGCGAATTCCCGGACCGCCGCCTCGTCCTCGACCAGGAGGACGGTCTCGTTGCCGCGCCGCTGGGGAAACGGATGCGCGCTGCGGTGCTTCGGCGCCACCGGCTCCGAGGTCGGCGGCAGGAACAAGTTGAAGCAGGTGCCCTCCCCGACCTGGGACTCGACCTCGATCCACCCCTCGTGGTGCTCGACGATGCCGAAGACCGTCGCCAGGCCGAGGCCGGTGCCGACGCCCACATCCTTCGTCGTGAAGAACGGCTCGAAGATTCGCGGAAGGATCGCCGGCGCGATCCCGCAGCCCGCATCACGCACGCTGAGCCGGACAAAGTCGCCCGCCCGCCGCGCGACGTGGGAGGCTGCCTCGGTTTCGTCGAACCGCACGCGCTGCGTGGCGATCGTGAGCTGGCCTCCGCGCGGCATGGCATCGCGCGCGTTCACCGCCAGGTTCATCAGCACCTGCTCGACCATGACCGCATCGCCCCGGATCGCCGGCAGCTGCGGCGCGAGCTCGAGGGACAGCGAAATGTTCTCGCCGATCAGCCGCCCGATCATCTTCGCCACCTCCTCGATCGTCCGGTTGAGGTCCAGCGGCTCGCGGTGGATCTCCTGCTTCCGGCTGAACACCAGCAGCTGGCGCGTGAGCCGGGCCGCGCGTTCGCCCGCCGTATAAATCTGCTTCACGGCCTTCACGTCGGCCGGCGCGAGATGGCCGGCGTCGAGCATCATGCTCGCGCTGCCGTTGATGACCGTGAGGATATTGTTGAAGTCATGGGCGATGCCCCCGGCCAGCTGCCCAATCGCCTCCATCTTCTGCGCCTGCAGCAGCTGCGCCTGCAGCTGCTTGCGGTCGGTGATGTCGCTGACGATGCCGACGACGTGCGCCCCGTTTCCCGCGGGCACGGCGACCGGGTAACCGCGGTCCTCCAGCCAGCGCGTCGTCCCGTCGGGCCGCTTGATCTGGTACTCGATGCGGTACTCGGCTCCGCGAGACAGGGCCGCCCGCACCTCCGCAACCGGGGCGCGATCCTCGGGCACGATCGCGTCGATCCATTGCTCCGGCCGCGCGTGGAGCCCGGCGATCGGCCGGCCGAAGATTTCCTCGTACGCCGGGCTGACGTAGACCAGCTGCCGCCCATCGGGCGACGTGATCCAGAAAATATCCCGGATCGTTTCGGCCATCTCGCGAAACCGTTCCTCGCTCCGGCGCAGCGCCTCCTCCGCACTCCGCCGCTTCGCGCGCTCCCCGGCCTCGCGCAGCGCGCGCTGGACCGCCGGCCACAGCCGCTCGAGCCGGTTTTTCAGGACGTAGTCCGTCGCCCCGTTCTTCAGGCTGTCGATCGCGCGCTCCTCGCCGATCGTTCCCGACACGATAAGATACGGCACTTCCGGATGCTGCGCCTGCGCAAGGGCGAGCGCGGAGGCACCGTCGTAGCCGGGCATCGTGAAATCCGAAAGGATCAGGTCGAACCGCTCGCAGTTCAGCGCGACCTGGAACTCGTCCTTGTTCGCGGCATAAACCAATTCGCACTCGATGCCCGTGTCCATGAGCACCCGCCCGACGAGCTCCCGGTCGTGCAGATTGTCCTCGAGGTGCAGGACGCGAAGGATCTGTTTCGCCCTTTCGCCAACCAACGGCTTGGGATTCGGATTCATGGCGCAGGTGAGTTCTCGACTCGCCACAAAAACCGGGGTCCCTCGCGGGGACTCCCTCCCTCTTTCATTCCTTTGGGGTAAGTGGCTGGATTATGACACACGCGCCGCCTTTCCGCAAACAGGACGGGGACGATCGCCGACGCGGAGGGCTCCCGAGATGCTGCCGTTCTGCGCCCAGAAAAGCGCCGGCTGGCGGAAAACGCGACGGCGCCGCGTACCGGAATCCCGGTAGACGTTTCGTTCGCCAGGACGAAAAGGCGCGGCTACTCTGATCCGACTCCCGCGGCGCATCTGGACCGCAACCCCGGCAACGCCCGCAACCCCACGGTTGCGGGCCCTCTACTAATGCGATGCGTCCGGGAACATCGCCGCAGATTGGGCCACGGGGAGAATGGACGACCTTCATGAACACCACTCGCGACCCCTTTGCCGCGATACCCTCAGCGCTTTCGGTCCTCCATCTGGAGGACGAGCCCGGCGATGCCGAGCTGGTTTCCCTCCTGCTGAACCGGGAATGGCCGGGCTGCCAGATTCTGCGCGTGGAAACGCGCGAGGGATTCGTCGCCGCGCTGCGGGATCGAAAGTTCGACCTGATCCTTTCGGATTTTTCGATGCCGAACTTCGACGGCCTCTCCGCCCTGGAGATCGCGCAGCCGCTGGCGATTCCGTTCATCTTTCTTTCCGGCACCATCGGCGAGGACAACGCGGCCCACGCCCTCCAGCGCGGCGCCACCGATTACATCCTGAAGGACCGCCCCGGGCGCCTGATTCCCGCCATTCGCCGGGCGCTCGGCGAAGCCCGCGAACACCGGCGGCGGCGAAACGCCGAGGCGCGCGTGCACGAACAGGCGGAGTTCCTCAACAAGGCGCGGGACGCCATCATCGTCTCGGATTTGAAACGGCGGATCATCTATTGGAACCAAGGCGCGGAGGAGATGCTCGGCTGGACCTCGGCGGAGGCGCTCGCCCGCACCGAGGAGGAGCTTTTCGGAGCGTCGGCATTTTCGGAAATCGACCGCGTGCGCCGGACGATAACCGGCGAAGCCTGGCGCGGGGAGGTCTCGCTCGTGAACAAGGCGGGGACACCCCTGATCCTCGAGAGCCGCGTCACCCTCATCCACGGCCCGGCGGGCGAACCCAAATCCCACCTGATCATCAGCAGCGACATCACCGAGCAGCGGAAACTCGAAAAGCAATTCCTCCGGGCCCAGCGGATGGAAAGCATCGGCATCCTCGCCGGTGGCATCGCGCACGACATCAATAATGTCCTGGCGCCGGTCCTCATGGCCGTGGGCCTCGTCGGGCACATGACCAAGGACCCCGAAATCCTTCGCCTGATGAAGATTCTCGAGATGAGCGCCCTGCGCGGCGCGAGCCTCGTCCGCCAGATCCTCGCCTTTGCCAAGGGCGTCGACGGCGAGCGCGCCGAAATCCAGCCGGAAATCCTGATCCGCGAAACCACATCCCTCCTCACGGAAACCCTGCCCAAGTCCGTCATGCTGGAAACGGACCTGCCGCCCGACTTGAGCCCGGTGTCCGCCGATGCGACGCAGCTAAGCCAGGTGATCATGAATCTTTGCGTGAACGCGCGCGACGCCATGCCCGCCGGCGGCCGGCTTCGCGTCCAGGCCGCGAACGTCGCGGTCGGGCCAGCCCAGGCGCAGGCCCATCCCGGCGCCAAGCCGGGCCCGCACGTCCTCGTTTCCGTCGAAGACACCGGCGTGGGAATTCCACCCGGGATGATCGACCGGATCTTCGATCCGTTCTTCACCACCAAGGGCCCCGGCAAAGGCACGGGGCTGGGCCTTGCGAGCGTGCTCGGGATCGTCAAGGGCCACGGCGGGTTCCTCGAGGTGCAGAGCGAAGTCCGGCGCGGGACAAAATTCAGCCTCTTCTTTCCCGCCATCTCCGCGGCCGCCGCCGCCCCCGTTTCCGACCCTCCCGCCGCCGCGGCGCCGCGCGGAAGCGGCGAAACGATCCTCGTGATCGATGACGAAAAGGCGATCGGCGAGATGCTCCGCCTGGTGCTGCTCGATGCCGGTTATCGGGCGCTGATCGCCCACGACGGCGCCAGCGGCCTCGCGTTGTACCGCGAACACCATGCCGAGGTGAAGGCGGTGCTGCTCGATCTGATGATGCCCGAGATGCAGGGCCTGGAAGTGATCGCCCGGCTCCGCGCGATCGATCCGGCCGTGCGCATCGTCACGATGAGCGGAGTCCTCAATGCCCCGGGCAGCTTCCCGTCGAAGCCCGGCGCCCTGGATTCGCTGCAGAAACCCATGACCGCCGAGACCGTGCTGTCCGCGCTCGCCCAGGTTTTGAGGTAGCGCCGGAATCCTGCCCGCCCGCATCGGCTGGCGAGGTCGAATCAGCCGCCTGACGTCGGCTGCTACGCGGGATCCATGTAGCAGCCAAGGTCATGAGGCTGGCCCGCGCCACCGCCCCTCTCGTCACATCCGGCAGATCAGCAGTTCGCGCTCGAACATGAGTTCCTTCGGGAGGCTGGCGTGCAGGTCGAGGAAAAGTTCCTCGTGCCCGAGGACCTCGGCGCGCCAGGCGGCGCGGTCGAAGGCCTGCAGCTCCTCGAATTTCTCCTCCGAAAAATCCAGTCCGGTCCAGTCGATGTCGCGATAACGCGGCACCCAGCCGATCGGGGTCTCCTTCGCCCTTCCGCCGGCGCGCACGCGGTCGACGATCCATTTCAGCACGCGCATGTTCTCCCCGAAGCCGGGCCAGATGAATTTTCCCTCCTTGTCCTTGCGAAACCAGTTCACGTGGAAAACCCGCGGCGTTTCCGTCAGCTTGCGCTGCATGCTGATCCAGTGGCGGAAATAATCGCCCATGTTGTAACCGCAGAAGGGCAGCATCGCCATCGGGTCGCGCCGGACCTTTCCGACCGTGCCGGCGGCGGCGGCGGTCATCTCCGAGCCCATCGTCGCGCCGGTGTACACGCCGCTCGACCAGTTGAAGGCCTGGTAGACCAGCGGCATCGTCGTCGCCCGGCGGCCGCCGAAAACGATCGCGTGGATCGGAACGCCGTCCGGCGACTCCCAGTCCGCGTCCATTGTCGGGCACTGCCGCGCCGGCGCGGTGAACCGCGCGTTCGGATGCGCCGCCTTCGCCCCCGATTCCTTCCCAAGCGCCGGCGTCCAGTCGCGGCCCTGCCAGTCGACCGCGTGCGCCGGGGGCTCGTCGGTCATGCCCTCCCACCAGACGCCGCCGTCGTCGGTCAGCGCCACATTCGTGAAGATCGTGTTCTTCGCCAGCGCGCGCATCGCATTCGGATTGGTCCGGTTGCCGGTGCCGGGCGCGACGCCGAAGAAGCCCGACTCGGGATTGATCGCGCGCAGGCGGCCGTTCGCGTCCGGGCGGATCCACGCGATGTCGTCGCCCACGGTCCACACCTTCCAGCCCTGCTTCCGGAAATGCGGCGGCGGGATCATCATCGCGAAATTGGTCTTGCCGCACGCGCTCGGGAACGCGGCCGCGACGTACGTCTTCTTGCCGTGCGGATCCTCGACGCCGAGGATGAGCATGTGCTCGGCCATCCAGCCCTCGTCGCGCGCCATCGCCGAGGCGATGCGGAGCGCGAAGCATTTCTTGCCGAGCAGGGCGTTCCCGCCGTAGCCGGACCCGTACGACCAGATCTCGCGGGTCTCCGGAAAATGGACGATGTACTTCTCCTTGTTGCAGGGCCACGGGACGTCGGCCTGGCCCTTGCGCAGGGGCGCCCCGACGGAATGGACGCACGGCACGACCCGCTTGGAATCCTCGTCGATCAGGGCGAAGACCTTTTTGCCGATGCGCGACATGATCCGCATGTTCACCACCGCGTATGGCGAATCCGTGAGCTGCACCCCGATCTGCGCCATCGGCGACCCGATCGGGCCCATGCTGTACGCCAGCACGTACATCGTCCGCCCCTTCATGCATCCCTTGAAGAGGTCCTTGAGCGTGCGCCGCATCTCATAGGGATTGACCCAGTTGTTCGTCGGGCCGGCCGCCTCCTTCGAGAGCGAGCAGATGAAGGTGCGGTCCTCGACGCGGGCGACATCGCCCGGGTCGGAGCGCGCCAGGAAACAGCCCGGCCATTTCTTCTGGTTCAATTTGATGAACGTGCCCTCGCGGACCATCATCGCGCAGATCGCCTCGTACTCGGCCTGCGAGCCGTCGACCCAGTGGATCGCGTCCGGCTGGCACAGCGCCGCCATCTTTTTCACCCACCGGAGAAGGTGCACATTGCGGCTCAGCGGTCGGGCGGAAGTCTTCATGATGAGGCGGAGTGGAAAATATCCGGGTTCAATATACAATCTGTCGTCGTGTCAGCAACCGCCCGGCGGCCCGGGATCGGAGTCGAAGGCACGGCACTTCATCCGCGAAGCGTATCATCGCCACATGAAGGTCCGATGACGCCCGCCTGAAATATTTTTCAGCCAAATTCCCTCGCCCGGGACGCCGCCGGCCGGCACAGTGGCGGACCCCCGATGAAAATCCTCGTCATCGAAGACCAGCGGCGGCTGGGCCAGTTCCTGAAGAAGGGCCTTTCCGAGCATGCGTACACCGTCACTTGGGTCCAGACCTGCGCCGAGGCCCGCGATGCGCTCTGCGAGACGGGCTACGACGGCATCATCCTCGACCTCGGGCTGCCGGACGGCGACGGGCTCGACCTGCTGCGCGAGTGGCGGAAAAGCGGGTTCAATGAGCCGGTGCTGATCCTCAGCGCGCGCGACGCCGTGCAGGACCGCGTGCGCGGGCTGGACCTGGGCGCCGACGATTATCTGTCCAAGCCCTTCAGCCTCGAGGAACTCCTGGCGCGCATCCGCTCGCTGCTCCGGCGGCAGGTGTCGACCAAGGAGACGGTCCTCGAGCACCGCGGCATCCGCCTTGACCTGCTGGCCCGGACCGTCACGCGCAACGGCGAGGGGGTCGACATGACCAGCCGGGAATTCGCGCTGCTCGAGGTTTTCCTCCAGAACGCGGGCCGCGTGCTGCCACGCACGCTGATCTGCGAGAAGATCTGGGAGTCGCACTACGACGTGGATACCAACCTGCTCGACGTCTACATGAGCAGGCTGCGGATGAAGCTCGAGACCGACGCGGCCAAACCGCTCTTCAAGACCCTGCGCGGCGTCGGCTACCAGCTCCTATGAAATCCGTCGGAGCGCGCTTGGCTTTCTGGTACGCGCTCGCGTCGGTGCTGACGCTGGCCTGTCTCTTCTGGGCCGGCCGGTTCCTCCTCGAGCGCCACGTCATCCGCGGCCTCGAGCTGCTGAACGAGGCGGAGTTCGAGCAGATCAGCCACCGGCTGGGAGACGATTACAGCAAGCTGACGCGCGCGCAGATCGAGGACCGGCTCCGCGAGATCAGCGAGTTTTCCAGCGTGCTCTTCTACGTGGAGATTCACCAGCAGGGCGGACACACGCTGTTCCGCTCGCGCAACCTGAACCGGCGGATGATTCCGGACGGCCATGCGTCGGGCGCGCGGCATTTCAACGTCCAGATGGACGAGCTGGGCGAATTGCGCGCGTCGGAATTTTTCCTCGGTCCGCTCGAGGTCATCATCGCCACCTCCAAGCGGCAGGTCCGCCAGGTCATGATCGGCTACGAGCGGGTCTTTGCCGGGCTCCTCGTCGTGATGGTCGTCGCGAGCAGCCTCATCGGCTTCGGCCTCAGCAAGATCGCCCTCCGCCCGGTGCGCCTGATCCAGGAAACCGCGAACCACATCAGCTCCGACAACCTCAGCGAGCGCATTCCGGTCGGGCCCGTCGAGGACGAGATCTCCGACCTCGCGCGGCTGCTGAACCAGATGTTCGACCGGCTCGAATCCTCGTTCCGCCAGATCCGGCAGTTCACCGCCGAGGCCTCGCACGAGCTCAAGACCCCGCTTTCCCTCGTCCGGCTCCAGACGGAAAAGCTGCTCGTCGACGGCGGCCTCACGCCGGCGCAGGAGGAGGGGCTCCAGGTCGTCCTCGAGGAGATCAACCGCCTCAACAAGATCATCGAGGAGCTGCTTTTCCTCTCCCGCGCCGAGGCGGACGCCGTCACGCTCACGCGGCGGTCCCAGTCGCCGCGCGCCTTTCTCGAGACCTTCATCCAGGACGCGCGCGTGCTCGCCGACAGCCACGGCGTCCGGCTGGCGGAGCGAATCGAGGGCGATGGGCCGACGGAATTCGATGCGCGGTGGCTGCGGCAGGTCCTGCTCAACCTGCTGGCGAACGCCCTCAACTATACGGCCGCGGGCTCGACGGTCACGCTGACTTCGGAAATCAGCCCGGGCCTGTGGCGGGTCGCGCTGGAGGACGAGGGCCCGGGCGTGCCGGCGGAGCAGCGCGAGCGGATTTTCGAGCGGTTTGTCCGCCTCGCCGGCGGCACCCAGCACGACAAGGGCAGCGGCCTCGGCCTCGCGATCTCCCGCAGCATCGTGATGCTGCACCAGGGGAGGATCCGCGCCGAGGAAGGCGCGCGCGGCCGCGGGCTTCGCGTGGTGTTTGAAATTCCGCGCGACGAACCACGGGTCGAGCCGGGTCCGGCCACGAGCCGGGCCCTCTCCGCCGAAACCGCCGAGCCATAGCATCCGATATCCGAAAGTGAAACGCATTGCCCCAATGCGTTGGACGCTCCGTCGACGATAAAAAGTCCGCTCGCGCCGCCAGCGCGTTGAGGGCAACGCGCTCCACCTTCTCGTAGCAGCCGACGTCAGGCGGCTGGACTGGACTCATCCCGCCCAATCGGTCGAACGCAGGCCACCGCCTCCTGACGTCGGCGGCTACGAGACGCTTGCCCGCTTCTAAGGTGGCTCGCCAGTCGACGGACCGGCTCATTTCCCCACGACCGCCGTCTGCGATGCGACCATCCTCCACTGCCCGTTCATTTTGACATACACGCGGGTGAAGCGCGTCTGGTTGTTGAACTTCACCCCGTTGCGCACACCCGTTTTCGTTCCCAGTCCCGTCAGCACCGCCGTGTCGCCGTAGAGCCTGACGCTGACTTCGTCGAGATGGTTGGTGTTGTAGGTAAGCTCGCTCGACTTGAGCGCGGCGAGTTCGTGCGCCTTCGTCTGGATGTCCCCGGCCGCATGCACGAAACTGCAGTCGTCCGCCGTCGTGCGATCGATGAACTCGATGTCGCGGCGCGCGAACGCCTCCGCGCGATGCTGCTCCAGTTCCTTGAGTTCCTGGATGACCTGGGGGTCGGCCGCGGCGGAGTTTCGGGACTCCTGGGCCGGGGCGAGCGACAGCGCCGCGGCGAAAAAGGCGAAGACGATGATCTTTGTTTTCATGAGGATGGGATCCAAAAGAAACGGGGCCGAAATCCGCGCGAGCCCAAACTCGATAATTTTCATTGAGCCGCTTCCCCGGGAGGCGTACGCAGCTTCATTTCCCGCCGGCACGCCGGCCGGCTCCTCAACCCCTGGCCTCCTCCCCCCCATGATCCTCCGCCTGTCCCTGTTCTCCACCCTGGCGCTCGGCGCCACGCTCCTGGCCAGTCCCGCCCGCGCCCAGAGCGTCGCCGAGACGGTCGGCGAACGCGCCGAAAACCGCGGCGGCGAGGGCGAAGGCCACCTGGTCCTCGCGTACAAGTGCGCGCCGAAGGACCGCGCGGCGTTCCGCGAGCACATGGACACGAAGGGCGTCGCCCGCTTCGAGGAATGGAAGAGCCGGGGCACGGTGAAAAACTACCTCATCCTCTTCAGCACCGTCTCGAACGAGTCGCTGAACGACATGTGGGTGATCCTCGACTTCGAAAAATTCGCCGACATCGCGGGCTGGTGGAAGATCGAGGAAAAATTTCCTGCCGGCCTCGGCGCCGACGGCCTCGCTCTCGCGACGCCGAAGTCGTGTGTCTACACCGACCTGCCCTGGCGCGGCGGCACGCCGAACGCCGATCTCTCCCAATCCGTGTTCATGATCATTCCCTACCAGACCCTCGTGCCGGTGGCGAAATACAACGACTTCGTCGAAAGCTACGTGATCCCGCAGCTCAAGGGCTGGGTGAAGTCCGGCCTGATGCCATCCTACCAGATCCACATGGATCAGAACCCGACGAATTCGCCCTGGGATTCGCTGCTCGTCTTCGAGTACAACGGCATCAAGGGCATCTCCCTCCGCGACACGCTCAAGAACGACGTGCGCAAGCTGCTGAAGGACGACGCGGGTTACCGAAAATACAGCCCGATCAAGCTGACAATCCGCAAGGAAGACCAGCCGACGACCTACGTCGCGATTCTGCCGAAAAAATAATCCGGGCGCGGTCCGGGATGCGGCGCCGCTTCAGGGATGCAGGTATTTTCCCAGCCACTCGAACGTCCGCCTGAAGGCGTCCGTCGTCTCCGGGCTGTCCCCGAAAATCCACACGTGGCCGCCGGGGGCGTTGTCGTAGATATGGGAATCAAACACCTTGCCCCGCGCCTTGAGCGCATCGATCAGCCGTTCCGAGTGCAGCGCGAACGGCACGATCTTGTCGCCGGTTGTGGCCAGCACCAGCAGCGGCGTCTCGATCGAGTCCGTGTGGAGGATCGGCGAGATCTCCATGTAGGCCGGCAGGTTCTCGCCGGGCATCCGGCCGCCGAAATGTTTTTCCTTCGCGACTTCCTGCCGCCGCGCCTCGGGCTTGTACGCCATGTATGCGAGGAAATCCGCCAGGCCCGCGAGGTCGACCGCCGCCTGGAAACGCTTCGGCGCCTTTTCGATCGCCAGCAGCGTGGCCATGCCGCCGCGGCTGTGCCCGACGATGCCGAGCCGCGCCGGATCCACGAAGTCCTTCTTCGCCAGATAATCCGCCGCCGCCAGCACGTCCGCGACATCGGTCACGCCATACGTGTTGGTGTAGATCGTCTCCCCGTAGCCGGAGCTTCCGCGATACTCGGGAAAAATCACCGCGTAGCCGTGCTCCACCGCCTCGACAATCAGCCGGAAGAAACGCCAGTCGAGTTTCTCGTGAAACCCGCCGTGCACGACGACCAGGCCCGGCCGGCGCACGGACTTGTCGACCGCCGCCGACGTGAACACATAGCACGGCACCATCTCGTGATCGCTCGTCGTGGCCGGGAAATACGTGCGCTCCAGCCGGACCCGGCTGCCATACTGCAGGAAAAACAGGGCGACCGTCGTGTCGGACTGCAGTGCGAACTGGCCCTGCTGCATCAGCGCGAGCTGCCCGGCCGTGTCCGTCGGCTCGCGGTTGAGATAGGTGTTCAACGCCCCCTCCTTCGGTCCGGCCGGCTCCTCGGCGCGTGCGGACAGGGCGAGACCAAACGACAGGACGGCGGCGGCGCACGCGAACGTTTTCATGGAGGACGGGGACACGGTTAAAACGCGGCTTTGACCGACATTCTGACGACCCGCGGGATGTTGGTCGAAAGGAGATTTCCGCCGACCCCGGCCCAGGCCACCTTGTCCGTCAGGTTGTCGGACGTGATGCGCAGCGTCACATCCGCAGTGGACAGCTTGAAGGCATAGGCAATGCCGGCCGAGTACGTGGTGTAGCCGCCGACGAATCCCTGCCCGGCGTTGTTCAGCGGACGACGCCCGATGTAGAACCCGCCCGCGGAAAGCGAGAGGCCCTTCTTGAACGGCGCGCGCCACTCGAGAAACAGCGAGCCGGCATACCGCGCGGTGCCTTCCGGAGTCTGCTGGTAAGTCGTGGGCGTCGCGGGGTTGAGCTGCTTGGCGTCCAGCACCGTGCCGGAGGCGATGACCGAGAGGCTGCCGACGATTTCGCCGGAGGCGAAAAACTCCGTGCCCTTGTATCCCGCCTTGCCGTTGGCCGTGAGGAAATTCGCCGCGTTGATGAAGGTGCTGGGGCGCTCGATGTCGAAGTACGCGACTTGGTAAAGCACGCCGTGGAAATCCACCTTTGCGCCGACTTCATACTGGCGCGACTCGAGCGGCGGGAGCACAAAGCCCGCGTTCGCTTGCGCGTTGGCGGCGGTCGCGCCGGCCTCGAGCGCCTTCAGGTAGCTGACGTAGATCGAGCTGTTCAGCGTCGGCTTGTAGGTCAGCGAGACCATCGGGCTGACCTTGTCCTTCACCGCATAGAGCGCCGGCGCGACCGTCGTCACCCCCGTCGTGTTGTTCGTCGTGAACACATACGTGTTGCTGCGAAAATCGGTCAGGCGCACGCCGGCGATGACCTGGATGTGATCGTTGAACGCGACCAGCCGGTCGTACACATACGAGCCAGTGTCGCGGAGATGGTTGAGCGTCCGGGTCGTCGTCGCCGTCGGCGCGGAGACCTGCGGGATCTCGGACGGGCTGTACATGTTCTGCGGCACCGCGACGTTGCCCTTGAGGTAGACATCCTGGTCGCGCTCGTTCGAGGTCTCGCCAATCGAGAGGTTGTGATGCACGTTGAAGGTGTCGAAACGCCCGAACAGCTCCACCCGGTAGTTGTCGTTCGTGTACCGCATCGCGGGATTGAAGGTGATCGAGAGCATCCCGGCGCCGGTGAGGAGGTTGTAGTTCTGGAACTGCGACGTCAGCCGCGTGCGGAACGTCAGCGCGTGGCCCGCCTCGGCCACCAGCGTCCATGAATGGGAGAGGATCACGTCGACGCGCGCGAGGTTCGCGAGGGAGTGCGTCTCGTATTTCTGCCATTCGCCCGCGAGGTTGCGCGTGTTCGGCGGCATCGGCGGCAGCGGGATGACCCCGTTCACCGGCGCGAGCAGCGCGAAGATCTCCTGCTCCGACGCCTTCTTGTTGAGGTTTTCGACGTCGTAACGGATCAGGACGCGGTCCCCGATCTTCCAGTCCGCCGCGAGGGATTCGAACGTGCGGTTGCCGGAAAAATGGTCGATGCCGATGTCCTCCGAGCCCTGGACAAGGTTGATGCGGACACCGGCCTGGTTCTTGTCCAGAAAACGCCGCGACACGTCGACGTGCCCGGTGATCGCGCCGTAATTGTTCACCATCACGCTCAGCGCCGTCAGCGGACCGGGCGTCGGACGCTTGGTCACGAGGTTCACGACGCCGCTCGGCGGCACGAAGCCGTAGTAGAGCGAGGTGGCGCCCTTCAGTACCTCGACGCGCTCCTTGTTCTCGAGCGAGGTGTCCGCGAGATTGACGATGGGGAGCGAGCCGTTCAGCCGGAAGTTGCCGCGGTTTTCCACGGTGATGCCGCGGATCGCGATGTTGTCGGCGATCGACCCTCCGCCGGTCTGCGCGCGCGTCACGCCGGCGGCATTCTTGACCGCGTCGAAGATCGTGCGGTCGCCCTGGGCGTCGAGGACCTCGCGGGTCATGACGTTCACCGTGAGCGGGACGTCGACGGGATTCACGTCGCGGAACGAGCCGACCTGCACGCGATCGGTCTGGTAGCTGTGGACGCGCGAGCTCGAGACGTTGAACTGTTCGAGCTGCACCGCCGCCGTGCTGGAATTCGTGGTGGGCGGCGTGACGGAATTGGCGGGCTCGGCGGACGGATCCGATTGCGCCAGTGCGGAACACGTGGCGCTCGCGAAAACGAGCAGGGCGGTGCGAAGGACGCGAGCAGGGGTATGCATGGTCTGGTTGGGGGGTAAGGGGTGAACCGACGGGGGAAAAAGGCGCCAATCCCGGGATTTTTTCGAGCCTATTAACTTTAATTTTTGCCGGCAAATCAGAGTGATTCGAATCAATTAACCGAGGAAGACGGGCGTTGAACCCACGCCGGCCATCGCTCATCAATCGGTCGCCTCGCGGACTCACCTCCTTCCACTCATGCGCCTCTCGGAAATTGCCGGTGTCTGCTGCGCCGGTTTCGCCTTCCTTCTCGCGTCCATTCGGTTGCCGGCCGGCGAGGTGCGGAACGAGGCGGGTCCCGCGTCCTTGATCCTGTGCAACGGAAAGATCTGGACCGTCGACCGCAACCGGCCGGTGGCGCAGGCCGTGGCGCTTCGCGGGTCGAAAATCCTGAAGGTGGGCGGCGACGCGGAAATCCTCGCGCTCAAAGGCAGCGGCACCGAGGTGATCGATCTCCACGGCCGCCTCGTGCTGCCCGGGTTCAACGACGCGCACACGCACTTCGAGAACGCGGTCGGGTGGTTCTTCCAGGTCATGGTGATGGCGGTGAACGATCAGGCGGATCTGCTCGGGCAATTGCGCGCGGCCACCGATCGCGTGCCACCCGGCATGTGGATCACCGGCGGCGACTGGAGCACGTTCGCCTGGCAGGCGGCGCAGAAAAAGAATCTCCCGGGCTGGCAGGGCCTGGTGCCCGATCTCGCCGCGGTCGACGCCGTAACGCCCCATCATCCGGTGCTGCTCCGCCGCTTTGACCGCCGTTATTTCATCAACACCGCCGGCATGGCCCTCGCGGCCATCGGCGAGGCCAGCGGCGCGGGCTACGAACGCGATCCCGCCACCGGCCGCCTCACCGGCATGCTCGGCAGCGCGGCGGGCGAGCTCGTGGAGAAACTCCTGCCGCCCGACACGCGCGCGAAAAAACTGGTCGGCGCCCGCGGCGTTCTCCGGGAGTTCAACCGCGTCGGCCTGACCTCGATCCAGGATATTGCGCGCATCGACGAGATTTCCCAGCGGCAGCTGTTTCCCATGTTTGTCGAGCGGAGCTATTCCGACGTCGGCATCTACCGCGACCTGATCCGCACCGGCGAGCTCACCGTGCGCGTCCATGCGCTGACGCCGCTCGAGACGTGGGCCGACCTGGCGGGGGTCGGCATCGGACCGGGTTCCGGCGACGCCTTCCTGAGCTTTGGCGCGCTGAAGGATTTCGTCGACGGCTCGCTGATGTTCGCCCCCGTCGAGGGAAAAACCGGGAGCTTCACGTTTCGCTTCAAGGGCGAAGCCGCGATGCAGCGCAACATCACGGCGGCGGACCGCGCGGGTTTCGACATCGGGATCCATGTCCTCGGCGACAAGGCGCTCCACCTGCTGCTCAACTGGTACGAGGCCGCCGTCGCGGCGAACGGCCCGCGCGACCGGCGCTTCCGGATGATTCACGCGTGGTACGCATCTCCGGAGGACCTCGCGCGCGCGGGAAAGCTGCGCCTGATCGCGGATGTCACGCCGCACCAGCTGCTCGACCAGGGCGTCGGCGCCCTCGAGTCCAAGCTCGGCGCCGAGCGCGCCAAAAGCGCCTTCGCCTGGCGCACGATGATCGAGCAGGGAGTCCGCGTCGACCTGGTCTCCGATCTGCCGGGGCTCTTTAACAAGACGGCGATCTCGCCGTTTGACCCGCTCAAGAACATTTATTCCGCGATCACGCGCAAGGATCCGGCGCATCCCGACGGGCCCGCCTTTCATCCCGAACAATGTCTCACGATCGAGGAGGCGATCGAGGCCTACACGATCAATCCGGCGTATGCCTCGCGCGAGGAGAACCGGAAGGGCTCGATCACGGCCGGAAAACTGGCCGATCTGGTCGTGCTGTCGCGCGACATCCTCACCAGCAAGCCGGAGGAAATCCTCCGGACCAGGGTCGTCTGCACGATTTTCGACGGGAAGGTCGTCTATCGCGCGCCTTGAAAGGTAAAACGCGTTTTCAACGCGTTGGACGCTCCGTCAGCCCCGACAGCCGCCTGACGTCGGCTGCTACGGGAGGACGCCGAATCCAACCGATGGAGTCTTTCCTCACCCTCACCCCTCGCCCCAGAGCCGGCGCTGAAGCTCGACAAAACGATCGGTGATCTCGCCCTGCAGCGCATGCCGGCCGTCGGCGATCACCTTTTTTCCTCCCACGACCACGTCGCGGATCGCGGTGCGCTCCAGGGAAAAGACCATCGCCGCGAGCGACGCGCCCGCGCCGGCGATGGAAGGATCCCGCAGGTCCACGGTGAAGAAATCCGCCGGTCGCCCGATCGCGAGGCTGCCGCCCGGCGCCCCGAGCGAGCGGGCTCCCGCCGAGGTGGCGCACGAAAAAAGCCGGCGCGCCAGCACGTCGGGGTCCTCCGTCGCCGCGGCATCGCGGGGGGCAAGGATGATCCTCTCCTCGTATTTCAGCCGCAGATTGGACTCGAGCTCCCGCGCGTCCTCCAGGGGGCCGATCTGAATCTGGCTGTCCGACCCGAGGGCGACGAAGGCGCCGGCCTCGAGCAGCCTCTCCGCCGGGACCAGGCCGTCGCCGAGGTTCCGCTCGGTCGTGGGACAGGCGCAGACCGTCGACCTGGCCGCGCCCAGAGCCTGCGCCTCCCCGGACGTGAGATGCACGGCGTGGATCGCCGTGAAATTTTCATCCAGCCAGCCGGACGCGGCAAGCAGCGCGACCGGTGTCCGGCCGTTTTCCGCGAGGCACGCTTCGTTTTCCGCGCGCTGTTCCGAAACGTGCATGTGCACCCGCAGCCCGCGCGACCGTCCATGCGCGGCGATCTCGCGAAAATCGGAAAAGCTCACGGCCCGCAGGCTGTGCGGCGCGAGACCGGTCCAGACCTCGTCCGCACGATGGCTCTCTCCGAGGTCGCGGCCCAGCGCATCGGCGTCGCCGCAAAACTCTTCCACCGTGCGATACAGAAAACGGGCCTGCCCGGCGTGCGGCGGCTGGCGCCAGCCCGCGCGCGCATAACCGCAATGCAGCAGGGCAATGCGCAGCCCGACTTCACGCGCGGCGCACACGACGGTTTTGGCGAGCAGGTTCGGATCGTCATGCCGCCGGCCGTCCGGCTGGTGGTGCAGGTAATGGAATTCGCCGACGGTGGTGATTCCGGCGAGCGCCATCTCCAGGAAAACCATCCGCGCCGCCGCATGGATCCCCTCGGCGTCGAGCGACCGGGCGGCGTGGTACATCTTTTCCCGCCACGTCCAGAAGGTGTCGCGCGAGAGGTTGCTGCGATGTTCGGTGCGTCCGCGGATCACGCGCTGGAACGCGTGCGAGTGCGCGTTGACGAACCCCGGGAGGATCGCGCGCCCGTGCAGGCGCTCCGCCTTCGCGAGATCGCGGGGCTCCCGGGAAAACCGCACGATCCGTCCCGCCGCGTCCGCCACCATCGCCAGGTCCCGCTCGAATCTCTCCCCGATAAAGAGGAGATCCGGCCGCCAGCTTTTTTCCTCCGGCGGCATGTCAGGTCCGCCGAAAGCAGCGGCGCCCTCCGATGAACACCTCCGCCGCCGATTCGAGGCCGAAGTAATACGCCAGCTCGCGATGGTCGGCGCAGTCGTGGATGACGAAGTCCGCCCGCTTGCCCGGCTCGAACGTCCCGAGTTCACCGAGCCAGCCGAGGCTTTGGGCCGCATTGACCGTCGTCGCGGTGATCGCTTCGGCCGGGCTCATTTTCAGGTGGGTCGCGGCCAGCGACATCACCATCGGAATCGAGGGCGTCGGCGACGATCCGGGATTGAAATCCGTCGCGAGCACGACTGCCAGCCCCGCATCGATCATCGCGCGGGCGGGAGGATAATGCGCCAGCCCCAGCGCATAGACGGACCCCGGCAGCAACACCGGCTGCACGCCCGCGCCGGCCAGCGCCGCGATCCCGCCGGCGTCGACTAGCTCGAGATGATCCGCCGTGACCGCTCCGAGTTCCGCCGCCAGCTGCGCGCCGCCCGAGGACGACAGCTGGTCCGCGTGCAGCCGCAGCCCGAGCCCCAGGCGCCGGGCCGCGAGCATGATTTTTCGGCTCTGCGAAACCGTGAAATACCGCGGCTCGCAGAAAACGTCCGCGTAGACCGCGAGCTTTTCCGCAACCACCGCCGGCAGCATCGCCTCCACCAGATGGGCCGCGTAATCCTCCGTGCGTCCCGCGAATTCGGGCGGCGTGCCGTGCGCCCCGAGAAACGTCGCGGCCAGGCGGACCGGTCCCGCGGCGTGGAGCGCGCGGATCGTGCGCAGGATCCTGAGTTCGCTCTCGAGCGAGAGGCCGTAACCGGACTTGGCTTCGGCCGCCGTCGTGCCGCATCGCATCATCCAGTCGAGGTGGCGCCGGCCCTGCTCCAGGAGTTCCGCCTCGCTGGCCGCACGGGTGCTGGCCACGGTCGAGAGAATACCCCCGCCGCCCGCGGCGATCTGCTGATACGTTTCCCCGCGGGAGCGGCGTTCGAATTCGTCGACGCGGCTGCCCGCAAAAACGAGATGCGTGTGCGCGTCCACAAATCCCGGCAGCACCGCCCGCCCGCCCGCGTCGACCACTTCCCAATCCGGCCCGATCCGGTTTCTCAGCTCCTTCTCCGTGCCGACGTGGGTGACGCGCCCGTTCTCCGCCAGCAGCGCGCCGTCCCGGATGATGGCCAGCTCGCTCATTTCCGGGCCGACACGGCCGCGGCCCGGACCCCGGAGGGTGACGAGCTGGCCGCATCCCACGACGGCGAGGCGAGCTGGAGGAGGTGAGTTCACGACGAGGTCGGCAGCGGAATGTGGATTCCTTTATTCCGCGCCGTGGTCGTGGCGAGTTCATATCCCGCGTCCACGTGCCGCGCCACGCCGAGGCCCGGGTCGTTGGTGAGGACGCGTTCGAGCTGGCGATCCGCCGCGGCCGTCCCGTCCGCCACCGTGACCTGGCCCGCGTGCAGCGAATAGCCGATGCCCACCCCGCCGCCGTTGTGCACCGAGACCCACGTGGCTCCGCTCGCGGTGTTCAGCAGCGCGTTCAGGATCGGCCAGTCGGCGATCGCGTCGGACCCGTCCTTCATCGCCTCCGTTTCCCGGAAGGGCGACGCCACCGAACCCGCGTCCAGATGATCCCGCCCGATCGCGACCGGCGCGGCGAGTTCTCCGCGACGGACGAGGTCGTTGATGGCGAGGCCCATCTTTGCGCGGTCGCCATATCCCAGCCAGCAGATGCGCGCCGGCAGCCCCTGGAACTGCACTTTGGCCCGGGCCACGCGCAGCCAGCGGCGCAGCGTCGCGTCGGCGGGAAACAGCCGCAGCGCGAGATCGTCGGTCTTGCGGATGTCGTCCGGGTCCCCCGACAGCGCGACCCACCGGAACGGCCCTTTGCCCTCGCAGAACAGCGGGCGGATGTACTCGGGCACGAAACCCGGCACGTCAAAGGCGTCCCGGCAGCCGGCATCGAGCGCGAACTTGCGGAGATTGTTGCCGTAATCGAAGGCCACCGCCCCGCTTTTTTGCAACGCGAGGATCGTCTCCATGTGCACCGCCATCGAGCGGGTGGACCGCACGATGTACTGGTCGGGATTCGTGCGCCGGAGTTCGCTCGCCTCCGCGAGCGTGAAGCCCTGCGGGAGGTAGCCGAAGAGCGGATCGTGCGCGCTGGTCTGATCGGTGATGACATCGACCCTGACCCGGCGGCGCGCGATCTCGGGAAGGACGTCCGCACAATTTCCCACCAACCCGACGGAGAGCGGCGACCGCTGAACGCGGGCTGCCTCGCACCACGCCAAGGCCTCATCCAGATCGGGCGTGAGCCGGTCGCAGTAGCCGGTGTCGACGCGTCGCCGGATCCGGAGCGCGTCCGCTTCCACCGCGAGGCACACCGCCCCGTTCAGCGTCGCCGCCAGCGGCTGCGCCCCGCCCATGCCCCCGAGTCCGCCGGTCACGAGCAGGCGTCCCGCGAGCGTTCCGCCGAAATGCTTGTCGGCGACTGCGGCGAAGGTTTCGAACGTGCCCTGGACGATCCCCTGCGAGCCGATGTAGATCCAGCTGCCGGCGGTCATCTGCCCGTACATCGTCAGGCCGGCCCGCTCGTGTTTCTCGAACTGCTCCCAATTCGACCACGCCCCCACCAGGTTCGAATTCGCCAGCAGCACCCGCGGCGCGTGCTCGTGCGTGCGGAAGACCGCGACCGGCTTCCCGGACTGGATCAGCAGCGTTTCGTCGTTCTTCAGCACCTTCAGCTCGCGAACGATGGCGTGGAACGCGGGCCAGTTCCGCGCCGCCTTTCCGCGTCCGCCGTAGACGATCAGCTCGCCCGGCTGCTCGGCGACGGCGGGGTCGAGGTTGTTCATCAGGCAGCGCAGCGCGGCCTCCTGCTGCCAGCCCTGGCAGTTCAGCTGGGGGCCGCGCGGCGCCCGGACGAGAGGAGGATCGATCGGCATGGGATCGTTTCGTTCAGGACAACGCCCCCACTTCCCTCTCGGCGGCGGCGATCAGGCTGCCCGAGCGGACCAGGGCGAGAGACGCCTGGATGTCGTGGTGAAACAGGCGGTCGGAGTCGGCGAAGGTGATCACCTTTCGCACCTCGCGATGCGCGCCCTCGATTCCCGGGCCGCTCTTCAGGGGGTGGATGAAATCCAGCGCCTGGGCCGCGCACATGATCTCGATCGCGAGAACGGTCTCGGTGTTTCTGAGGACCTGCAGCAGCTTCGTGGCGCTCGTCGCGCCCATCGAGACATGATCCTCCTGCCCGAGGGAACTCGGGATCGAGTCGACCGACGCCGGGTGGGCGAGAATCTTGTTCTCCGAGACCAGCGCGGCCGCAGTGTATTGCGGGAGCATGAACCCCGAATTCAGCCCGGTGTCCTGCATCAGCAGGCGCGGGAGCTTTTTGTCGCCCACCGTGTCGCCGCCGAGCAGGAGATAAATCCGCCGCTCCGAGATCGAGGCGATCTCCGCCACCGCGACCGCCAGGAAATCCATCGCGAAGGCAAGCGGCTCGCCGTGGAAATTTCCGCCGCTGACAATGTGGCCCTCGGGAAAGACCAGCGGGTTGTCCGTCGCGGAATTGATCTCGATCTCCACCACGCGGCGCGCCTCCGTCACGGCATCGCGCACGGCCCCGTGCACCTGCGGGACGCAGCGCACGGAATATGGGTCCTGCACCTTGGGACAATCGCGGTGCGACGGCAGGATCTGCGAGCCCGTCAGCAGCCGCCGCAGGTTTTCCGCCGTCCGGATCTGGCCGGGATGCGGACGGGCCTCGTGGATCCGCCGGTCGAAGGGCGCCGCGCTGCCGCGGATCGACTCGAGCGTCATCGTCGCCGCGAGGTCGGCGACCTTCAGGAGCGGCTCGATGCGCAGGAGCGCGTGCACCGCATACGCGGACATGAACTGCGTGCCGTTGATCAGCGCCAGGCCTTCCTTGGATTTGAGCCGGATCGGCTGCAGCCCGGCTTCGCGCAGCACCTGCCCGGCGGGAAGCCGCCGCCCCTTCCAGGTGGCGTCGCCCAATCCGAGCAGCGTCAGCGTCAAATGCGCCAGCGGCGCTAGGTCCCCCGACGCGCCGAGCGAGCCCTGCGTGAAAACCACCGGGACGACGCGCTCGTTGTAGAGCCGGACCAGCGCCGTCATCAGCTCGACGCGCACGCCGGACAATCCCAGCGCGAGGGCGTTCGCCTTGAGGAGCAGCATCCAGCGGACGATCTCCCCGGGCACCTCGTCCCCGACGCCGACCGCGTGGCTGACGATCAGGTTGTGCTGGAGCTGGTCGATGTCGTGCTCGGGAATGCGCTGGTTCGCGAGCACGCCGAAACCCGTGTTGATTCCATAATAAGTCCCGCCGCCGGCCAGCAGGCGGTCCACCACGCCCCGCGAGCGCGCCACGCGCTCGAGCGTCTCCAGGGGAATCTCGACCGGCCGCCCCGAGCGCGCGAGTTCCCGGAGGGTGTCGAGGGTGAGTGACCGGCCGGTCAGAAAATAGGGTTCGTTCATTCCGGGAAGGCCGCGCGCGGCTCGGCTGGAGTTTAGCGCCGCGCCGTTTTTTCTCCATGCGTTTTTCCGTGGATCAATGAGATGTTTTGTGTCTTACGCTTCCGGCCATGGAGTTGAGACGCCTGCGGTACTTCCTCACCCTGGCGGACGAGCTCAATTTCCGGCGCGCCGCCGAAAAGCTGAACATCGCCCAGTCGCCGCTGAGCCAGCAGATCCGGAAGCTGGAGGAGGAGGTCGGCGTCCGGCTCTTCGACCGGTCGAACCGGCACGTGGCGCTGACCCATGCCGGCCAGATCTTCCTGGTCGAGGCCCGCGCCGTGCTGGCCCGCTCGCGCGAGGCGGTCGAGCGGGCCCGGAGCGCGGCGGAGGGACACGCCGGAATGCTCAAGGTCGGCTACCTGACGTCGATGACCGACGAGCGTTTCTCCCGCGCGATGACCGCGTTCCGCGAGGAGTGCCCGGAGGTTGACCTGGCGCTCTTCGATCTCGTGCCGGAGGCGATCCTGGCGGCGCTGCGCGACCGGGTCATCGACGTGGGCTTCATCCGCGCGCCCTTTCGCGACGAGCAGCTCCTCTCGCAGCGCATCTGGCAGGAAAAGCTGATGGTCGCCCTGCCGAAAAACCACTGGCTCGCGGGGCGGCCCGGGCTCGCGCCGAAATATCTCGCCGACGAAACATTCATTATGGTGCCGGATCACGGCTCGATGGGATTGAACGAAGTCATCCGGACAATGTGCCTCAATGCCGGTTTCACCCCCCGCCGCAGAATCGAGGCGAACCAGATGCAGGCGGCAATCTGGCTGGTCCACATCGGATTCGGGATCTCGGTGGTGCCGTCGTCGCTCCAGGGACTTCACCGCGACAACGTCGTTTACCAGCCGATCGAGGGCTCGCCCTCCGTCTCCGCCTACATGGTGTGGCGGAAGGACAATCATTCCACGGTCGTGGCGCGGTTCCGCGAGATCGTGAACCAGCAGGTGAAGCGGAAACGCTGACGCGGGTTTGGGTGACGGGACCTTGCGCTTGCCGCCGGACCCTTGTTGGCCAGAGTCCGTCGCACAAAATGTCGATTCGTATTGGATGCGGGAGCTGGGCGGATCCGGAATATGTCGGAGTGCTGTATCCGAAAGGCCTGCCGGCGAACCAGCGGCTGCGCTGTTACGCGGAGCAGTTCGAACGCGTCGAGGTCAACTCGACCTATTACGCCACGCCGGCGCGGAAGGTCGCCGCGGGCTGGGCCGAGCAGACGCCGCCCGGATTCATCTTCGACGTGAAGCTGCACCGGGAGTTCTCCCAAAGCCCGCGAAAAACCGCCCAGGGCGATCTCGCGGACCGGCTGCTCGATTCGATGCAGCCGCTGATCGAGGCGAAAAAACTCGGCGCGTTCCTCCTGACGCTCGCGCCGTTTTTCGATCCGGAGCGGCACGCGCTCGAGGAACTGGACGGCGCGGTGGAAAAGCTCCGGCCGCACGCGCTGGCGGTCGAGCTGCGCCATCGGGCGTGGGTCGATGACGGGGCGCTGGCCGCGACGCTGGCCTATTTTCGCAGCCGCGGCCTCGCGTGGGTGGCGCTCGACATGCCCCGCGTGAAGGCGGCATCGCTGCTGCCTCCGATCGATGAAGTGACCCACCCGAAGCTGGCCTACGTGCGATTGCACGGACGCAACCCGCATTATCTGGAAGCCAAGACCGCAGCGGAGCGGCACGACTACGAGTACCAGCCGGAGGACCTGCAGGAAATCGCCGCGCGCGTCCGGAAGCTCGCCGCGCGGGCCGAGGACGTTCACGTCAGCGTCAACAACCACGCGCACGATTTCGCCCCGAAGGCCGCGCTCGCGCTCAGGCGCCTCCTCGAGCCTCCCGCCGGTGGCACGGGTCTCCGACCCGTGAAGGTGGACTCGAGCTAAACGGGTGTGCTCGACGTTCTCCGTTGGCAGAGTCCGCCCACACGGGTCGGAGACCCGTGCTACACGATTTCAAATCTTAGTGTCGATTTCAGCGCATCGCTTTGCAGAATCGAATCGATGAGAGCCGAAATCGCATGAACGCGCGCGCGCGCGTCCTTCTTGCCTCGCTGATGCTGGCATCGGCCTCGCCGGGCGCCACGTCGACGGGCTCGACGGAGACGCCGCGGATCATCCGGGTGGTGCTGGACGACGCCTACGCCCCCTATTCGTTTCGATCCGCGACCGGCGAGTTGCAGGGCGTCCTGGTCGATCAATGGCGGGCGTGGGAAAAAAAGACGGGCGTCGGCGTTGAGCTCCACGCGATGGCCTGGGGCGATGCGTTGCGCCGGATGCGCGAAGGCGAGTTCGATGTCATCGACAACATCGTCGAGACCGCCGAGCGCCGGAGCTATTTCGATTTCACGCCGTCCTACGCCACGATCAAAACGCCCATCTTCTTCCGGAACGATATTTCCGGCATCGTCGACCTCGCGTCGCTCAAAGGCTTTTCGGTCGGCGTCAAGACGGGGGATCAACATATCGAACAGCTCACGGCGAACGGGGTGATGAGCATCATCCCGTTTCAAAACAACGACGCCATCGTCGCCGCGGCGAAGCAGCATCACATCGGCGTCTTCATCGCAGATGCCCCGTCGGCCATCTACCTGTTGAACAAGGAGGGCATCGAACCCGAATTCCGGCGGTCCGCGCCGGTTTTCCAGGACGAACTCAAGCGCGCCGTGCGCCGGGGCGATGCCGCGCTGCTGCGCACCGTGACCGGGGGATTCGCGGCCATCGATCCCGCCGAGCTGAAGCGAATCGATGAAAAATGGTTTGGCCGCGCCATCGACCGGACCCGGCGTTATCTCTCGTATGTCAGCTATGCGGCCGCGGCGGGATTGCTGCTCATCTCGGTTCTGGCCGGGTGGAATCGCACCCTCCGGAAAAAGGTGCTGCTGCGGACGGCGGCGCTGGCGGAGAGCGAACAGCGCTTCCGGCAAATCGCCGAAAATATCCGTGAGGTCTTTTGGCTGACCACGGTCGATTTGGACAAGGTCCTGTATGTCAGCCCCGCGTACGAGGAGGTCTGGGGACGCTCCCGCGAGAGCGTGTACCGGGATTCGCGATCCTTCATCGCGGCCATTCACCCTGAAGACCGCCCTCGGGTCATCGGGGCGCTCGAGCACGATCGCGCGGTCGGCTTCGAGCTGGAGTACCGGGTGGTGAGACCGGACGGCTCCATTCGCTGGATCCGCGATCGCGGATTCCCGATCAAGAACGAAGCGGCGCACGCCTATCGCACTGCGGGAATCGCCGAGGACATCACCGAGCGGAAGCTGGCCGCCGAAGCCGTGAAAAAGGCCGAGGACCACGTTCGCGTGATCATCGACACCATTCCCACGATGGCCTGGAGCGTCCGGCCGGACGGCGCCGTCGATTTCGTCAACCAGCGATGGCTGGACTACACGGGCCTTTCCCTGGAGCAGGAAATCGAAAATCCCACGGGCGTGGTCCATCCGGAAGACCTGCCCGGGGCCCTCGAAAAATGGACCGCCGACATGTCGCGCGGCAAACTGGGCGAGGACGAAATGCGCCTCCGCGGAGCTGACGGCAGCTACCGCTGGTTCCTGGTCCGCACCGCACCGCTGCGCGACGAGGCCGGGAACATCGTCAAATGGTTTGGATCGAGCTTCGATATCGAGGATCGAAAGCAAGCTAACGAGGCCCTGCGGCGCAGTGAGCAGCAACTGCACTCACTCGTGGGGCGGCTGCATACCGCCCGGGAGGATGAGGCGAAACGAATCGCGCGGGAGCTGCACGACGAGCTCGGGCAGAGGCTGACCGCCCTCAACATGGAACTCGCCCATTTCGAGGCGAACCTGGCCGGCGTCACGCCGGATCAGCGCGAGCAGATCAAACGGATGCACTCCGTCGTGGACCACACCGTCGGAGTCGTGCAGGAACTCGCGGGCGAACTTCGTCTCGGCCAGCTCGATGTGCTCGGGCTGACCGCGGCGATCGACTGGCAGCTGAAGGAATTCGCCCGGCGCTCCGGCATTTGCTGCAACGTCACGCGCCTCGATGAGATCACGGATTTGTCCGACGCCCAGGGCACGGCGGTCTTTCGCATCCTCCAGGAAGCCCTGACCAATGTCGTGCGCCACGCCAGCGCCACCCAAGTGGAGGTCAGCCTCCAGGCAGGTGCGGATCGCGTGGCGCTGAAGGTCCACGACAACGGCCGCGGCATCACGGCGGCGGAGTTGAACGACCACGGAGCCATCGGCCTGCTGGGCATGCGCGAGCGCGCGCAGCTCGTCGGCGGCGACGTGACGATCACGGGCGAGACCGGCGAAGGCACCCAAGTGCTCGTCAGAATTCCGCGCCGGAGCCTGCATGGAGCGCCCGCATGAACACGCGGAGCCTCAAGGTCCTGATCTGCGACGATCACGAATTGATTCGTGAGGGCCTCAAGCGCATCCTGCTCGATCCGGGAAACGCGCACCGCGTCGGCGAGGTCTCCAACGCGGAGGAAGCCATCGCCGCGGTGCGGCGGGAACCGTGGGACATCGTGATTCTCGACCTGAAGCTCGGCGGGCGGAGCGGGATGGAGGTGCTGAAGGAGATCAAGGCGGAGTTCCCCCGTCTGCCGGTGCTGGTCCTGAGCATGTATCCCGAGGAGCAGTTTGCCCTGCGCGTGATCCGCGCCGGCGCCAACGGCTACCTCAACAAGAACCTGGCCGCGAAGATCCTGGTGGAGGCGATCCAGCAGGTGCTGACCGGAGGGCAGTACATCAGCCCGAAGGTGGCGGAGCAGCTCGTCAGCGCCGTGAAGCAGCCGATGGGCCAGCCGCTGCATGCCGCGCTCTCCGACCGCGAGGACCAGGTCCTGCGGCTGATGGCCGAAGGCCGCGCCGTCGGCGAGGTGGCGGTGCTGCTCAGCCTGAGCGTCAAGACCGTGAGCACCTACCGGGGCATCATCCTGCGGAAACTCGGGATGAAGAACAACGCCCAGCTCATGCGCTACGCGCAGGATCACGGGCTCGATGGCGGGTAGGACCTAGGACAAACTCCGAGGTCCGAATTGGCGCCCCTCTGATTCCCACGCCTTCGCGCCTCGTGTAGAATGGCCGGAGTCAATGCTCTGCCCAATCCCCGGGCCGGGTTAAGCGACACTCCGCGGCGAAGTTCTACGCCATCAGCAGCAGCTCTCTTCGGGCTGCCGCATGGCCGCTGGGTGTGGATTGCCCGCACGGGGAACGTCGATCGACGACGCTTCGGCAGGACTCTAATGAAAATCCTCCACCTCGAAGACAATCCCGCCGACGCCGAGCTCGTCCGCCATGTCCTCGCGGAGGAGTTCCCCGATTGTTCGATCACGCTCGTCGACTCCCTCAAACCGTTCCTCGCCGGGCTCGCGGCCGTCCCTGCGCCCGACCTGATCATCTCGGATTTTTCGCTTCCCACCTTCGGCGGACTCGAAGCGCTTGAACTCGTCCGGTCGCGCGCGGGCGGCATCCCCTTCATCTTCCTGTCCGGCTCGATCGGCGAGGAGCGCGCCATCGCCGCCGTCCGCGCCGGGGCCTACGACTATGTCCTGAAGGACAACATGGCGCGCCTGGCGGTCGTCATCCGCCGCGCGCTCGACGACTTCGCGCAGCGCCGCCGCCGCAAGGAAAACGAGCGCCGGCTCGTCGAGCTCGGCGGCATCATCGAGCGCGCCACCGAGGCCATCGTCGTCAGCGACATGGCCGGCAACATCACCCTCTGGAACAACGGCGCCGCGCGCCTGTACGGGGTCAGCGCCGCCGACGCCCTGGGGCGTCCTTCCGGGGAAATATTGTTACGCAACGAGCTCGAGCACGCCCGCGTCGCCCGCGAGGCCACGCTGGAGACGGGCGAATGGAAGCGGGAGCTCAGCATCACCACGCGGGACGGCCGGAACATCGTCATCGATTTCCGCATGACCCTGGTCCGCGACGACGCCGGCCAGCCCAGCGCGCGCCTGAGCATCGCCACCGACATCACCGAAAAGAAACAGCTGGAGGAGCAGTTCCTCCGCGCGCAGCGGCTGGAAAGCCTCGGGCTGCTCGCGGCCGGCATCGCCCACGATCTCAACAACATTCTCGCCCCGGTGCTCATGTCCGCGACGCTGCTGCGCCACTGCGCGATCGCGTCGGAAGACGTGCACGTGCTCGACATCCTCGAGAAGAGCGCGGGGCGCGGCTCCGCGCTGGTGCGGCAGATCCTCAGCTTCGCGCACGGGGCCGGCGGCGGATTGCGCACCACGCAGGTGAAGCACCTGCTCCGCGACGTCATCGACGTCATTCAGGCGAGCTTCCTGAAGTCGATCGTCGTCGACGAAGACGTGCCGGACCGCCTCTGGCCGATCCAGGCCAACCCGACCCAGATTCACCAGATCCTCATCAATCTCGCGGTCAACGCGCGGGACGCGATGCTGCCCCAGGGCGGCACGCTGCGCCTGCGCGGGGAGAATCTCCTGCTCGATCAGCGCGAGGCGGCCGCGATCGAGGGCGCGCGTGCCGGCGCGTTCCTGATGCTCGAGGTGGGCGATACCGGGACCGGGATGACGCCGGAGGTGCTCGCGCGGATCTGGGAGCCGTTTTTCACGACGAAGAGCGAAGGCAAGGGCACGGGCCTCGGCCTCTCGACCGTCCGCGGCATCGCGGCGGCGCACGGCGGATTTGTCACGGTCGAGAGCCGCGTGGGGCACGGCACGACGTTTCGCGTTTTCCTTCCCGCGGACCGGCTGGCGGACGACAAGGGTCCCGCGCCGGCTGCGCCGGCGCCGCCCGGCGGGCACGGCGAACTGATCATGGTGGTCGACGACGAGGCCGACGTCCGCGACGTGGCCGCCGCCATCCTGACGCAGCACGGCTATCGCGCGATCACGTGCAGCGACGGCGTGGCCGCGATCGGCTTGTTTGCGAAGCACAGCGCGGAGATTCGGGTGGTGATCTCGGACATCATCATGCCCCACCTCGATGGGGCGGGGCTGGCCCACGTCCTCCACCGCTCGCATCCGGGCCTGAGAATCCTGGCGATGAGCGGCCTTGGCACCCAAGGTTCGCAGCACGACTCGAACGCGGAGTTCGCCGCCGTGATTCAAAAGCCCTTCACCGTCGAGGCCCTGCTCGTCACCCTGCACCGGATCCTGACCAGCGATTGCGCCGCCAAGGGCTAAGCCCGGCAATTTGAAGCTCCGCAGGTGGCGCGCATTGCCCTCAATGCGCTGGCGATGCGAGCCGGCCATTACGATCGCCGGAGTCCCAGTGGAAAGCTGGTGCCCCTGCCCGGACTTGAACCGGGATCTACGGTTTAGGAAACCGCTGCTCTATCCAGTTGAGCTACGGGGACTAAATACTTATTACAAATGACTTCTGAGATAATATATCGGGCCAATTATTAGAATTGTAACCCGTTTTTATCACCCTACCCTTTTGGCATGTCGAAGCAGCCAAAATCAGCCGCCAAAACGCCGAGACCGGGCGCGTTTCAGAAGGTGGCAGAATGCCTTTACCGTCATTCGTCATCGGGGAAGTATTACGGCTTGGTGAAAAGAGCGGGCAAGCAGTATCGCCGCTCGCTCAGGACCACGGACCGCAAATTGGCAGAGCGGACCCTGTCGGAATTTCGCCAGAAAGTTGGGCGCTTGGATCACACGAAATCCCGCAGCAACTTGACGTTCACTGAGGTCGCTAAGCACTGGCTCACATCCATCACCCCGCAGCTCAAAGAGTCGTCCGCACGTCGCCGGGCAACCAGCATTGACCAACTGCTCCCACACCTGGGCCCCACTCCGGTCCGCAATATCACGGCAACCCACTGCGAACAGTGGGCCACCACACGCGGCACAGACATTGCCGCATCCACCTACAACAACGAACGGGACACGATCATTGCCGTCCTGAACTTCGCCAAACGTGAAGGACTGTTGTTGGACAATCCGGCGCTGGTGTTGCGCCGTCGGAAGCTGGGAAGATCCAGCGTCGTCATCCCCTCGAAGGATGAATTTCAGAAGCTCGTGTCCAAGCTCCGTGGATTGGATGAGCGCTATCACGAAGCCGCCAACCTCGTCGAACTGCTGGCCTATTCCGGCATGCGCTTGGCAGAGGCCACTTCGATCTTGTGGGGCGACGTAGATTTTGACCGCGAACGCTTCGTCGTAACGGGAGGCGAACTCGGAACCAAGAACCACGAGGCACGCGTCGTCCCGCTGTTTCCCTCGCTCAACCAGTTTCTCCGGAAATTGCAGGCCACGAAAAACCCTCTGGCTGCGGACAGGATCATTGCCATCGGCACAGCCAAGAAGGCGATTGAGAACACCTGCGAGCGGGCCTCGCTGCCCCGCTTCACGCATCACTGCATGCGTCACTACTTCGTCAGCAACGCCATTGAGGCCGGTATCGACTTCAAGACCATAGCGGCATGGGTCGGGCACAAGGATGGCGGTCTCCTGGTGGCCAAGACCTACGGGCACCTGCGCGACACCCATTCCTCCGAGATGGCAAAGCGGATGACCTTTTCCGCGCACGCTGAGGCCCCGCCAACCGTTTAAATGGGGCTGGGGTTGGATCAACCCCAGATAGGCGCGGAGCGCCGTGGCAAAGCGCCGTAGGGATCGGCGCGTGGAGCTCCGGCGACTCAACTCAACGTCGCCTAAAAACCCAACCACGCCTTTCAAAAGCGATTTGAAGAAATGTGTGAACTCAAGGAGACGTCAGCACTTGCGAGCGTAGGCCTGCTTACAGAGCACACTAGGAGGAGGTATGCCAATAATGACAAGAGACAGGGAGGGCAGGCCGGAGCCGCGCGCAGCGTGGCCCGGCCCGGCCCCCTTTCCTTGTTACTACTGTCAGTAACTGGTAATTCTCGGAAGTAGGATTTCGAACGTCTCGGCGATAACCGGATTTTGGCGTGCAAGCATTGCTACTTCATTAAACACTAGCCGGAAATGTGATGAAATTCTCGGTTCATTTGTCTGCCGCTTTCTTGAAGAAGTCTCTGGCACGTCGCATTTTTTATGACGCTTGGAAGCTGGCTATCGCATACATAGCCGTTCTCGTCGGTTCTTTCTTAGGTTACGGCGATCCTGAGTTTCGCTCCTACGCGATTTTTGGGTTCTCGATAGCAGGGCTCGGCACTGCACTCTTTGGGTTTATTTGGATCCACCAATTGAGGCTGATAGGTGATTGGATGCGACGACAGGGCGAGGCTCCGGTCGTTTACTCATTAACCAATGAGGCCGTGGAGACATCCTCCGTCATCGGAAGCTCGAAGTTGACTTGGGATGCTTTCGGGCGGCTCACCATCACGGAATTCGATACATTACTAATGTTTCCTCGTTCAGGTGTCCTCACGTTGCCAACTGAGCAAGTTACAGAAGAAGTGATTCAGTATTTGAAAGACCGTTTCCTTGCTCACGGAAAGAAGATCGAAGAGAGAAGAGGAAGAGCTAACCAGTAGGTTTAAATCAACGGCACCCGCCGCCGTGGTTCATTTTGAATGACGGAAATGTAACCCGTTTTAGTAACCCGGTGCCAAAATTTAGGCCGTTTCTGGAGGACTCCAGGTGAGGCGCGGTTCCAGAAAACTGGGAATCTACGAGTGAAACTCGACCCTGTATGATTGCAGAGGATTCAGGCCAAAGTGCCTGTTCAAATTAGGAAACCGCTGCTCTATCCAGTTGAGCTA
>JAQGON010000222.1 GCA_028293565.1 Verrucomicrobiota bacterium | reverse complement strand
GGGGGGGGGTTTGGGGGGGGGCGGGGGGCGGGGCGCCGGGGGGGGGGGGTGGCGGTGGGGTTGGTGGGGTGGGTGGGGTCGCGGGTGGCGGTGGGGCGGGCGCCGGTGATGCCGCCTCGCCCGCGTCGAGCCGATCCGTCACGAGCTTGGTGACAGCGGTCAGGTTCGCGGCGGCGTCCTGGAGACTCTTCCTGATGGCCTCCTGCAACTCCTCCGCCGAATAGCGGTTGCCGAAGGTATTGTCCAACGAGCCGTCCAGCGGCCCGACCGCATGCTTCTTGTAATCGGGGCTGCCGATGCCGACCAGGTCCGCCAGTACGTTGTTGGCCTGGCGCTGCATGACTTCCAGCCGCGGATCGGAGCGGTCCTTCAAGCTGGTCACGTCGAAGCTGCGGAATTCCTTGATCGTCCGCCCCAGCTTCTGGATGCCTGCCTCCTTCGCGGCCCGGTCCGGGCTGGCGGTGGATCGTGGGGGCGGCTTCCCGTTGGACATGCGGACTCCTTGATAGCAGGGGCCTTACTCTACCGCGCCGGCTCCCCTTGGTCATTCCCCCGGGGATGACGATGCGTCAAGCCGCGATCCACGCATCGATCTTCGCTTCCAGCATGCGCAGCGGCAGGCAGCCGTCGCCCAGCACCTGCGTGTGGAAAGCGCGGATGTCGAAGCGGGGCCCCAGCTTTTGCCGCGCACGCTCGCGCAGTTCCAGGAGCTTGAGCTCGCCCACCTTGTAGGCCAGCGCCTGTCCCGGCCACGCCATGTAGCGCTCGATGGCGCGGCGGGCGTCGTCCTCGTTGACGCCCTCGGTCTCGCGCATGTAGGCGATGGCACGCTCGCGCGACCAGCCTTTGTCGTGCATGCCCGTGTCGACAACCAGCCGCAGCGCGCGATGCAATTCCATCTGCAGCCGCCCCAGATAGGCGATGGGATCGTCGTAGAGCCCCAGTTCGCGGCCCAGGCCCTCGGCGTACAGGGCCCAGCCCTCGCCGTACGCGTCGTACCAGCCGGCCTTGCGGAACTTGGGCAGGTCCAGCTCCTGCTGCAACGCGATGTGATAGTGATGGCCCGGCTGCCCCTCGTGCAGGAACAGGGCCGTCATGCGCGTGGTGCCGTACTTCGCGGGATCCATGACGACGGTATAGAAGACGCCGGGACGCGATCCGTCCGCGGCGGGCGGCACGTAGTTGTCCGACGCCGTGGCGCGGCGGATCGGGTCCACCACGCGCACTTCCAGGGCCGCCTTGGGTGAGAGCTCGAAGAGGCGCGGCAGGCCCGCCTTGACGCGTTCGTTGAGCGCCACGTAGACGGCGAGCACCTCCGCCTCGGTGCGGAAAGGCGTGAGGTCGGGGCGGCCGGGCAGCGATTTGAGGAAGGCATCGAGGTCGCCCTCGAAGCCGAAGCGCGTCTTGACCTTCTCCATCTCGCCGCGAATGCGCGCGACCTCCTTCAAGCCGAGCTCGTGGATCTGCTCGGGGGTCATGTCGGTGGTCGTGCTCGAGCGCACGAGCCGGCGGTACCAGTCCGCACCGCCCGGCACGGCGCCCAGGCCCGCTGTGTTACGCGCGGCGGGCAAGTACCGCTCTTTCATGAAGACGTAGAGCCGCCGGACGGATGGCGTGATCGACTGCGTCACCCGTGTGCGGTAGGCCTCGCGCAGGCGTTTGCGATCCGCATCGGCGACCTCGGCGGGAAAGTCCACGGTGGCCGCGAGAAACGGGCTTGCCAGCGGGTCTTGCGGCAGTAACGCCTCGAGCTGCGGCAAGGTGCGCTCCACCAGCGGGCGCGGCAGCACGACGCCGCGTGCGATGCCCTGCTCCATGTTGCGGATTGCCTGGTCTATCCATTCGGGCAGGCGCTTCAGGCGCGCGAGGAAATTGTCGTAGTTGGCCGTGGTCTTCATCGGCTGCGATGCCTGGCCGCCGGCCCATTGCGATAGCTTCACCGGCATGCTGTCCATGTGGCCGACGGGCGTGAGGTGCCAGGGGTACGCCATCACCGCCAGGTGGTCGCCAGCGTCGTAGGCGAGCAGGTCGTAGGTCAGCCGCTCCTGGCGCGAGAGCTTCGCCTTGTCGACGGCGCGCAGGGAATGCAGCGTCCGCTCATAGAAGCGCCGTTGCCTTTGCAGGTGCGCGGGCGCGATGTCGATCTCGAAAGCGGCCTCGTACGCGGGGTCACCCACGTTCTCGGTCGCGTCCATCGGGAAGAGCGCGAGCTTGCCGGCGTAGTAGTCGTCGGCGATCGCGGCCAGGCGCGAGGACGGCGTGGTGGCGGCAGCGAAGGCGCGCGGACCGGCCAGCCAAAGCACGGCGGCGGTGTTGAGGCTGCGGCGGGAAAGGGTGGGAAGACTCATGGCGGGCGATGCTAACCGCGGGCGCGGCCCGGCTCTATAGTGCGAACCATGACCGGACGCAGCCTGCTGACATATTCTCCGAAGACCGGGCCGAAAGCCTGACCTGGACTACGCGCTCGTCCTCGTCCTGGGCCTGGTGGCCGGCACCGTCGGCGGGATCGTCGGCTTCGGCGCGTCCATCATGCTCATGCCCGCACTGGTGCTGGTGTTCGGCCCGCGCCAGGCCGTGCCCATCATGGCCAT
>JAQGON010000183.1 GCA_028293565.1 Verrucomicrobiota bacterium | reverse complement strand
GTACTACGTGGCACGGGTCTCCGACCCGTGAGGGTGGACTCGAGCAAAACGGGTGTGCTCGACGTTCTCCGTTGGCAGAGTCCGCCCATACGGGTCGGGAGACCCGTGCTACCCGCTTTTTTTATTGAAGCCCGCCGGTTGGTCATTGCGGGAGATTCCGCGACACGTCTGATTGGTTTGAAACGCGAAGACCTGTGCCAAGACGCTGATGAAATTCAGTCCGTTTCGTCGACCGGCGATTTTCCCGGAGGTTTTCTTCGTCGGCGTCCTCCTCGCCGCGGCCGGGCTCTGGCCGATCGGCGGCTGGGTGGGAAACGTCACGGGCGGCGCGAAGGCTCATTTCGGCATCGAGATGAAAAGCCCGGCGAGTTCGGTGGCCCAGCTCTTTTATAGCACCGGCGACGAGTTCAACGAGGCCCAGTCGGACAGCGTTCTCGTGAAGCCAGGCGCCAATGTCCTCGTTTTTTCCGTTCGCGCGCGCGCCGTCAATTCGGTCCGGTTCGATCCGCTGACCGTCGGCGGGACGGTGGAGATCGGCCGGGTTTGGATCGAGGATGAGACGGGAGAGCGGAAAATACCCCTGTCCGTTGCGGGCTTCGAACCGGCGAACCAGATTTCGGAAATTCAAGAGGTCGATGGCGGCCTCCGGGTCACCATGCCGTCCACGGCGAACGATCCTCAGCTCGTGCGTTCGTGGCCGTCGTTGCTGGTGTTTCCGCGGACGCCGTTCCCCTGGGCCGCCGGCGCGCTTTTCCTTTTCGGCGTGGGAGCCGCGGCGCTCAGCCGTTTCGGCGACGGGGAGTGGCGCGCGGTGCGGTGGTGGATGCCTGCGTTAGCGACGGGACTCGTCGCCGGGTTTTTTCTCTGGCCGCTGCATCGGACGCAGGATCTGCCGCTCTGGGACGAGGCGAACTACCTCGGCTGGGGGCGGAATTTTTTCACCACTCACACTCTCGGCGACATCGCGAGTTCGCCCGGCTACCATTTGTGGTATGCGCTGCTGGCGCGGGTGTCGGCCGGTTCCGCGCCCGTTTTCATCAGCGACTATGCGCTCAAGTGCGTGCTCGTCGTCGTGACGGGCCTCCTGGCGCACCGCTGGCTCGGTTCGTGGATCGCGGCGGGCGTCGTGGCGGCGGGACTGGCGGCCTCGCAGTGGCAGCTGACTTTTCCGCTGCTGGTGTATCACGCCGCATTCGTCTGCTACCTCTGTGCGCTCGTCACGGCGGACCGCAGCCGCGTCGCGGCGCTGGGATTCGTCGCCCTCGCCGCGTTGACGCGGCTCGAATATGCGCTGGCCGGGGTCGCGGCGATCTTGCTCTGGCTGGTCCTTGCCGTCCGCGTGAAATCATCCGCGAAAAAAACGGCGGGCCCGCTTTTCGATTTCCGGAAGAGCCTGGCGTGGGCGCCGCTGCTCCTCGCGCTGTTCATCTGCTGGCACATCCATGGGTGGCGCCTGGGGAGCGAGCGCGGCTGGTTTGCCTTCCAGCAGCATTACGCTGTGGGCCTGGCGGAGGCGGGCAGCAGGACGGGGATCAATCCCTGGCTTGGTTACGGTCAGGTCATCGCGGAGGATTTTCCGGGAGCCTCGTCGCTGCGCGATGCGATTCGCGTGAACCGGCCGGCGGTGATCCGGCACGTGGGGCGGAACCTCACGGCGGCGCCGTTGAGGATGGTGGAGGTTTTCGCGACGACGCATCCGGGCGCCGGTCGATGGATTTTCGCCGGCACGCTGGCGCTGCTGGCGCTGGCCGCCGCGTTTTTCGACGCAGGGGAAGAACGGGTTTCCTTCAGGTCATGGCTGTCGTCCCGGCGCTGGAGCATCACCCTCGCGGTGGCCGGCCTCGCGGCGATAACGCCCGGCCTCGTGGTGTATGCGAAGACGGCGTACCTGCTGCCCGCCGTCCCGATTTTTTGGCTGGCGCTGGGAATGCTGACGGCGGCGGCCCGCGCCCGTGGGGGAGATCGTCGCTTCCCGAAGTTCGGAGCGGCGGGGGTCGTGGCGGTGGCGATGATCGCGATGATCGAAACGGCGCCGCGGCCGCTGTCACGGATGCAACCCCAGCCGGTGCGGGAAAACCTCGCGGTCATTCGCGGCGAGCTTCGGCCGCCGGCGAAGCTGCTCGGGACCTCCGCGTCGTCCTATGCCGTCTACCTTGGACGCGGCTTCACCGGCGTCGAGCCGCTCGCGAGCGAGACGGGAGGCCGTGACACTGTGGAGGACGGGAAGTTCGAGGCGCTCATTGCGCGGGTCCATCCCGATGGAATCCTGGTGACGGACGAATGGCGGACGGTGCCGTCCTTCGACCGAAACGGCTTTGACGCCCTCGCGCAGCGGGGCTGGCGGAAAGTGGCGTTGAACGGGGGAGTGCTCCTGGTGCGGGCGCCACTGTAGCACGGGTCTCCGACCCGTGAAGGTGGACGCGAGCTAAACGGGTGTGCTCGACGTTCGCCGTTGCCAGAGTCCGC
Organism: Verrucomicrobiota bacterium; assembly: GCA_028293565.1. Lineage (GTDB taxonomy): Bacteria > Verrucomicrobiota > Verrucomicrobiia > Opitutales > Opitutaceae > Opi-474. The sequence goes on along the minus strand of JAQGON010000183.1, from coordinate 57 downwards.
CCACACGGGTCGGAGACCCGTGCTACAGCCGCGTGGTCATTTTCCCGGTTTGAATCC
>JAQGON010000075.1 GCA_028293565.1 Verrucomicrobiota bacterium | reverse complement strand
TGTTGGCCGTGCAGACGACGAGGACGGTGACAGGCGCTGACATCGGATGCGCCTGAACGGATACGGAATCGCGGGAAAGGCAAAGCTGGAAACGCGGAGCGGCGGCCGGTGCTGCGCTTCCGCCTTTCCGGGCCTCCGCGATCGCCCGGGCCGCGATTCAGAGTTTCCGCAGCGCGCGCAAGGCGCGGTAAACCTGCTGCGCCCGCTGCAGCGTCGCATCGACCAGCGGCGGCGGCGGTTTGGGGGCGGCGGCGGTCGCGGTGGCGGGGACGTCGGACAAGGGGCCGTCGGAGTCCTCCTCGGCCGCGGAGCTGCCCGCGTGCTCCTTCGCGATCGCCTCCTCGTCGTAACGCGGCTTGCCGGGCAGGTCCGTGAGGAGCGAGGCGAACGTCGCATTGTTCTCCAGCGCATCGTACGCCGTGCGTTCGATCGCGGGCGTGACCCGGACAGAAATATCCGGGACATATTTCGACGACGCCGGCCCGAGGGTCATCAAGCCCGGAATCGGCCCGGCGCCTTCGAAAAAATCGAGGATCAGCGAGTCGGTGGCCGCATTCACGAGCACAAAAACCGGCGCGCGGACCGACGAGTGAAACTGCAGCCAGGCGCCGAGCGCGGCCACGGCGGCCCGATCCGCCTTCGCATAGCGCAGGTCGAGCACCATGGCGTGCGGTTTTTCGGCCGACGACGGGAGGTCCGCTGGCAGGGCGTGGATCCGCACGTAGCCCAGGCCGTCGCCGAGATCGTTCGGAATGACGGCGCCGGAGACCGCGCGCAGATCAAACGAGGCGAGCCAAACGAGAAGGAGAACGAGGAGGCGTTTCATCGGCGGTGGAGCTGGCGGGCGCCGATATCGCGGCGGAAATATTTGCTGGCGCAGCGGATCGCATCGCAGGCGGCATACGCCGCGTCCGCCGCCTCGCGCAACGTCGGACTGAGGGCGGTCACGCCGAGGACCCTTCCGCCGTTCGTCACGAGCTGCCCGGCCGCGTTTCTGGCGGTGCCCGCATGGTAGACGGTCACTCCCGCTGGAAGCGACGGCGGCAGGGTGATCGTGTCCCCTTTCGCATAGTGGTCCGGATAGCCGCGCGCGGCCACCACCACGCAGAGGCTGTGACCCGGTTTCACCTCGAGGCGGAAACCGGCGAGTCGTCCGGTGGCGGCCGTCCAGAGGAGTTCCAGCAGGTCCGTCGCCAGGCGCGGCAGCACGACCTGCGTCTCCGGGTCGCCGAAACGCGTGTTGTACTCGATCACCTGCGGGCCCGAGGGAGTCAGCATGATGCCGATGAACAGCGTGCCGCAAAACGCGATGCCTTCGGCGGCGATCGCGTCGACCGACGGCCGCACGATCTCGCGCTCGATGCGATCGAGCAGGGCGGGCGTCACCCCTTCCGCCGGCGAATACGTCCCCATGCCGCCGGTGTTTGGCCCGGTGTCTCCGTCGCCGACGCGCTTGTGGTCCTGCGACGTGGGAAGAATCACATAATCGCGGCCGGAGACGACGACGAGAATCGAGGTCTCCTCGCCGGTGAGGCAGTCCTCGATGAGAATCTGTTTTCCCGCCGCGCCGAATTTTCCGTCCGCGAGCATTTCCCGCACCGCGGTTTCGGCCTCGGCGGCGGTCAGGGCGACGACAACGCCTTTGCCGGCCGCCAGGCCGTCCGCCTTGATCACGATCGGGACCGGCCGCGTGCGGAGGTAGGCGAGCGCGGCGCCGACCTCGCTGAAAAAGCCGGCGGCGGCGGTGGGGATGCGATGCCGCAGCAGGATTTTTTTGGTGAACGTCTTCGAGGCTTCGAGCTGCGCGCCGTCGGCGGTGGGGCCGTAGACGGGAATCCTCGCGGCGATGAGCTGGTCGGCGAGGCCGAGGGACAGCGGAATTTCGGGTCCGACCACGACGAAGGCCGCCCGCTCGCTTTGGGCGAGCGCGACCAGGCCGGGCACGTCGTCGACCGCCACCGGGAAGCAGGTCGTGTCCTCCGCGATGCCGGCGTTGCCCGGCGCGCAGAACACGCGCGGCTTGGCGGGCGAGGCGAGCAGGCAGCGGACGAGCGTGTGCTCGCGGCCGCCGGAGCCGACGACGAGGATGGTGGAGGGAAGCGGAAGCGCGGAGGCCACGGGCGCGATTTGGAGGACGCCGGGGCGGCGAGGCAAGCGGCGGTTGCTGGCGATTTCGATCTGAACGTCGAACCTCCAACGCCGAACTTTCAACCTCCAATGGTGATTGGCGTCGCGGCGTCTCGTGTAGCACGGGTCTCCGACCCGTGAAGCTGGACTCGAGCGAAACGGGTGTGCTCGACGTTCTCCGTTGGCCGAGTCCGCCCACACGGGTCGGAGACCCGTGCTACACCGCGTTCGCCGTTCTCGGCTTCCTGGCGGACACGCTTTTAAAATGCCCTACAGCACCTGAAGCTTCCGGCGGTAGAATGCCATCACTTCGTCCGGGTCGTCGGTGAACAGGATGTAGTCGGCGATCCAGGCGGGGGCGCGCTTGGTGCGGATCATCTCGCGAATCTGGCGGCGGAGGTCGCCCCAGAAACGCGCGTTGAAAAACACATAGGGGACGCGGGGGCGGATCCCGAGCTTGAGGTTGCACATCTCGATGCCGATCTCCTCGAGCGTGCCGACGCCGCCGACGTTGAAGATGCAGAAATCCGCGGCCTCGAACCATTTTTGGCGGAAGTGCCGCGAGCTTTCCTGGAAGGTGTTGAAAAAATCCACGCCGAGCTCGGGCGGCTGCGCCTCGAGCTCGAGGAAGCAGGCGCCGGTCAGCGCGCCCTTGCTGCGCGCCTGGTCGGTCGCGAGCCGCATGACGCCGCCGCCGCCGCCGGTGAGCACGCCGACGTTCGGCCCGATGAAGCCGGTGAGCTGCTCCACGAGGCGCGTGATCCGCTCCGTGTCCGCCTGCTCGATGCCCACCGCCGAGCCGTAGAAGGCGAGAATCGTCGTCTCCTGGAATTTCCGCGCGAGCTCCTCGCGGACGAAGAACCCGTGCTCCTTCTTGTAGGAATGGATGTAGAGATCCTTCGTGATCTCGTCGAACCAGTAGACCTGGACGCCGATCGCATCGAAGGTGTCGAGCCGAGCGTGCGCGTTGCTCGAGAGGAAATAGCCGTGCGTGCGCGACGCCTTGCGGAAGATGATGCGCTTGAGCCGCACGTCGCCGACGCGGGTGATGAGCTCGATGTGCTCCAGCAGGTCGGGAAAATAGTCGATGATCAGGGTGTCGGCGTCGGCCGGCGCGTTGTCGAGCGCCTGGATCATCGTCCGGCAGCCGAGGGGGCACGATTCGTCGGCGAGGAATTTCTTCAGGTCCTCGTTCGCGCGCACGAAGATGCTCCGGTTTTCCATCGTGCCGCTCTGGCCGCGCACCGTGATCTTGGTCTTCGGCTTCGCGGGGGTGTTGTCCTGGGCCGGGCTGTGGTCGAGGCACTTGAAAAGCTGCGTGGCGGTCGACAGCAGCCGCTCGCGCTTCCGCGTCAGCGTCTTGACCTCGGGATCGGTGAAGGGCGGGGCGCGGAAGATGTCGACGGACACCACCGGGTTGACCACGGGCTGGTCGCCGGTGTTGTAGATTTCGAGCATGATGTTCGTGCCGAAAGTCTTGATCGGGTCGAGAAGGATGGCGCTGGTGTGGAGGCCGAAGTTGCCCTCGCCCTGGTTGAGGACGACGTAGTGCTCCTTCAGGTACATCGAGCAGCTCGTGAGGATGCCGGAGCGCGGGGGGATCGTGAGGGGCGAGGCGTCGTGGCGGATCTGCGCCTTGTCGAGGAACGAGCGGCCGGCGTTGCCGCTGACGATGTGCTCGAAGTTCACGCGCTGCAGCTTGCTCGAGAGCGTGTAGCTGACCTGGTGCGGCGTGAGGAAGACGCGGCCGCGGGAGTCGATGCTGATCGTGTTGGGCAGCTTGAGCTGGTTGGCCTTGATGCCCTCCCAGATCTCGCCGGTGGAAAGCTTGGCGGCGGCGGGGGCGTGGAACAGCCGGCCGACGGGGGATCCGGGACGCAGGAGTTTCTTCCAGTAGGGCGAATTCGGAAAGCTCGGGTCGTAGATGAAGGCCTCGGCCGACAGCTGGATCTGGTGGCCTTCCAGGCGCGGCTTGCCGTGGATCAGCATTTCAATCCCGATCCGGGCGAGCGAGCTGCGCTCGGTGAAGTGCAGGGCCTCGAGGTTTTCCCTGAGGAAATCCAGTTCCGCCGGGTGTCGCGGCCAGAAGGCGAGGGTGAGGGCGACGGTCTGCTCGTCCTTGCTCTTCACCGTCAGGATCTGGCCATCCTGGCTGGTCCAAAATTGGTCGGGCTTCATGGGAAAAGGGTCGATTAGTGAGGGCTCGCGGGGGAGGACACAAGCGGGGAGTAATTGGTTGCTTTTCATCGGGGCGGCTGGCACATCAAAAAACTTTCCGGCACAAAGCCTGTCGCTCCGTTTCCATACCGCTCACTCCCTCAACGCATGAAACTCAAGCTGCTCCTCCTCAATTCGCTCCTGGCCCTCGGCCTCGCGGCCGCGCTCCGCGCCCAGGAAATCAAGTTTCCCGGCAAGGCGGACACTCCGCCGGCGACGCCCGCGGGCACGCCTCCGTCGCCGGTCGCCTCCGCTCCGGCCGCGCCGGTCGCTTCGTTCACCGACGCGCAGATCCTCGAGACCATCGGATGGTTCATGGGCAAGAACGCGCAGGCCGACACCTTCGAGTTCACGAAGGACCAGATCGAGATCGTGACGCGCGGCTTCAACACCGCGCTCAACGGCCGTCCCGCGCCCTACGAGCTCAAGCAGATCGGGCCGCAGCTGCAGGCCTACGTCACGACGAAGCAGGACAACTACATCGCGAAGCTGAAGCAGAAGGGCCTGGCGGAGTCCGCCGCGTTCCTCAGCGAGGTGAAGAAGCGTCCGGGCGTGATCGTTCTCCCGAGCGGACTTTCCTACGAGATCCTGAAGCAGGGCGAGGGCCCGGCGCCGAAGGGCTCGGAGACGGTGAAGGTCCACTACACGGGCTCGCTCGTGAACGGCACGGTGTTCGACAGCTCGATCGGTCGCGACCCGGTGGAATTTCCGCTCGACCAGGTGATCCCGGGCTGGACCGAAGGCCTCCAGAAGATTTCCAAGGGCGGCAAGATCAAGCTCTACGTCCCGCCGCAGCTGGCCTACGGCGACGAGGGCCGCCAGGGAATTCCTCCGGCGACGACGCTGGTGTTCGAGATCGAGATCCTCGACAACAAGCCGGCGCAGGCCGCACCGGCCGCGCCCGCCACGCCGCCGCCTCCGGCGAAGTGACCGTGAAGTGAGTCTCTCTTTTCAAAACCCCCGGTGAAAACCGGGGGTTTTTTTGTGGTCCTTCCGGTAGCAGCCGCCGTCAGGCGGCTGAGTGAATCGCGCTTCACCGGTCGAACGAATGCGACAGCCTCCTGACGTCGGCTGCTACCGGGAGACGCCACCTGATGACGCGACCCGCTCAGGACGCCCGCGCCGCTTCCGAGCGCAGGTCGGTCACGAAATCCGCGATGTCCTCGTCCGTCGTGTTCCATGAACACATCAGCCGGTAACCGTGCTCGCCGATGAAACGGTGAAAAACCCATCCCCGTTTTTCGAGCGCGGAGTACACCGCCGGCGGGAGTTCGACGAAGACGGCGTTCACCTCCGGCTCGCCGATCAGCTTGATTCCGGGAATGGCCCGCAGCGCCGCCGCCAGCCGCTGCGCGTGCGCGTTGGCGTGGGCCGCATGGCGCAGCCACGCACCGTCCTCGATCATCGCCTCCCACTGCGCGGACGCGAAGCGCATCTTCGAGGCGAGCTGGCCACCCTGCTTGACGCGGTAAGCGAACTCGCGCGCCAGCGAGCGGTTGAAAAAGATCACGGCCTCCGTCGTGAGCATCCCGTTCTTCGTCCCGCCGAAACAAAGCACGTCCACGCCCGCGCGCCACGTCGCGTCCGCCGGCGTCACGCCGCGCGGCGCCAGCGCCGCCGCCGCATTGGCGAACCGCGCGCCGTCCAGGTGCACCGACAGGCCGTTCCGGTGCGCGAGCGCCGCGAGCTCGCGGATTTCCTCCGGCGCGTAAACGGTGCCCCATTCGGTGGACTGCGTCAGCGACAACGCGCCGGGCTTGGGATAATGCACGTCGTGCCCGCGGTGCAGCGCGCGCTCCACCGCGGCCGGATCCAGTTTTCCGTGGCGCCCCGGAAGGGGGATGACTTTCGAGCCGCCGCAGAAAAATTCCGGTGCGCCGCATTCGTCGGTGTCCAGGTGCGAGCAATCGTGGCACAGGATGCTCTCGAAGCTGCGGCACAGCGCCGAGAGCGCGAGCGCGTTGGAGGCGGTGCCGTTGAAGACGAGGAACGCCTCGCAGCCGGTCTCGAAGATTTCGCCGAACCGCCGGTTGAGGCCCGCGGTCCACGTGTCGTCGCCGTAGCTCGGCGCGCGTCCGGTGTTGGCGGCGGCGAGCGCCGCCCAGGCTTCCGGGCAGATCCCGGCGGTGTTGTCGCTGGCGAAGGTGGAGTCGGGGCGGGACGGCATATTTTGGTGTTTGGCAACGCGGAGGCGACGGCGTTTCGTGACAGCGCACGCGATGAATGCGGCGGACGTCAATCTCTACCTCGTCGGCTTTATGGGGACGGGCAAAAGCACCGTCGGCCGGGCCGTGGCCAGCCGGATCGGCTTCAACGCGGTCGACAGCGATCATGAGATCGAGCGGCTCACCGGGCGGACGATCGCCGAGCTGTTTGCGGCCGAGGGCGAGCCGGCGTTTCGCGCGCGCGAGCAGGCATTCATCGAAACGGGTCATCCGGGCGAGCGGACGCTGGTGGCCTGCGGCGGCGGGCTGATTGTCCAGCCCGGCGCGCTCGAGCGTCTGAAGGCGCGCGGCGTCATCATCTGCCTGCACGCCTCCATCGAAACCATCCTCGACCGCACCTCGCGCAACCGGAACCGCCCGCTGCTCAACGTCGAGAATCCGGAGGAGCGGATCCGCGCGCTCTACGCGGAGCGCGAGGCGATTTATCGGCGGACCGGGACGCTGATCCTGACCGACTCGCGTCCGTTGAACGACATCGTCGCGCATGTCGTCCGGGTCTGGCGGCGCGAAGCCGCCGATTTTTCCCGCCGCGCCCCGGCGGCATTGTGACCATGGAGGATCGCCGGGAGGAATTGCGCCGGCGCATTGCCGCGCTGGGGTTCGACGACGTCCGCTTCGTCGCGGCGGGCCCGCTCGCGGGCGAAGGCCTGCGGTCCTGGCTCGACGCCGGCATGCACGGGGAGATGGAGTGGATGCAGCGCACGGCGGAGAAGCGGCTCGACCCGGCGCAGGTGCTGGCGGGCGCGCGCACCGTGATCATGCTCGGCGTGAACTACTGGGCCGGCCGGCTCGCGGCGGGGCCGGCGACGTGGGCGCGTTACGCGCTCAACGAGGATTACCACGACACGATGAAGCCGGCGCTCGTGCAGGCCGGGCTCGCGCTCGAGGAGATTTATGGCGCGGCGGGCGGGGATTACCGCTGGTATGTCGACACCGGGCCGGTGCTGGAGCGCAGCTGGGCGGCGCGCGCAGGCCTCGGTTTTGTGGGAAAAAACGCGATGCTCATTTCGCGGCGGCACGGGAACTGGCTGTTTCTCGCGTCGATCCTGACCCGCGTGGCGATCGCGCCCGACGAGCCGATCCGGAAAAAAACCAGCGACGCGACCGTCGGCCTGCTCTGCGGCAAGTGCACACGTTGCCTCGACGCGTGCCCGACCGGGGCTTTTCCGCAGCCGGGGGTGGTGGACGCGCGGCGCTGCATTTCCTACCAGACGATCGAGAACAAGGGAATCATCCCGCGCGAATTCCGGTCGGCGATCGGACAGCGGATCTACGGGTGCGATGTCTGCCTGGAGGTTTGCCCGTGGAACCGGTTCGCGCAGCAGGGCCGGCAGCTGCTGCTGACGTCGCGCCGCGACATCGTCCAGCTCTCGCTGGCGGAGATCCTCGCGCTGACGCCGGCCCGGTTCGCGGAAATTTTTCGTCGCACCGCGATCAAGCGGCTGAAGCTCGGCGGCCTGCTGCGCAACGCGTGCATCGTGGCCGGAAATTCCGGCGACACGGCCTTGCTGCCGCAGCTGGCGGAGCTCGCGGGTCACGGGCTCCCGATGGTGCGGGCGCATGCGGTGTGGGCGGCGCGCAAGCTCGGCGGCGGCGCGCAGCTGGCCGCCGCGCGCGAAACAGAAACGGATCCGGCGGTGCTGGAGGAGTACGCGGCGGTCGGGGTTGGCTAGAGCCTTGGTTTTTAACCGCGAAGGACGGGAAGCACGCGAAGGTCTGAACCAGCGGGTGTGGTCAATTTCCGATGCCTTTTCTTCGCGCCCTTCGCTCCCTTCGCGGTTAAAAAAACCAGCGCCCGGTTCACCGGAAGATTTCGCTCATCCGGGCCACAAAGGCGGGCGGCGGGCGCGTGGGGCGGCCCCTCAGGTCGCAGAAGGCATGACTGCTCGAGCCCGTCGCGAGCAGTTCCTCGCCGCGCCGCACCTCATACTCGAGGCGGATCCGCAGCAGCGGCTTCTCGGAAATCTTCGCGAGGATCGTCAGGGTGTCGTCGTAAACCGCCGGCCGGAGATATTTGGCCGCGACTTCCAGCACGGGGATCCGATAGCCGTCCGCCTCGAGCTGGCGGTAGGGAAAGCCCTGCTCGCGGAGCAGCTGCGTGCGGGCGACTTCGAACCACGGGAGATAATTCGCATGATAGACGATTCCCATCATGTCGGTTTCCGCGTAGCGGACCGTGACCTGCGCGCGCGCCTCGATCATGACTCGTAGCGGGCTCCGCCGAAAAGGGCCTCGGCCGATTGCTTCCAGCAGTTGCGTCCGGCCCATTCCCGGCCGGCGCCGCCCATGCGATGGCGGAGATTCTCGTCGTGGATCAGGCGCTCGAACGCCGCCGCCAGCTGCGCGGGCCGGTCGGGCGGAACCAGCAGGCCGGTGACGCCGTGGTGGACGGCTTCCGAGACACCGCCGACGTCATGCGCCACGACGGGCAATCCGTGAGCGGCCGCCTCGAGGTAAACCAGGCCAAAACCCTCGATGCTGTTCCGGTGATGAACGCTGGTCATGGCGAAGATGTCGGAGCGTTCATAAATCTCGGCGAGCTCGTCGTCGGGGACGTTGCCGAGCAGCTTGACCGGAAAATCCGCCGCCGCGGCGGCGGCGCGAATGAGTTCGCCGTAATCGCCCTTGCCCGGGCGGCCGACGATCCAGTACTCGAGCCGGGCGCGGACTTCCGGCGCCAGAGCCTGCAGCGCGCGCAGGGTCAGCAGCTGACCCTTGCGGGGATGCAGCCGGCCGACGGTCAGGACGACGATGCGGTCCTTGGGCCGGGCGGGCTTCGGCGGCACGACGGCGAAGTCGGTGCGCAACGCGCCGGGAGTGAGGAAGATCTTGTGCGCGGCGCCCGGAAACGACTCGAGCAGGAGCTCCTGCGTGTAGTGGGTGAGCGTGCTGATCCGCGATGCGTGGCGGATGAGGCGTCCGGCCAGCCAGCGCCGGAGGCCGCTCTCGGAAAATTTCAGGATCTCGGAGCCGTGAAAGGTGAGCACCAGACGCCGCGGACGAAACGCCTGGAAGAACTGGAGCAGCATCATGGTCATCATCGGGCCCGGCTCGGGCAGATAGACAATGGCGTGCCGCAGCTGGCGGCGCGCGCGGATCAGCTGCCAGGCCAGCCGGAACTGGCACCACAGATCATGGGATCCCTTGAGCGGCAGGCGACGCAGGCGAAACGGCCAGACCTTTTCGGACTGGGCGGGGGCGGACTGGGCCCAGACCTCGACCTCATAGCCCAGGCCGGCGGTGGCCTTGGCAATTTCCTCGGTGAACGTCGCGATTCCTCCCCGCATCGGGTAGAATTCGTGGGTGATGAGAAAAATCGGCGCGTCGGCTGGAATGGGAGGAGAGGAGACGGACATTCGAATTTGCCCAGTTAGGTCCGACCGCGCCAACTGGCAAGCGTTGTGCTGGAAAAGGTTCGGAGGCAGAGGGTAATTGCGTGCGTCCGATTCCAAGAAATGGGTTTACAATTCCGCGCCCCGTAACATACAAATGCGAACAATGTCCGAAGCCGCTCAATCCCATGCGGGAAGCACCAAACCGTTCGTCGCGATGGGCAAACCCTTCGCGCCCAAGGACGAGGCCGCGCTGCGGGAATCGCTCAAGCGCTGCTCGCCGTCGACCTTCGAAGCGGCGGTCCAGTTCAGCAAAACCGGGAATCCCGAGCATCTGCCCGCCGTCGTAATCGGTATCATTGAGCGGTTTGTCGAACCCGACCTCCGCACCAAGCTGAAGGACGCCGACGACGATCTCCGCCTGATCGAGGATCTCGGCATCGATTCGCTGACGATGATGGAGATCGTGATTCTCGTGGAGGAGGTTCTCCAGATGTCGATCAACAATGATGAGTTGCGGAATCTTCGCACCGTGGGCGACGTGAAGACCTTCATTGATTGCAAAGTGCGCGGCCTGGAGTTGCCCAAGCCGACGAAATTTCTCCCGATCGAGCAGATCGCGGCGGTCATGCCGATCCAGCCTCCTTTTCTTTTTCTCAACGAGGCTTCGGTCAGCTCCAGCGGGGCCAACGGGAAATACAAGATCACCGGCCAGGAGTTTTTCCTCCAGGGACATTTCAAGGACAACCCGGTGATGCCGGCGTCGATCATGCTCGAGGCGCTGGGCCAGCTCGCGGTCCTCTTCCTCCTCGAAGGCGCGACGACCGAGCCGGGCAAGGTCATCAGCCCGACCACAATTTTCTTCACCGGCTGCGAGGGCGTGCGGGCCCATCGCGTTTGCCGTCCCGGTGACATCCTCACGCTTTCGATCAAGCCGAAGCGCATGAAGATGCCGCTGGCGACCTTCGAGGGCGCCATCCGCGTCGGCCAGGAAAAGGCCGCGATCGCCGAGGAAATCACGATGACCTTTGGCTTCGCCGAGGCGACGCACCACCAGCCGGTTCCGGCGAATGCGGCTGCGGGGGGCGTCAACGGATCGGCTGCGGGCCACTCGCCGGCTCCGCAGCGGACCGCCGTGAACGCCTGAGCCGGCGCGGCTCCGCGGGCACGGGAGGCGCAGTCGCGCGCTTGCGCCGTGGTGCAAGCCGGCCGTGAAAAGGGGATTGCTCAACGCGGTCGGCCTGCCGGTTTGAATTCGCGGGGATCAGGCCCCGTCCTTCCGGTCGCGCATTCGGCCGATCCCTTTTGTTGACCGCGCGAATCGAACTGGCTTCATCCTGTTCCTCTCGCATGCCCAGAGTCTTCATCACTGGCCTCGGATTCATCACCAGCATCGGCAATGACCGTGCCAGCGTGACCAGGAGCCTGCGCGAACTCCGGCACGGCTTTGAACTCTACCCGCCGTTCCAGGACGCCTCGATCCCCGTGAAGGTCGCGGCGCCGGTCCGCGGATTCTCGATGGACTCCACCGACTGCGAGGACTGGGCGTTCCCGGCCCCTTACTCCATCAAGCGCGAAGTGCTCCGCGGCATGGCGCCGCACGGCGTCTATGCGTGGTGCGCGATGCTGCAGGCCGTGGCGGATGCGAAGCTGACGGATGCCGACGTTTCGAATCCCGAGACGGGCCTCTACGCGGCGTCGGGCGGCTCGCCGTTCCTCATGGGGCACATGCTCCAGCGCATGCACGAGGTCGGCGTAATGCGCTGCTCCCCGCTGGGGATCGTCGCCTCCATTTCCGGCACCGTGCAGTTCAACCTCGTGGCGCATTTCAAGATCAAGGGCTCGTCCTGTGGCTTCGCCTCGGCGTGCGCCTCGTCCTCCCACGCCCTCGGTTTCGCGTACGACGACCTCGCGCTGGGCCGGCAGAAGCGCATGTTCGTCGTCGGAGCGGAAGACGGGAATCTCGACGCGATTCTTCCCTTCGCCGGCATGCGCGCGCTCTCGCTGCAGAAGGACCCGGATCTCGCGTCGCGTCCCTTCGACGTGGCCCGCGACGGTTTTGTCGGGACCGGCGGCGGGGTGGTCATCGTGATGGAGACCGAGGAGGAGGTGGCCCGGCGCGGCGCGACGCCTTATTGCGAGGTGCTGGGGTGGGGCCAGTCCTCCGACGGGCACAACGTCGCGATCTCGCATCCCGACGGGCACGGCCTGCGCGCGGCGATGGAAAACGCGCTCCGCGCCACGGGCACGCGGTCGGAGGACGTGGACTACGTGAACGCGCACGCGACCTCGACGCCGATCGGCGACACGTCGGAGGCGAAGGCGTTGAAGGCGATCTTTGCGACGCCGGGGGCGCGCCCGGCGGTCAGCAGCACGAAGTCCCTGACAGGGCACGGCCTCTCGCTCGCCGGGGCGATGGAAAGCGGATTCTGCGCTCTGGCGATCCGGGATGGTTTCATGCCGGGCTCGGCGCACATCACTCGGCTCGATCCCGCGTGCGAGGGCCTGAACATCATCCGCTCCACATTGCCGGCCCAGCCGCACCTCGTGCTGAACAACGTCAGCGGCTTCGGCGGCGCGAACGTTTCGCTCGTCTTCAAGAAAGCGAGCTGACTCGTGACCGTGGCCCGCGTCTCCGATCTGCACCGCACGGCGTTTGTCACGGGCGCGAGCGCGGGCCTGGGCCGCGCCTTCGCGGAGATGCTGCTGACCGACGGCGTGAAGGTGTGGGGCACGGCGCGGGATGCCGCGCGGCTCGGCTCGTTCGGGGGCGCAAGCAATTTTTCCGCCGTGGTCCTGGACCTGCGCGACGGCGCGGGGGCCGAGTCGGCGTTTCGCGCCGCGGCACGGGCGGCGGGCGGCTTCGACCTCGTGATCAACAACGCCGGTTACGGCGTCTTCGGCGAATTCGCCGCCGCCGATTTCTCCGTCTGGCAGGAGCAGCTCGAGGTGATGCTCGTCAACACTGCGCGCCTCTCCCATGCGGCGCTGCGCGAGTGGCTCGCGCGGCCCGCCGGGGAGCGGAAGGGCGCGCTCGCGAACATCTCCTCCCTCGCGGCGGAATTTCCCCTGCCGTTCCAGAGCGCCTACAACATGGCGAAGGCCGGGCTCACGGCGCTGAACGAAAGCCTGATGCTGGAGACCGCGGGCACGGGGATCGTGATCCTCGACGTGCGTCCCGGCGATTACCGCACGGATTTCGAAACCTCGGTCCGCCGGCCGGCCGGCCCCGCGAATGCGCGCCTCGGCCGGGCCTGGGCGGCCTTCGAACGCATGATGAAATCCGGGCCGGAGCCCGCGCACGCCGCGGCCTCCCTCCGGCGGGCGCTGTTGCACAACCGCAGCGGGACGGTGAGGACCGGCCGCTTTTTCCAGGCCGCGATCGCGCCGCTGATCGCACGGCTGGGATCGCTCGGCGTGAAACGCCGGATCCAGGCGCGCTACTTCGACGTCGGCTGACGGACAAATGATTCCGATGGCCGTGATTTTTTTTGCGGGAATACCGCCGGTGGCGGGTGGAACGCATTGCCCCAATGCGTTGGACGCTCCGTCGACGAGGAAACCCACGCCGGCGCCTCCCGCGCGCCCGAGCGGGCTCGCCACGCCCAAGGTCCGCGACAACTCGGTCTGCCGTCCCGACGCGCCGGCTCTCTTTTCGATTCGCCCACTCTCGCATGCCTAAACTCCGCATTCTCGTCCTCACGTCCAGCACCGGCGGCGGCCACGATGCGCGCGCGGAGGCGTTTGCCGACTGGTGTTTCCAGCTCTACCGGCACGATGTCGACGTCCGCATCGAGCAGATGCTGGAGAAGTCGTCGGTGGTGAACCGGACGGGCGTAAACCTCTACAACCAGATCCAGAAGGCGGCGCCGTGGGTGCACAACGGCTTCTATTCGGTGGTCGAGATCCTGAGTTACCTCAACCGGCGCCGGGTGACGTTTGGAGCGAGGTACTACGCCGACGTGCTGCGGAGCTACCGCCCGCATCTGGTCTTCAGCGTGCACGACTGCCTCAACCGCGGATATTTTCAGCTGGCGCGCCGGATCCTGGGCGCGAACCGCGTGCGGTGCGCGACCTACTGCGGCGAATTCTCCGGGGGCTGGGGTTATTCGCGCAACTGGATCGAGCCGAGCGTCGACCTCTATGTTTCGCGGACGGCGACGGCGCGCGACTTCGCCGTGAAAAAAGGGATACCGCCGCAGAAGGCGCGGGTGCGCGGGTATCTCATGCAGCCGCGCGCGCATCTGGACATCATCGCCCCGGCCGACCGGGCGGTGTTCCGGGAGAAGAAACTCGGGCTGCGTCCGGATCTGTTCACCGTGTTCCTGGCGACGGGCGGCAACGGGGCGAACAACCATCTGGAACTGCTCCCCGCGCTCGTGAAGCACGCGAGCATCATCCAGGCGATCATCATCTGCGGGAAAAACAAGGAAACGTACAACGAGCTCGTCCACTGGCGGGCGAGCCACCCCGAGTTCAACTGCCACATCGAGGGCTATTCGGAAATCGTCCACCTCCACATGCAGGTCAGCGATGCGATCGTGACGCGCGGCGGCACGACGACCTGCGCGAAGGCCCTCCATTTCCGCTGCCCGATCATCTTCAACGCCTTTGGGGGGATCATGCCGCAGGAGGAGCTGACGTGGAAATTCTTCCACAACGGCGCGGCCTCGGAAAAGATCGAGAATGGCGGGGACTTCGCGCGGATCATCGCGCGGTGGATGAACGATCCCGCGAGTTACGAGCAGGCGCGCGATCATTTTCTCCGCCTGCGCTACGAGGAGGATCCGACGGTGCTGATCGACGAGCTGGTCGGCCTCGCGAACGAGGTCGGCGGCGTCCGCCTCAAGCGCCGGGCCTTCCCGCCGGCCAACGGAAACGGCGCGCCCAAGCCGTAGGCAGAGCCCATTGCCTCAATGCGTTGGCCGTTCCGTCTTCGTCCAAAGTCCGCTTAAACTCCCAGTGCGTTGAGGCCCTTCGACAGAGCCCAGGGTCTGCGACCATGCCGCAGGCACAGCGATCAGCAGGTGGAGCGCATTGCCCCCAATGCGCTGGCCGCTCCGACTGCGTATAAAGTCCGCTCAAACCTCCAACGCGTTGAGCGGGCTTCGACAGAGCTCGGGGTCTGCAACAGCGCGCTCCACCCCGGCTATACAAACGCGGCGTCGATCAGCTCGCAGAAATGATGAATGAGGAAGAGGTGGGCCTCCTGGGCCGCGGCGCCGCTTTCTCCCGGGACCACCAGCTCGCAGGTGGCGAGCCCCTTGGCCTTGCCGCCACCGCGACCGAGAAAGGCGAGGCTATCGAGCCCCATTTTTTTTGCCTCGTGCAGCGCGCTGACCACGTTCGCGGAATTCCCGCTCGAGGTCAGGACAACCACGAGGTCGCCGGGATGTGCGAGGCCGGCGATCTGCCGCGAGAAAACCTGGTCGTAGCCAAAATCGTTCCCGATGCAGCTCAGCAGGGAGCCATCCGCCGAGAGCGCGATCGCCGGGAGCGCGACGCGGTTTTTCCGGTAGCGGCCGACCAGCTCGGTGGAAAAATGCGCGGCCTCCGCCGCGCTGCCGCCGTTGCCGCAGACGAGCAGCTTCCGGTCGTGCTTCAGCGTCTCGACGATCAGCCCGCCCGCGCGATCGATCGCGGGACGGATCGCGGCGAGCGATTGCAGCGTACGGACGGATTCGGCGAGCGAAGCTTCAAAGGTCATGGCGCACCGCCGAAGCAATCGGAAAAATGACCAAAGAGAAAGCCTCCGTTGGAACCCGCGATTCCAGCCCAATCCGTTTGAACAGAAGTGAACAACGGCAACGAAGCGCCGTTCATAGTCGCGGGTCCGGGATGCCGGCGCAGATCACCCATCAACCCGGTTTGAAAGTGGCTCCGCTGGCAAACCCGGACCCGGCTGACAGCCGACGCTTCGTTGCCTTCGTTCACTTCTGCTCAACTGGTTTGAAACTCACTGCCGCCGTCGGGATCGGAGCGGGCTTCATGGCAACACGCTCAGAACTGAATTTGAACAGAAGCTAACGACGGCAACGAAGCGCCGTCCGTAGTCGTACGTCCAGGTTGCCGGCGCAGGTCACCCGTCAAACCGGTTTGTAATTGGCTCCGCTTGCAACCCCGATCCCAGCTCACGGACGGCGCTTCGTTGCCTTCGTTCACTTCTGTTCAAACTCCGGAAACGCACCGTCGCCGGATTGACTCGTGCTGCGGTCCGCTGCCTCCTGTGCGTTTTCCGATGCGATTGCGCAAAATTACCCTGCGGCATTTTCGAAACGTCGGCTTCTCCACGCTCGAGTTTTCCGGACGGCAGCAATTCCTCCTCGGCGGCAACGGGCAGGGGAAAACCAACCTGCTCGAGTCGGCGGGCTTCATCACGGCGCTGCGCTCGTTTCGCGCGGCGGACAACAAGCTGCTGATCGGCCACGGACAGCAGGTCGCCGCGATCGCCGCCGACGTCACGCACGAGCATCTCGGCGAAACCAAGGTCACGATCAAGCTGCGCCGCGACGGCAAGGAGCTCTGGTGGGACCAGAGCCGCGTCACCCGGCTCGCGGACCACCTCGGCAAATTTCCCACCGTCGTGTTCTCGTCGCAGGACCGGCTGCTCGTGCGCGGCGCGCCCGCCGGACGGCGGCGCTGGCTGGACCTGACGCTCTCGGCGATGGACGGCGCTTACCTGCGCGCGCTCCAGACCTACGCGCGGGCGCTGGCGGAGCGCAACGCGCTGCTGAAGGCGGGCCGCGCCGGCGACGCCCAGCTCGCGGCGTTCGAACAGCAGCTCGCCCCGCCAGGAGCCGAGCTGATCGCCCGCCGCGCAGCCGCGCTGCGCGAACTCGGCGATGCCATGAAGGCGTGCTACGCGCGTCTCTGCGACGGCACCGAGGCGGCGTCGATCGCCTATGTCCCGAATTTTTCCGAGCCATCCGCCGACGCGCTTCTCGCGCGGCTGGAGGCGGGGCGGGGGCGCGACGCGCAGTTCCGCACCACGCTCGTGGGTCCGCAGCGCGACGATTTCACGTTCCACGTGCGGGGCACGGCCGCGAAGGACTTCGCTTCGGAGGGCCAGGAGCGCTCGCTTGTCCTTGCGCTCCGCCTCGCGCAGGCGGCGTGGTTTCGCGAGAAATGCGGCGTGCGGCCCGTGCTGCTGGCGGACGACGTGCTCGGCGAACTCGATCCCGGGCGCCGGCGGCGCTTCTGGGCGGCGATCGACCCGGAATCGCAGGTCATCGCGACCGGCACGACCCTGCCGGACGCGGCGCTCGGGGCATGGCAGGTTTACGAGGTCGCGGACGGAACCTTCACGGAAAAATCCGTCGCGCCATGACGCCGCTGGAACCGTGGCAATGGGCGCTGGCGATCGTCGCGGCCTTTGCGATCGGACTGGCCAAGACAGGGATCAACGGCCTCGGCATGCTGGCCGTCGTGATCTTCGCGAACCTCCTGCCGGCGCGGCAGGCGAGCGGGGTCGTCCTCCCGATGCTGGTGCTCGCGGACGTCGTCGCCGTCGCCTCGTACCGGCAGCACACGCAGTGGCGTCATCTGTGGAAACTTTTTCCCTGGACCGCGGCGGGCATCGTCGCCGGCTATTTCGCGCTGGGCCGGATCAACGACCGGCAGGCGAGCGTGCTGATCGGCGCGATCATCATCGCCATGCTTGCGATACACCTGTGGCGCCGCTGGCGGGCAACCGGCGGGGAGCCGGAGCACGCCTTCTGGTTTGCGCCGATTGTCGGCGTGCTGACCGGATTCACCACACTGGTGGCGAACGCCGCCGGGCCCCTGATGGCCATCTACCTCCTGGCGATGCGGCTGCCGAAGATGGAATACATGGGGACGGGTGCGATGTTCTTTCTCCTGATGAACCTGTTCAAGGTGCCCTTCATGGCGAATCTGGGGCTGATCAACGGACCGAGTCTCTGGCTGAACGTCTGGCTCGCGCCGGTCGTGATCGCGGGCGCGCTCGTGGGAAAAAAGATTTTGCTGATCATCGACCAGAAGCGCTTCGAGTATCTTGCGCTTGGACTCGCCGCCGTCGCCGGTCTAAGGCTCATGTTCTGACAATCGCCTGAATGCCGCCCGCGCCCGAATTCTCCAGTTTCGTCCGATCCGTTTTTTCGCGCACAGCGCCGCGTCCGAACGCCGGCCAGAACCTCAGGGCCCGCCCGCCGAACTCCAAATTCCGAATTCCGAATTCCGATCTCCGATCTCCGAACTGCGAACTGCGAACTCCGATTTCCGTCTCCGATGCCCCGCATGACCGTTCGTGAAATGTGGAAGGCGAAGCTCGAGGGGCGCGCGGTGCGTCCGGCGGCGCCCGCGATCCTTTCGCTGCAGCGCGTGCCGTTCGCGGGGCGCATTCTCGGCATCGATCCCTCGCTGCGCGGGACCGGTCTGGCGCTGATTGAATTCGTGCCCGGGCGCCAGCCGCTGCTCCTGCGTTGCCGGACAGTGCACGTCGCGTCGCGGCTGCCGATGGCGCAGGCGCTGGCGGAGATCCATCTTGCCGTGACGGAGTTTGTCGCCGGCACGGACGTGCGGCATGTGGCGCTCGAGCAGACGATCTACGTGCAGAACTTCCAGACCGCGCAGATCCTCGGGGCGGCGCGCGGCGCGGCGATCGCGGCCGTGGCGCTGCATGCCCGCCCGATTTTCGAGTATGCGCCGCTGCGGGTGAAACAGGCGGTCGTCGGCGCGGGGCGCGCCAGCAAGGAGCAGATGGCCCGGACGGTGATGTCGCTGCTCGGCCATGGCCGGCAGCTCGCCGCCGACGAAGCCGACGCCGCCGGCGTGGCGCTCTGCCACGCGTTCACATGGCGGGAGTAGCACGGGTCTCCGACCCGTGTGGGCGGACTCTGCCAACGGAGAACGTCGAGCACACCCGTTTAGCTCGAGTCCATCTTCACGGGTCGGAGACCCGTGCCACGTAGTACGGGTCTCCCGACCCGTGTGGGCGGACTCTGCCAACGGAGAACGTCGAGCACACTCGTTTAGCTCGAGTCCACCTTCACGGGTCGGAGACCCGTGCCACCCCCCGAACTATCCCAGGACCGTCTTCAGCACCTTGCCGAGATCGGCCACGCGGTAGGGCTTGGTCAGGTAGCCGCAGAATCCGAGCTCAAGAAAATGCCGCGCCATCTCGTCGTTGTCGTAGCCGCTCGAGACGATCGCGCGGATGTCCGGATCCAGCGCGCGCAACGCCTTGAAGGTGTCCTCGCCGCCCATCCCGCCGACCACGCTGATGTCCATGATCACGGCGTCGTACGGCCGTCCGATGTTCAGGTAGCGCTTGTAGAACGCGATCGCTTCCTCGCCGTTTTTCGCGAGGTCAAACTTGTAGTCGAGGCTCTTCAGCATCGCGGCCGTGATCGACGTGATCTTCGCGTCGTCGTCCATGAACAGCACGCGACCGGTCCCGAAGCGCAGCGACGCCGCGCGGCGGGCCTGGACTTCGACCGGGCGGTCCGCCGGGGGAAGATAGACCTTGAACGCCGTCCCGACCCCGACCGCGGTGTCGAGCCCGATCTGCCCGCCATGCTTGCGCACGATCGAAAGCACCGTGGCCAGCCCCAGGCCCGTGCCGTGCTTCTTCGTGGTGAAGAACGGGTCGAAAATTTTCTCGAGGTATTCCGGCTTGATGCCGCTCCCGTTGTCGCGAACCTCGATCTCCACGTAGTCGCCGGCCGGCAGCGGCTCGACCTGGCCCGCGGCGAGCGCCACGTTTTGCGCACGCAACTCGACCCGCGGCGCGTGCGGCGGGGGCGGCATCGCCTGCAGGGCGTTGACCACCAGGTTCTGGAAAACCTGCAGGATCTGCGCGCGGTCGACGAGGATCGGCGAGGTCGTCGGCGCGATTTCCACGCTGACCACCGCGGTCGATCCGGCGGCGGCGATCTTGACGGTGTCCTCGAGCACGTCCTTCACCGTCTGCACGACCTGCGTCCCGGCTCCGCCCTTGGCGAACGTAAGCAGCTGCTTGGTTAGGCCCTTCGCCGCGAAGCAGGCCTTCTCGCTGTCGTCCAGGCTCGAGTAGTCGCGCGTGTCCTTCGCGAGCGAGATGCCGCCCATGATCGTGGTGAGCAGGTTGTTGAAATCGTGCGCGATTCCCCCCGCCAGCAGGCCGAGGCCCTCGAAACGGTTGGCGCGGACGAGTTCCTCGGGCGTGAGCGTCATCTCGTTCGGGTCGCGGAAGACGAACACCGCGCCGTGCGGTTTTCCGGCCGGATCGAGCACCGTGCGCGCCGTCCAGACGATCGGCGTCGGCGCCACACCCTCCGCCGCGGACGCCAGCGCGTCCTCGCCGATCAGCGGAAGCACGCGGTCGGCGCTCAGCACGCGGTCGAGCGGGTCGTCGCTGGCGCGTCCGCTCTCGCGGTGGACCAGCCGGAAAACCTCGCTCACGGGCTGGCCGCGGACCGATTCGACCGGGCGGCCGAGCAGGCGGACGGCGACAGGGTTGACGAACACGATTTTCCCGCGGTCATCGACCAGGATCACGCCCTCGGCGATCGCGGCGAGCGCCTCGCCGGCGAGTCCCTCGGTCGAGCCGGCGGCCGCGGCCGAGGTTCCCCCGCCGGGCAGCGGACAAATGAAACCGGTCACGCGCGCGAGGTCCCGCTTGCGGCTGAGCGTGCGATGCGCGCCCATGACGACGCTGACGAGCCGGCCGCTCTTGTCCTGGAGCTGGACAGGAACGATGAAGTTCGCCTGGCCGACTGCGTGCTGCAGCAGCCACACCTCGGGGCCGGCGGCCGCTTCGGTTCCGGCGAGCACCGAGGAAAAGCTCGCGAGCTCGTTGGGAAATTCCCCTTCGTCCCACCCGAGGAGCTTGCGCCACGCCGGAGAGTACCAGCCCGACTTCGCCGCAAAATCCAGTTCGAAGGCACCGAGCGGGCCGGTCGTGCTCAACTCCTGCATGCGCGTGTCGTTCGCCACGCTGGCCTCCTCGAGCTCCTTGCGCTCGGAAATGTCGAGGTGGAGGCCGATGACGCGTTCGAGTTCACCCGAAGCGCCGACCACCTGGAGGCCGATGCACTGGATCCACACCCAGTGGCCCAGGCGGTGCTTCATGCGGAACTCGACGCTGAAGGGCCGCGCGCTGACGGACAGTTTTTTTCCGAGCTGGTCCGGGGCCGCGCTGGAGTCGTCGGGGTGGATCAGCTGCCGCCAGTGATCGAGCGTGTCCGGCAGCTCGCCGTCGACATAACCGATGATCCGTTTCCAGGCCGTGGAATAATGCGCGCGGCCCGTCTGGAGGTTGAGGTCGAAAAAACCGGCGACGCCTTTTTCGGCGAGCAGGCGAAAGCTCGCGTCGTCGCCCGCCGCCGGCGCGCCCGGCGCGGAAACGGGCGCAGCGGTGGCGATGTAGCCGGTGGCGGCGCCCGTGATTTTTTCGAGGCGGACGAGGAGTTCGCGCGACGGGCCTTGGCGCGGGCGGATCGTCAGCCGGGCGGACTGGTCGAGCGCGGTCGCGAGAATGACCTCCCAATGCGAGGCGAGCCAGTCGCTCTCGTTGGAGACGACGTCGAACTCGATGAGGGTGGCGAAATGCGAGCCGACGAGCGAGCCGTCCGGAGCGCCCCAGATTTCCTGCGCGGTGGCGTTGGCGGCGGTGATTTGCCCATTGGCGTCAACCAGCACGACGGCGCAGGCGCCCGCGGCGGGGCTTGGCTTGGGGATCGGCGGTTGGGTGGAGGACGGCTGGCTCAAGGTTGGCCGCCCATTATCCAACGTTGCGCCCGCTTGGCGAGAAAATCGATGAAGGCCGGATGGTCGTTCAGGCAGGGGATCTGCTGGAACGAGGTTCCTCCGGCGGCGAGGAAGTCGTCGCGCGCACGGACCTGGATTTCCTCGAGGGTTTCGAGGCAGTCCGTGGTGAAGGCCGGGCAGAGCACGAGCATCCGGTTCGCGCCGGCGCGCGCGAGCCGGGGAAGCTCGACGTCGGTGTAGGGCGAGAGCCAGGGCTCGCCGACGAGGCGGGACTGGAAGGCGATCGAGTGTCGCGCGATCCCGGCACGCTGGACAAGGGCGGCGGTGGTCTGCTGGACGTGATCGAGATAGGAAAGATTCGGAATTTTGGGTCCGGAGTCCGGAATTTCCGCGCCACCGGCGCGGCCCGGGTCCCATTTCGCCTCGGGCGCCTCGGCGAAAGTGACGTTGACGCCTTTGAGGCTCGCGATGCCGACGTGGCGCACGGGAATCCCGTGATAACTGAACAAGACGTGATCGTGCGGCTGGTCGAGGTAGGGGCGGCAGACGGCGGCGAGGGCGTCGATGTAGTCGGGGTCGGCGTAGAACGGCTTCACGCAATGCAGCCGGAGCTGCGGCGCGAGCTGGGCGGCGGATTCGCACACGCGCACGACGACGGTTTCCCACGACGCCATCGCGTAGTGGGGGTATTGCGGGAAAATCAGCACCTCGTGGATTCCGTCGGCGGCAAGGCGGGCGATGACCTCGTCGATCGACGGACGCCCGTAGCGCATCGCCAGGTAGACCGGCGTGCCAGCCCCGAGCCGGGCGGAGAGTTTTTCGCGCGCGCGTCCGCTGGTGACGACAAGCGGGGAGCCGGCGGGGGTCCAGATGGTGGAGTAGGCGTGCGCCGAGGCGGCGGCGCGGCGGGGAATGATGATTCCGTCGACGAGGAATTTCCGGAGGAGCCGCAGGCGCGGCCGGTCGATGACGCGTTCATCGCCGAGGAATTCGCGCAGGTAGCGTTTCACATCGGGGACGGACGGCGAGTCCGGCGACCCGAGATTCACGAGGAGAACGGCGCGTTTCGGCATGGAGCAGGACAGACCGTGCCGCGTGCGCGCCCGCGCGCAATGTCGGAAGCGAGGAAGTTAACCGCCGGTCCCCGCGCACGGCGACGCGATCACGGCTGGGCGGTGACGCTGCCTCAAAAGGCCAGCCCTCCTAAAAATCCAACCCCGTATATTTCTGCTCGCAGCCGAGCAAGCGAGGTCTTTGGTACAGGTCTGCGCAATGTTGTCGGTAAACGGACATGACCCCATGGATCGGATCCTAAGAGTTATTTCTCTCGTCGGCTTTGCGCTGGCGATCATTAGTCTGGTGTTGATCAGTCAGCGGCAGAAGTTGAAACGTGCCGTAGTAGCGATTGGCGCTTTTTGTGGAGCTATCGGATTTGAGATTTTGGTTGCGCACGATGCGATCAAGGCGTCCGTCGAGCATCAGCCGTTTGACTCGACAAAATGGATTGCTGCGGCGAGTTATGGTCTCGCTGGTGTAGCAATGGCGGGATACGGTTTTTACCTGCTGGGAAAACAAGGCCAATCTAACGGGTTCGGCCTCTAGTTCTTAAGATTGGGTTAGGCGATTGCGGTAGGGCGGGGTCTGTACTAAAGAATAGCGGCGGGGAAAAATTTAAGTACTAGAAGCCAGACCCCTTTTCAGACCCGGATGCAATGACCATGGACAAAAATATTAGCGATGTCTTCGGCCAACAGGTTGCCTTGCCGTGTTGCAGGCGGCGTGTGGGGTTTCTTAAAAGCCTAAGCATTGGTTTTGGGAAGAAAATCCCTCACGACAATCCTCGATCGGGTGATCCTTATTATGGAGAGTTCGAATTAGGTTCCTATCACACGGCATGGCGCTTTTTGCTAAACGATAAAATTATCTGCGGGAGTTCTGATCCGGATGAAACGGTTGAAACGTTAGACGCCAAATTGAGCCAACTTGATCTAGGTGCTTTTCAGTCGATATCCATGCTTTCTGAAATCGATATCAGAGTTGGATTGGACAACGGGGTCTCCATCGATTTCTTGCCGAGCGCCGAACTCGACGATGAGGTTTTTCACGCGTTTTTCCCGGCCAATTCTATGTTAACTTCTCATTGGCTGAGAAATGGTGCAGGGGACAGCAAAAGACTTAAGGTTGATCTTTAGTGGAAGTCGCTCGCCGACAACGCAATCTTGCGGCACGTCTCGAGCCGGCCAATCTAATGGGTCTGGCCTTTAGTTCTTAAAATTGGGGTAACCGATT
>JAQGON010000083.1 GCA_028293565.1 Verrucomicrobiota bacterium | reverse complement strand
CCTGTCGCAGTTCGTCACCCAGCTGGCGAGCAACGAGCGCCAGGCGGCGGTCCTCTCGTTTGACCATAAGTTCACGGAGCGCATGGCTGCGTTCGGCGACTTCATGTATGCCAACACGAAGACCTTCAGCCAGCTGAACGGCCAGCCTTTCTCGGCCTCCGTCGCAGCGAGCGATCCGACCAATCCGTTCAACGTCGCGGTCACGGCTCGTAACCGTTACTTCGCGTTTCCCCGCACCTATTTCAATGACACCACCTTCATCCGCGGCGTTGCCGGGGTGCGGGGTGATGTCGGCGAAAACTGGCACTGGGAAGTCGCAGCCGACTACAACCGGATCGGCCAGGACTTCCTCAACGGCGGCCTGATCGACTCCGCCGCCCGCGCCGCCGCGGTTTCCGGCCACATCATCAACCTGTTCGCGCGCGTGCAATCGCCCACGGCAATCGCCGATTCCGGCATGCTCGGCTCGGCGCTCGGCATTGCCGAATCGAAGCTGACGACCTACGACGCCAAGATCTACGGCAAGCTCTTCACGCTGCCCGCCGGTGACCTGAGCATCGCCCTCGGCGCGGAACACCGCATCGAAACCTACAGCCAGAATGCCGACCGCAGCAGCCAGTCGGCGACCTTCGCCTGGGACTCCGGTACCACGCTCGATCCGTTCGATGGCTCGCGCAAGGTGGACTCGGTCTACAGCGAAGTGCGCTTCCCGGTCGTGAAAGACATCCCCGGCCTTCACTTCGTCGAATTGTCCGCCGCGGTCCGTCACGAGTCTTATTCCGACACCGAGAACCCGACCGTTCCGAAGTTCTCGCTCCGCTGGCTGCCCTTCAATGACGAGTTCGCCGTTTCCGCCGCCTACGGCAAGTCCTTCACCGCCCCGACGCTGTTCCAGCTGTTCGGACCCGGCGGCATCGGCTATTCGACGTCGCTGCAGCTCGTCGGCACCGACGGCAGCCCGATCGTCGGCCAGTCGCTGGTTTCTTCGGGGTCCAATCCCCGCCTGAAACCTTCCAAGGCCGACAATTACAGCGTGCAGCTCGTTTACTCGCCCAAGGCCATCAAGGGCCTCAAGGCCGGCGTGAACTACTCGCACGTCAAACAGGTCGACCTCGTGTCGTCGCTCGACGCCGCCACGATCCTCGATGACGTCGAATTCAACGGACCGGCCTCGCCGTACGCGCAGTACGTCCACATCGGCGGCTTCAACGGCACGCCGATCACGGCGAAGGGCCAGATCCACAGCAACGCGATCGACAACATCTACGTCCAGACGACGCTGATCAACCTGGCCAAGCAGGAATACGGGGCCTACGGCGCCGACATCGAGTACACCATGCCCACCGACAACATGGGCAAGTTCACGTTCGCCGCGAAGGCGCTCGTGTGGGACAAGTACGCGGTGACATTCCTGCCGACGTCCGACCCGTACGAGACCGCCGGCAAGGTCACCACGACCAACGGCACGCTGCCCCGTTATCAGGGGACGCTCATCTCGAGCTGGACGCTCCGCAGCTGGGGTGCGGATGTGGCCATGCAGTACTGGCCGGCGGTCACGGATGACAACGATGGCACGCGGATTCCCGCGATCGCGCAGTTCGACGTCGCGGCGACGTACACGTTCGGTTCCCGCAACGCCTGGGCCAATGGCCTGAAGGTCCGCGTCGGCGCCAACAACGTGTTCAACAAGCTCGCTCCGCTCGATCCGGGAACGTTCACGGATTCGAACGCCGACACCGCCACCTACGGCGCGATCGGTCGTTTGATCTTCATCGAGGCCAGCTACAAGTTCTAAGGCGAAAGCCCGAACCCTCAGCGTCTCGCTTTTCAGAGCGATTGGGGATTTCCCCAATCGCTCTTTTTTTGGTCAGCGTCCGGCGGTCTTGCGCCAGGTCACGGGAAGCACCGCCTGACGTTTGGTCCAGTCGAGGTCGGGCAGTCCCTTCGTCGGCGCTTTTCGGCCGAGGCCCTTCTGCGTCCATGCCCCGCGGATTTTCGTGCGGCCGTTGGTCAGCACAACGTCTTCGATCTTGACCTCACCCACGCCCAGGAGCGCAAAGCGCAGCCGCGGCAGCGCCTTGAAATCGCCCTCCCATCTCACCGGCGCCGCATGCTCCCGGACAATCGCGGTGCGCGGCTGGGCGGCCCTCGTCTGGAATTCGACGGTGAGGCAGCTCTGGACGGTCGTCCAGGAACCATCGGCCTGCTGCTGTTCGGCGCGCACCAGCTGAAGCGCCGGCGCAAAGTTCCGCACGCGGTAACAAAGTTGCCACGGTGCGCCGAACACCGAGCGGTCGCCCTTCTGCCAGGCGCGAAAAAATCCGGCGTCGGCCTCGACGATTCGTTCGTTCGCGCCCTCGGTCTGCGGATCGCGGGTCAGCCGCCACAACGTGCGCGCCGCCCGCCGGCCCGACGAGAGCGCCCGCGCGAACCGGCGACCCTCCGCTACAGTTGCCAGGCTGCGGCCCGCGCGGCGCACGAAGACCTCGCGTTCGGCGAGGTATGCCCGAAATGCGAGGCTGGCCCGCAAGGGAGCCGGCAACGGTTGGGCGGCGGCGGCGGCGGCGGCGCAGAACGACCGCTCGGCGAGGTAGGGCGCCAGCGGTTCGCGTCGCGAGACATGCGCCCAATCCTGGTTGATTTCCCAGCGGGGATATCCGCCGAACGGATAGCGGTCGCTTGCCAGCGCCAGCCGCGCGGCCTTGCGCGCCGAGCGAGCGCCGAAGGTGCGCGCGAACCCGCGGGCCAGCATTTCCTGCGGATCCTCGACTCCCGGATTCAGCCACAGGCACGCCGCCGCCGCGTCCACCACCGTCGTCATCTCGATCGCCAGCCGAAACGGTTCCCACGAGGTGACCAGCAGGCCCTCGATTCCGAGGCGCCGCCCATGACGCCACCACGAGAGGATGTTGTCCAGGCGGTCGGTGAAATGCGGCAGCGGTTCGTAACGCGCGGATCCGTTCATCGGGCAGCCCCAGACGGTGATCCCCCGCGCGCGCAGCCGCTCGCCGAGGGTGCTTTCGGCAAAATTGAAAAGCTCGACGCGTGGACGCCGCGGAAAACCGTAGTAATACCACTCGTATTGGATCACGTCGGTCGGCAGGAGCGGGATCGCGTCCGGCAGGAAATAAAGCATGTCCGCCCACATCCCCATGCGCAGGCCGAGCGAGCCCGTCAGCGTGTGAAGCCGGTTCACGTAGCGCGCAAAATGCGCCGCGAGCCCGATCCGGCTGATCTCCTTCCGGCTTCGCGGATGCCGCCCGAGATCGAAGGACTCGTCCAATCCCACGTGCACGCGGCCCGCCGTGCAGAATGGCGCCATGTCGCGCAGGAGTTTTTCCGCGACTTCCAGCGTGCGCGGATGGAGCGGACAAATCTGTCCGCTGGGCAGCGGCGAGCCGCCCTCGCCGCGAAGCTCATTCAGTTCGCGGAGTTCGGGAACCTTGATCAGGTACTGCGTGTGGCCGAGCAGGTTCACGATCGGCACGACTTTGATCCCGACGCGCGTGGCTTCGTCGACGAGCCGCGTGAATTGCGCGTAGCTGTAGGCATCGCGGCGCGCCACGGCCGGCAGGCTCGGGAACTCCACCGCGTCCTCGAGATGAAGATGAAGCTCCTGATAGCCCCAGTCCGCATAGCGCGGCAGCTGCGCGAGCAGCCAGTCGAGCCGCTCGACCTGCCGGGCGAGGTCCCACTGGAACGAACGGACAGGGGTGAAAGTCGCGGCCATTCGCGGAACGATGCAGGCGGGTGCGAAAAATTGAAGGTCGAAAATGTCGCCAGAGGTCCTCGCCCGCCCATTTTCGAGGCGCGGGCTCTTGAGTCAGCCGCCACCCCGGCATAGTGTCCCGAATCGTGGACGTCCGCATTCATCACCTCTTTATTTCCCCGGGGCACAATTTCTTTGGCCGGCACGGGATGGGCGCGGGCGAAAATCCCACGGTCGAAGTGCCGGCGCTGATGTGCCGCGCCGGCCATGGCATCGAGGGCGATCGTTTCTTCGACTACAAGCCGGACTACAAGGGCCAGATCACGTTTTTCTCGTGGGAGATTTTTCGCGCGGCGCGGGAGGAATTTTCGGTGCCGTCCCTCTCGCCGGGCGCCTTCCGGAGGAATGTCGTGATCGAAGGGATCGATCTGAATTTGCTGATCGGCTGCCGCTTTTCGATCGGACACGCTGAATTCGAGGGCACGGTCGAGTCGAAGCCCTGCTACTGGATGGAACAGGCGGTCGCTCCCGGCGCCGAGGTTTGGCTTCGGGGCAACGGCGGGTTGCGCGCGAAAATCCGGCGCGACGGTCGGCTCGCCGCGGGCCCCGCCGATTTTCGCCTGCTCGAGCCCGA
>JAQGON010000025.1 GCA_028293565.1 Verrucomicrobiota bacterium | reverse complement strand
AAACGCGCCCGGCGTTGAATGGCACCGCGAAGATCGCGAAGCACTCAAAGGTCGATTCCCCTCGAGGGCCTGGCTTCGGCCTTCGCGTGCTTCGCGACCTTCGCGGTGAAGAGGATCGATCGCATTGGCATTTGGAATTTTCCCTCGCGCCGTTTCACTTCCCCGGTCTTTCATGATCACCCGCCTCGACCACCTGCAGCTCACGATGCCCGCGGGCGAAGAAGAAAAGGCCCGCGCTTTTTTTGGCGGCCTGCTGGGGATGCAGGAGCAAACGAAACCGGCGCCGCTCGCGGGCCGCGGGGGCTGCTGGTTCCGCGCGGGCGAAGCCTTCCTTCACGTCAGCGTCGAGCGCGAGTTCGCCCCGCAAAAAAAGGGGCATCCCGCCTTTTGCGTCCAGGACCTGCAGGCGCTGGCCGGGCGGCTGGAACGCGCGCGGTGCACGGTCACCTGGGACACCACCCTGCCCGGCCGCACGCGTTTCTTCACCGCGGATCCGTTCGGCAACCGCATCGAATGCCTGCTCGACGGCGAGGGATTCAGCCAGAAATAGCGCGGATTCGCACCGGCGCCGCCGCTACCTCGCCAGCAAACGCTTCCGGTTCAGCGCCGCCATCGCGCCGGCCGCGCAGCCCAGCAGGGCGAGCGTCGACCCCGCATCCGGCACGCTCAGCGGGATGGTCACGCCGCTCCAGTTCCCGTATTGGTAGACATCCACCATCCCGAGAAAGAGTCCGTCCGTTTCGTGCAGCTGGGCAAACGTCAGCGTGAACGTCACCAGCCCGCTGCCGTTCGTCGCGTAGGGAAACACATCCAGGACGCTCGAGCCCGAGGCCCGCGAAGTCGTCGTCGAAAAGTAGCCGGAAAGCCCGACGCCGTACGGATCCGACGTGCCGAAAATCCTCAGATTCTCGCTGCCATGCGGCGACGCAGTCGGCGCGAGGTTGTTCCAGATATCGATCGTGAACGTCTCCGCCTGCCGGTGGTAGGCGTCGTAGGTGTTGAAGTTCGGAGCGTGATTGAACTGGAGCTGGAACTGCATCGTCTGCGCGTCGAGGTTCGCCTGCGCCGAGCCGCCGACGAAAACAAACGGATCCGCCACCAGCCGGGAAGCTCCCGCCAGAATCAGCGAACACCCCAGGAAGATCGTTTTCGTCGATGCCTTCATGGGAACAGGTCGTGTGCTCGCGATCTAAGTGCGTGACTGCGGATTTCCCGCGACGGCAGACCGCACATCGTCGCCACCGTTCCACGGTGCCGGAAATTTTCCAGTAACACCGTCCCCAGCGGCGGAATCCCGAGCCGTGGAACGTGTGGCACGGGTCTCCGACCCGTGAAGCTGGACTCGAGCTAAACGGGTGTGCTCGCCGTGCTCTGTTGGCAGAGTCCGCCCACACGGGTCGGAGACCCGTGCCACCGCTGACCGCCAAAAGCCCCAGCCGAAAATCACAGGTTGACACCACCCGCGCCAAAAGCACTGTCTCCCCTCCTTTTCCGCATGAGCACCACCGACCAGAAGCAGCAGACTCCCACGCCCGCCGAGATTCCCTTCACCACGCCGCTGGCGATGAAGAATTTCACCACCGACACGGGCAAGATCCTCCCGCGCAAGCACACGCACCTCACCGCCAAGCACCAGCGCGCGATCACCAAGACGATCAAGCACTCGCGCAACATGCTGCTCGCGCAGTAACCGCCGCCGCGCCTCCCTCTTCCGGCTGGAGTCTTTGGCTCCGGCCTTTTTTGTGCCTTGGATTCCAAAACGGCCTTCACCGGAGTCGATCCGACCCCACTCCGAGGGTTCGCAGACTCCCGATCACCCACCTTCAAACGCGTGAGCCGAATCCATCGCGGCACTCCCCGGAATCTCGCGCGGCTCGCCCGATTGCTGCGCGCGGGCGAACTGGTCGCCGTCCCGACCGAGACAGTCTACGGGCTCGCCGCCAACGCCCTCGATGCCCCCGCCTGCCGTCAGATCTTTGCCGCAAAGGGCCGCCCGGCGCACGACCCGCTCATCGTCCATCTGCACTCGCTGGCCCAGCTGGCGGATGTCGCCGAGCCCAACGCCGACGCCCTCAAGCTCGCGCGAAAATTCTGGCCCGGGCCGCTCACCCTCGTGCTGCCCAAAAAACCCGCGGTGCCGGATATCGTCACCGCCGGCCTCCCGAGCGTCGCCGTGCGGATTCCGAGCCACCCCCTGTTTCGCCGGCTGCTGAAACTCGCCGGCGTGCCGCTCGCCGCACCCAGCGCGAACCCGTTCGGCTACGTCAGCCCGACTACCGCGCAACACGTGCAGTCGGGCCTCGGACGGAAAATCCGCCACATCCTCGACGGCGGCCCCTGCGCCATCGGACTGGAGTCGACAATCCTCGACCTGCGCGATCCGCGCGGCCCACGGCTGCTGCGGCCGGGCGCGGTCACCAAGAGCGAAATCGAGCGCGTGCTGGGAAGGAAAATCCGCGGACCGAAAAAACGCGCGGCCCGCGGCGTCGCGCAGCTCGCGCCGGGAATGCTCGCGCGTCACTACAGTCCGCGCACGCCGATCACCCTGCACCGCCGGCGGATTTCGCGCGCCGCGGTCGAGCAGGGAACCGATCGCGCCGCCTGGGTTTTTCTCGCGAAACCGCAAGGCGTCGCCGGCAAAAATATTTTCTGGCTCGATCCTCATGGGGCGCTGCCCGGCGTGGCGCGCCGGCTCTTTCACCTCCTGCGCCGGCTGGACGAAAAGGGTTTCGCGCGATTGCACGTCGAGCTCGCTTCCGGCGGCGGTCTCGCGGATGCGATCAACGACCGTCTGCTCCGCGCCGCGGCCACTGTCGACGGAACGTAGGGCTGTCCGCTGACGGAGCCTGTCCCTTCCGTTCAATCCCGGGCGGGGTCTTGGGTAGTGGCACATTTCGCACTTCCGCGGGTGGAACGCGTTGCCCCCAACGCGTTGGCCGCTCCGTCAGTCCCTTGAGTCCTGCTCGCACCTCCAGCGCATTGAGGGCAATGCGCTCCACCTCCGGGCAAACGATACCATTACGCGGTCTTCAGCTCCGCGAGCAGCCGTTCGTTCTGCGCGGGGGTGCCGACGGTCACGCGGATCCATTCCGGCATGCCGTACGATTTCATCGGCCGCACAATCACGCCGCGGCGCTGCAGCGCATCGAACACCCGCGCGCCGTCGCCGACCTTGACCAGGATGAAATTCGCCACGCTCGGCACGAACTCGCGCCCCAGCACGCGGAAGCCCGCCTCGAGCCGCGCGAGGCCGGCCCGGTTTTCGCGCGCGCACATCGCGGTGAACTCGCGGTCGTCCAGCGCCGCCGCCGCCGCGGCCTGCCCGATGGCGTTCACGTTGAAGGGCTGGCGCACCCGGTTCAGCAGCGCGATGATGTCCGCCGTCGCGTAACCATAGCCCACCCGCAACGCCGCGAGCCCGTAGATTTTCGAAAACGTCCGCAGGCAGACCACCTTGCGGCCCTCGCGCACGAGCGGACGAAGGTCGGGCGGGCTGGGAACGTACTCCGCATAAGCCTCGTCGAACACCGCGACGACGTGGTCCGGCAACGCGCGCGCGAACTCGAGCAGCTCCGCTTCCGTGTTCGCCGTTCCCGTGGGGTTGTTCGGACTGCAGACGTAGACCAGCCGGGTCCGCGGCGTGATCGCGGCGGCGATGCGCGGCAGGTCGTGGCGATGATTGACGAGGGGAACCTCGACCGCGGTCGCGCCGAACACCAGCGTCACGAGCTTGTAGACCACAAATGCCGGCGCGCCCATCACGACCTCGTCGCCCGGCCGCAGCAGCGCGTGGCCGAGGAACTCGATGATCTCGTTCGAGCCGTTGCCGACGATGAACTGGTCCGCCTCCAGCCCGCGCACGGCCGCGAGCTTCTGGCGCAGCGCGAAGCAGCCGCCGTCCGGGTAGAGCTCGCCCTGCAGCAGCGCCCGCTGCGCCGCGGCCAGCGCGCGCGGGGAGGGCCCGAACGGATTCTCGTTCGAAGCCACCTTGATGATCCCCGCCGGATCGAGCCCGAGTTCGCGCGCGACTTCCTCGATCGGCTTGCCCGGCTCATAGACCGGCTGCGTCAGGACCGCGGGATTGACCAGTGACTCGAACTTCATGCCCGCAGAAAACACGCAGATGAGGGAAATTCGAAGGTCAAAATCCGGAATCCGACGGAATGAGGAAAAGACTCAGCGCCGGCTCGGCACCCGCACCACCTTCATCCCGGCTGCCAGCGCGCCCTTGATCCCGGGCTCGGCGTCCTCGAACACAAGGCACTCTTCCGGCGGCACCCCGAGTTTTTGCGCCGCAAGCAGGAACATGTCGGGCGCCGGCTTGCCGTGGACGACATCGTCCGCCGTCACCACTGCGCGGAACAGCGGCAGCAGACCCGTGAGCTCCAGCGATCGCCGCACGATCACGCGCGGACCGCCCGAGGCGATCGCGAGCGGATGCGTCGTGAAAACCCGGCGCGCAAATTCCACCACCGGTTCGATCAGGCGCGCCTCGTTCTGCAGTTCCATGAAGAGCGCCTCCTTTCGGTGAAAAACCGCGTCCGGGTCGAGCTTCAGCTTGTAGTGCTCGCCGAAGAGCTCCGCCACGCGCCGCGTCGGCACCCCGCCGAGCGCATAGAAATAATCCTCGTCGAGCGCATGCGGGAGCCCGGCGTGCCGCATCGCCGCATCCCACGCCTGGTAGTGCAGCGGCATCGTGTCGATCAGCGTGCCGTCGAGGTCGAAAATGTACCCGGCGAATTTTCCAGGCGGGATGTCGAGTTTCATGAATCCTCCACCGCACGCCGAAACATCCCCCACCGCAACGGCAAACGCCCGCCAGCCCGGATCAACCCGCGTTCAATCCCTCCCCGCGACGGCGCTGCGCCGCTCGAGCAGGATGGTGTCGCGCCAGAAGCCGGCGAGCGGGCCGTGGGTCATCTTTCCCACTTTTTCGCGAGACCCGATTGTGCGAAATCCGTGACGGGCGTGCAGCGCCAGGCTGGCGGAGTTTTCCGGAAAGATGCCCGCCTGAAGCGTCCAGACTCCCGCGGAGTCCGCGCGCTCGATCAAGGCCCGCACCAAGCTGCTTCCCACGCCGCGACCGCGCGCCAGCACCGCGACGTACACGCTCACCTCCGCCACGCCCGCATAGACGCAGCGGTCGGAGACCGGTGCGAGCGTCGCCCAACCCAGGACCATGCCGTCACCGGGTGCCTTTGCGACGAGGGCGCAGTCCATCCGTCTTCCCTCGGAAAAGTCGGGGAAATTTTCCGGCGCCGCCGGCGCGAAGGTCGCGTGGCCGGTCGCGATCCCCTCCTCATAAATCGCCCTCACCGCCGCCCAGTCGGCCGCGCCCATGGTTTGGATTTCAACGCTCATTCCGCCCCGACGATAAACGGTGCGGTGGAATTCGATAGAAAATTCCGCCGTCCGGCGTCCGCTCGATCAGCAGCAGCGTGTGCCGTCCGCGGTCGGGCAGCACTCAGCATCCTGCGCACTGTCCGCGGAGCCGTAACCGCCCGGCTGCGGAACTCCGCAAAGTTCGCGGGCCAGACAGTCCGTGTGCTTCTCTCCAAGGCGGATCCTCACCGTGGACATCTGGGTCGTGATTTCCTCGATCGGAAACTGCGAGACCACCCCGTGTTCGAATTCCACTTCGACGGGCAATTCGGCGGACGGAAGAATCGGTGCGGCCAGCCCCAGAATGCGCGCCAGTTTGCCGGCGGTGAGGCGATGTCCGTCATCGGCGGCGCCGCTGGTCCAGGCCTGGAGGACGCAGGCCTCGGTCGAGCGGAACTTTCCGCCGCAATCGACAAAGTTTTTAGCGACGTGTCCCACTTCGGTGACGTGGAAATGCCGCGGCACTTCGGCGCCGCCGGGAAGCGCGATGACGATCTCCGCCTCGGGCGAGGCGGCGAGCTGAGCGGTGAATTCACTGAGTTTCATGAAAGTGGCGCCGCGTCTCCGGCCGGCGAATTGGAATCGTCCGCGCCCAGGGCGCGAACCGAAGGAGCGTCGCGCAGTTTCGCTGCCGGCAGCGCGCAGAACAGCTCCGCGCGCCGCGCGATCTGCGAGGCGACCTGCACGAACGCGCGGTAGCGCGCCTCCTCCGATCCTTCGACCGCCGCGGGGTCGGGCGAGCCCCAGTGGGCGATGACCGGAACTCCGGCCCAGACCGGGCACAGCTCCCGAGCGTGGTCGCAGACCGTGAGGACAAAGTCGAAGGACACGCCCCGAAATTCATCCCACGACTTCGAGCGCGCCGCGCTCGCGTCCAGGTTATAATTTTCGCGGAGCACCCGCACGGCGAGCGGGTTGACCTGGCCGGCGGGCCTGGCGCCCGCGCTGAAAACGTCGAAGCGCCCCCGCCCCTTTTGCCGCAGCAGGTATTCGGCGAGGATGGAGCGCGCCGAGTTTCCCGTGCAAAGGACCAGAATCTTGAGCGGGGTAGACATGGAAATCAGCGCGCGGCCAGGACGGCACACCCGCCGGGCCCGGTTGCCGCGAGCTTCGGCGCCAGCTTCCGGAGCCGCGCGAGGTCCCGCTGGAAAAGCGGATTCTCGCGGGCGCAATCTTGCAGGCAGGCGAGGTTCGCCGCGAGTTCGCGCGACGGTTTTCCGGCGAGCCGGTAGACGATCCAGTTTCCTTCGCGCTCGGATTCGACCAGGCCGCGATGGCGCAGGTATGCGAGGTGCTTGGAAATTTTCACCTGCGGTTCCCGGAGCACCGCCTGAAAATGACAGACGCAGAGCGGGCCCGGCGAAAGCACGTGCAGCACGCGCAGGCGGGTCTCGTCGCAGAGGCATTCGTAGATCCGGGTCAGCTGCACGCAAATTCTATATGCTCAAAAGGGCATATAGGTCAAGCTGCGGAATTCACGGGGACGTGCAGTCAATGTCCCACGCGCGGATTTTGTTTCTCGATCCGCTTCAGTTCGGCGAGGGACCGGGTCTTGACGCGCGCGGCGCCGCGGTTCGCCTTGGTCCGGATCCGGGGGCCGGCCGTGAGACGCTTTCGCGCGGCGCCGATCGCGCGCCGGTACTGGGGCAGCCATGGCGCCTGCGCCACGAGCATTTCGTCGACCATCTGCCAGATCTCGGGCGGATTGCAGACGGCGCCGACCAGGGGATCCATCATGAAGGCCTGGCGCAGGAGTGTGTCGTCGCCCGACACCGCGGCCTCGACGCCGAGGCGCTGGACGCTGATCGACGCGTTGCACACCGCGGCGCAGCCCAGCGGCAGGTCGCCGAGCTGCGTCAGGTTGATTCCGTGGCGGTCGACAAAACCCGGGGCCTCGACGATCGCGTCCGCCGGGAGATTCGTGATCGTCGCGCGGTTCGGGAGATTGAAATGTCCGCGGTAAACCCGCCCCGTCTCGATCGCCTCGAGGATCCGGCTGCCGTGTTCCTCGCTCCGGTTTTCCTCGGTGTATTTCAGGGGCGGATGCGGTTTTTTTCCGCCGAACTCCGACTCGAACCAATGCCGGCCTTCGGTGCAGACGCGGAGGTAGCCGCCCGTCTCGCCGAGGATCCACGAACTCATGTCGATCCATTTCCGGATCTCGTCGGGACGCTTCCGGTACCATGGGACGTATTCGCTGAGATGGCCGTTCGACTCGGTGGAGTAATACCCGAACCGGCGGAGCATATCGATGCGCACCTTTTCCTCGCGGCGATAAACCGGATGGCGCTCGAACGCCGATAGCAGCTCCGGCGTGCGCTCGCGGCCGCCGGTCTTCACCGAGATGTACCAGGTCTGGTGGTTGATGCCGGCGCAGATGATGTCGACCTCCTCCTTCCGGCGGCCGAGCGCCTGCGCGATCTGGAAGTGCCCGTGCTGCACGCCGTGGCACAGCCCGACGCAGCGCACCCCGCCGTACTTGCTCACGGCCCACGTCATCATCGCCATCGGGTTCGCGTAATTGAGGAGGAGGCAGTCCGGCGCGGCGACTTCGCGGATGTCCCGGCAAAAACCGAGCAGCGCCGCGATTCCGCGCTGCGCGTACATGATGCCGCCCGCGCATAGCGTGTCGCCGACGCACTGGTCGACGCCGTACCGGAGGGGAATTTCCACGTCATGGGCAAACGCCTCCAAGCCGCCGATGCGCACGACGCAGAAGACGTATTTCGCCCCGCGCAGCGCTTCGCGCCGGTTCGTGGTCGGCGTGATTTTGGTCAGCAGGCCGTTGGCCGCGACATCGCTCCGGCAGAGATCGGTGACCATTTTCAGGTTGCGCGCGTCGATGTCGGTGAAGGCGAATTCGACGCCGGCAAACTCCGGAACGGCCAGCAGGTCGGCGAGCAGCCGCCGCGTGAAACCAATCGAGCCCGCTCCGATGAAGGCAATTTTGAATGGCATGGGGATCGGGGCGCACACTACGAAGGGGGCGACGGACGCGTCAAGGAGCGCCCCCTCGATGGCGGAATGCGGATTGCGGAAACGGAAAGGGAGTCCAGCGGCGGAGACGCGCGGAAATTGGGCCCGGGCTTCGGTCCTTCGCGCTTCCGTGATCAAATCCCGTGCGATCCATAAAATACTTTGCCACGTCCTCGCTGATCCCTATCCGTCACTCATCCCGCCCTCTTCTTTCCCCCTATGAAAAAGCCCCTCGTCGAATTCATCGGCACGTTCTTCCTTGTTTTCACGGTCGGCATGGCCGTGCGCGGTCACGCGCCCCTGACGCCGCTCGCGATCGGCGCCTCGCTCATGGCAATGATCTTCGCCGGCGGACACGTCTCGGGCGCCCATTTCAATCCCGCGGTCACGCTTGGGCTCTACCTTCGCGGCCGCTGTCCGAAAGCGGATGTCATCCCGTATCTGATCGCGCAGTTCGCCGCTGGGTTCCTGGCGGCATGCATCGTCAGCTATCTCTTCGGCGGCCGCGCGGAGCAGGTGGCGCTGCATGGCACGATTCCCTCGGCGATCGTCGAGTTCCTCTTCACCTTCGCGCTGGTGTGGGTCGTGCTGAACGTCGCGACGGCGAAAGGCACCGCGGGTAATTCATTCTACGGGCTCGCGATCGGCATGGTCGTCATGGCCGGCGCCACGGTGGTCGGCGGCGTGTCCGGCGGCGCCTTCAATCCCGCCGTCGGCCTCGGAGTCCTGACGATGGGCCTCGAATCCGCCAAGCAGTTCGCGCTCTACCTTGTGTTCAACCTCTCGGGAGCAGTCGCCGCCGCCATGACCTACCGGTTCGTCAACGGAACGGAATGAACGGACGAACCGACTGAATCGCGGAATGCGGATTTCGGATTGCTGAGAGCAATTCGAGCGGGCGAACCATGGGAATGGTGAGCCCCGCTGTCTTCGAGAGGCCTTGGGAATGCGGCAATTTCAGCGGCGCGGCAAGCCGGTGGGGCGAATCGCCCCCGCATCCCGAAATCCGCATTCTGCAATCGACCGCCGCGGTCTCAGCGTCTCATCCCGCGGTGCAGGCGGCTGGTCGGCTTGACGGTCGCGGCGGCCGTCTCGGCGAGCGCCTTCTCGTCAAACAGGGCGGAATAAATATACGGGAAACCCTCGATTTTCTTCCGTTCCACCCCGAGCCCCATGTAGCGCTCGATGCTGCGCGCGTCCCGGACGTCATCCTCCGTCACAAGCGTGAAGGCGTCGCCGGTCTTGGTCGCCCGGCCGGTGCGCCCGATGCGGTGCACATAGTCCTCGGGATTTTCCGGCACGTCGTAATTCACCACGTGGGACACGCCCGCGATGTCGAGTCCGCGCGCCGCGATGTCCGTCGCCACGAGCACCTCGTACTTCCCGGATTTGAAACCGTCGAGCGCCTCGATCCGTTCCCGCTGGCTCCGGTCGGAATGCATCACCCCGACGGTGTGGCCCTTCGTCTGCAGGCGGTGCGCAATGCGATCGGCGCCCATGCGGGTGCGTGAAAAAATCAGGACGCTCTTGAAATCCGTGAGCTCGAGGAGGCGCTGCAGAAGATCGAACTTCTGCGACGCCACCACCGGGTAGAACGCGTGGGAAACCGTCTCCGCTGGCGAGCGCTGGCGGCCGATCTCCACCTTCACCGGATCCCTCAGCGCCCATGCGGCGAGCGACGCGATCTCGGGCGGTAGGGTCGCGGTGAAGAACAGCGTCTGCCGGGTCGCCGGCGTCTTCTGCACGATCCGCTTAACGTCGGGGAGAAAACCCATGTCGAGCATGCGGTCGACCTCGTCGAGCACGAGGATGTCGATGTCCTTCAGCGAACAGTTGCCCTGCTCCAGATGATCGAGCAGCCGGCCGGGCGTCGCCGCGAGGATGTCCATCCCGCGCTTCAGATCGTCGGTCTGCTTCCCGTAACCCACGCCGCCGTAGACGATCGTCACGCGCAGGTCCGTGAACTTCGCGTATTTCTGAAAAGCCTCCTCCACCTGGAGCGCCAGTTCGCGCGTCGGCTCGAGGATCAGGCACCGCAGTTTTCCGTGGCCCGCGAGGCGCTGGATGATCGGCAGCGCGAACGCCGCGGTCTTGCCGGTGCCCGTCTGCGCGGAGCCGATGACGTCCCCGCCCTTGAGCACCACCGGGATGGCCTGCGCCTGGATCGGCGTCGGCGCGAGATAGCCCATCTCCTGCACCGCGTACGCGAGCGCGTCGTTGAGCCCGAGCTTGGAAAACTCCGTGTCCATCTTCGGCACGTCGACCGGGATCGCCGGCTTGATGTCCACCGTGCGCGGATGGTCGAAGGTCTTGTCGATCATCGGCCGCTCCCGCTCGCCGCGGGGCCCGGGCCCCGAGCGCGAATGCAGGCCGCGCCCGCCGCGCGGGCCCTGGCTGGCGTGCGACGCGTGGCCGCCCTGCCC
>JAQGON010000237.1 GCA_028293565.1 Verrucomicrobiota bacterium | reverse complement strand
TCGAGGAAGTGGAGGCGTTCCTGATCAAGAAGACTCTCGCCCGCTGCGACGGCAACGCCCGCAAGGCCGCCGAGGAACTCGGCCTCAGCCGCAGCGCCTTTTACCGGCGTTTGGAGAAATATGGGCTTTAGCTCGTAGCTGTCGGCGATCAGCTGTCAGCTGTCAGCACGAGCCGACGCCAATGAAAGATTATCGCCAACTCGCCGTCTGGCAGCGGAGCCACCAGTTCACCCTCTCAGTTTATCAAACCTCGCGTTTCTTTCCGAGTGACGAGCGCTTCGGGATCGCGAGCCAGCTGCGCCGCGCCAGTTCGGCGATCCCGGCGAACCTGGCAGAGGGATGCGGGCGCGACAGCGACGCCGATTTCAAGCGCTTTGTGGTCATCGCCCATGGCTCGGCGAGCGAATCGGAATATATTCTCCTGCTCGCAAGCGAACTAGGGATGTTTGGCGCTGATGACCACGCCATGCTGGGATCGGAAATCGCCCAGATCAAACGGATGCTCGGCGCTTTGGTCCGAAAGCTGAAAGCTGACAGCTGAAGGCCGATGTCCTCGAGGAAGCGCAAACTCTCGCACGAGAAGGCCGTCTTCGCCCAGGCGCTGCTCGGCGGGCTTCCCGCCGTCGTCGTGGCGATGTGCTACCTCTGGCTCGGCGACGCCTCGACGAAGGCGCAATGGACCCTTTCCCTGCTCGTGCTCGGCTTCTGGTTCGGTTTCGCCGCCGCGGTTCAGAACCGCGTCATCCGCCCGCTCCAGACCATGGCCAACCTGCTGTCCGCGCTGCGTGAAGGCGATTTTTCCGTCCGCGCCCGCGACGCCCGCCGCGACGAGCCGCTCGGCGACGTGATGTCGGAGATCAACACCCTCAGCCGCACGCTCCAGGACCAGCGCATGAACGCCCTCGAGGCCACCGCGCTCCTCCGCACCGTGATGGAGGAGATCGAGGTCGCGATCTTCGCCTTCGACGCCGAAGGCCGGCTGCGGCTCGCCAACCACGCCGCGCAGCTCCTCGTCGGGAAACCCGCCGAGCGGATCCTCGGCCGCGGCGCGGCGGAGCTCGGCCTCGCCGACTGCCTCGTCGGTGAATCCGCCCGGCTTCTCGCCAACCCGTTTCCCGGCGGCAGCGGCGCACGCTGGGGCATGCGGCGCAGCCAGTTTCGCGAGGGCGGACGCCCGCATCACCTCGTCGTCATCGCCGATCTCAGCCGGACGCTTCGCGAGGAGGAACTGCGCGCGTGGCAGCGGCTGGTGCGCGTGCTCGGCCACGAATTGAACAACTCGCTCGCGCCGATCAAATCGATCGCCGGCAGCCTCGGCAGCCTGCTGTGCCGCGAGCCGCGCGCGCCGGACTGGGAGCAGGACATGCGGTCGGGCCTGGAAATCATCGAGTCCCGCGCCGAGGGGCTCAGCCGCTTCATGCAGGCCTACGCGCGGCTCGCCCGCCTGCCGGCGCCGACCCCCGCGCCCTGCGAGGTGCCGGCCCTGGTCCAGCGCGTCGTCGCGCTCGAAACCCGTCTGCCCGTGACCGTGATCGAGGGCCCCGCGATCGTCGTCGCCTGCGACGCCGCGCAGATCGAGCAGCTGCTGATCAACCTCCTCAAGAACGCCGTCGAAGCCGCGCAGGAAACCGGCGGCGGCGTCCGCATCGGCTGGGGAAAGTTCTCCGGCGGCGTGGAGATTTTCGTCGAGGACGACGGCCCCGGCATCGCGAGCGCGACAAATCTTTTCGTGCCGTTCTTCACGACCAAGCCCGAGGGCTCCGGCATCGGGCTCGTGCTCTGCCGCCAGATCGCCGAGAACCACGGCGGCTCCCTCACCCTCACCAACCGCGAAACCGCCAGCGGCAGCATCGCCCGCCTGCGCCTGCCCGAATAAAAAACTCCGCCCCGTTTTGCGCCGCCGCGGGGCGCGAAGAGTTTCTCCTGTCACGTACGATGCCGCGCTGATTCGGGCGGCTTCAGACTATCCGCATCCGTGTCCGTTCGCAGTTCGCGGGGCTTCCCATTTCCGGGATTCCGGCGTCCCGCGTTCGACCCAGCGGAAAGGCTGTGCTTTCGCGCCGTAAATTTTTAGTGGTTTAACCGCAGCTGGTTGAACACTTCTCCCGGCGCTGGCACGGCGCGTGCAATTGTGCGCGCGCCCATGGACATCCAGCGCCCCGATCAAAGCAAAGCCAAGCGCAAGAAACGCATCCTCCTCGCCGTCGGCGGCGCTGTCGTTCTCGCGGGCATCTCCGTGCTGCTCGCCCGGCTCAAACCCGCCGCGCCCACCGTCGAGAAAAATCTCGTGTGGATCGGCGACGTGAAGCGCGGCCAAATGCTCCGCCAGGTCCGCGGCCTCGGCACCCTCGTCCCCGAGGAGATCCGCTGGATCGCCGCCCGCACCCAGGGTCGCGTCGACCGCATCGTTCTCCGCCCGGGAGCGCTCGTGAACCCCGACAGCGTCATCCTCGTCCTCGCCAACCCCGACGTCGAACAGGCCGCCGCGAGCGCCGACTCCCAGCTGAAGGCCGCCGAGGCCGACCTCGTCGGCACCCGCGTCCAGCTCGAAAGCCAGGTCCTCGCCTCCGAATCCACCGCCGCGACCGCGCGCGCCGAGTTCGAGCAGGCCCGCCTCCAGGCCGAGGTGAACGAACAGCTCTTCAAGGACGGCCTCGTGTCCGACCTCCTCTTCCGCGTCTCCAAGGTCAACGCCGAGCAGGCCGCCACGCGCAATTCGATCGAGCAGAAACGCTACGCCTTCTCGAAGGACTCGATCGTCCCGCAGCTCTCCGTGAAGGAGGCCGAAGTCGACCGTCTCCGCGGACAAAGCAAGCTGCGCCACGACGAGCTCGACGCCCTCACCGCCCGCGCCGGCATGAACGGCGTGCTGCAGCTCCTCCCCGTCGATGTCGGCTCGCAGATTCAGCCCGGAGTGAATCTCGCCCGCGTCGCCGACCCCGCCCGCCTCAAGGCCGAAATCCGCGTGGCGGAAACCCAGGCCAAGGACATCGCCATCGGTCTTCCCGCGGAAATCGACACGCGCAACGGTGTCGTCGCCGGCCACGTCTCACGCATCGATCCCTCGGTCCAGAACGGCACCGTCACCGTCGACGTCATCATCGACGCCCCACTTCCGAAGGGCTCGCGTCCCGACCTCTCGGTCGACGGCACGATCGAACTCGAACGCCTCGACGACGTCGTCTACGTCGGCCGCCCCGCGTTCGGGCAGGAGCGCAGCACCGTCGGCATCTTCAAGCTGGACCCCGACGGCTCCTACGCGACGCGCACCCGCGTCACGCTCGGCCGCAGCTCGGTCAACACGATCGAGATCATCAGCGGCCTCCAGCCCGGCGACAAGGTCATCCTCTCCGACATGTCGCAGTGGGACTCGAACGACCGCGTGAAACTGAACTGACCATGCCCGCCGCCATGATCGGATGTAACTTTTCGCACCGACCGGGTGTTTCCTGATTTTATCCACCACACCCACCGAAATTCGCCCGCCCCAGCGATGACCTTCCAAACCGTTCCCGCCGTGATCCCGCTCCTCGTCATCCTCTCCTCCCTCGTCGTGCTCGTCGCGACCGATCCCGACCGCTCGGAAAACTGATCCGCGCGTTCCCGACTTTCCCTGCCTCCCACCAACCCCTACTCACCCACCATGTCCGATTCCCTGATCAAACTCGACGGTGTCACCAAAGTTTTCCTGACCGACGAAGTCGAAACCCACGCGCTCTCCGGCATCCACATGGACATCCGGAAGGGTGAATACGTCTCGATCGCGGGCCCGTCGGGGTGCGGCAAGTCCACGCTGCTCTCCATCCTCGGCCTGCTCGATTCGCCGACCGACGGTTCCTACGTCCTCAACGGCCGCCCCGTGCAGGGTCTCTCGCTGCCGGAGCGCGCGCGCATCCGCAACCGCGAGATCGGCTTCATTTTCCAGTCGTTCAACCTCATCGGCGACCTGACCGTGTTCGAGAACGTCGAGCTGCCGCTGACCTATCGCGGCATGCCCGCCGCCGAGCGCAAGGCCGCCGCCACCGAGGCGCTGGAGAAAGTCGGCATGGGCCACCGCGCGAAACACCTGCCCTCCCAGCTCTCCGGCGGCCAGCAGCAGCGCGTGGCCGTCGCCCGCGCGCTCGCCGGCAAGCCGGCCGTCCTCCTCGCGGACGAACCGACGGGCAACCTCGACTCGAAGAACGGCGACTCCGTCATGCAGCTCCTCGCCGAGCTCCACAAGGGCGGCGCGACGATCGTCATGGTGACGCACGACACGCGTTTCGCGCGCCACGCCGATCGCACGATCCACATCTTCGACGGCCGCGTCGTCCAGGAGCAGGTCGAGGCCGCGCGCTGATCCAATGGCG
This sequence comes from Verrucomicrobiota bacterium, assembly GCA_028293565.1. Taxonomy (GTDB): domain Bacteria; phylum Verrucomicrobiota; class Verrucomicrobiia; order Opitutales; family Opitutaceae; genus Opi-474. Next base: position 21,858 of record JAQGON010000237.1, on the reverse strand, counting down.
GAGGCCGGAGTGCGGACCGAAGACGCCTGCCGCCGAAAAAACAGTTCGAACCCGCCGCCCTCCGCCTTTCCTCCCTCCGTGCCGGAATCCCGCCGCGCCACCGGCACTCCGGAATTTTCCCCTCCCATGATTTTCCAAAACCTCTCCCAGGACGTCCGCATCGGGCTGCGGGTCCTGATCAAGGAAAAAAGCTTCTGCGCCCTCGCCGCCGGCGTTCTCGCGCTCGGCATCTGCGCCGTCACCACCCAGTTCGCGATCGTCAACGGCGTCCTGCTCCGCGGCTTCTCGTTCCCCCGCGCGGAACAGCTGGTCGACGTCCAGATCGTCGATCCGACCAACTTCAGCCCGAGCAATTTCAACTCGCGCATCACGACGATGGATTTCGAGGAGCTCAAGGCGCAGCAGACCTCCTACGACGCCTTCGTCTCCTTCCTCAACGGCTCGACAGTCAACCTCACCTACAACGGCGTCCCGCAGCGGCTCCAGGGCGGCTATGTCACCCATGACTTTTTCCGCGCGATCGGCGTGTCGCCGGCCCTCGGCCGCGATTTCCTCCCGGAGGACGACCGGCCCGGGATCAACAAGAACATCATTCTCAGCGACGCGATCTGGAAGCGCGATTTCGGCGGAAATCCCGGCGTCATCGGCCAGGCCGTGCGCGTCAACGGCCGCGCCGGCACCGTCATCGGCGTCATGCCGCCGAAGTTTTCCTTCCCCGGCAACGAGCAGCTCTGGCTGCCCGTCAACACCGAGTTTCCCGTCCGGCCGCGAAATGACCGCAACATCAACACGGTCCAGATCATCGGGCGGCTGAAGCCGGGCGTCTCGATCGAGCAGGCGAACGCCGAGATGATGACGCTCGCGCGGCGCTTCGCGAAAGCCTATCCGGAGAACAAGCAGTTCGCCATGGGCTGGGTGCGGCCGCTGATCGACTCGTTCACCGGCCCGCAGCTTTCCGGCCTCCTCTACACGATGCTCGCCTTCTGCGTCGGCGTGCTGCTCATCGCCTGCTTCAACGTGATGAACATGCAGTTCGCGCGCGCCACCCTGCGCGCCAAGGAACTCGCGATCCGCTCGTCGCTCGGCGCCACCCGCAGCCGCCTCGTGTGCCAGATGCTCACCGAGAGTCTCCTGCTCTCCGCGATCGGCGCCGCCGTCGGAGTCGGGCTCGCCATCTGGGCGACAGACTGGATCGACACCACGCTGCGTAACGTCGCCAACCCGCCGCCGTCCTGGATGGTCTTCACCCTCGACGCGCCCGTGCTGGCGTTCGTCGTCGCCGCCACGATGCTCGCCGCCCTCGTCTCCGGCCTGCTCCCCGCGCTCATGGCCTCTCGCGCCAGCGCCGCCGAGGTGCTCAAGGAATCCGGACGCGGCAACACCGGACGCGTCGTCGGCCTCGTCAGCAAGGGCCTCGTCGTCTTCCAGATCCTCGTCACCTGCGTCCTCCTCATCGGCTCGCTGCTCCAGCTCCAGTCGATCCTGCGGCAGCAGAATGTGAACTACGGCTACGACACGCGCGGCATCCTCTCCGCCCGGATGGGGCTGATGGAGGGGGACTACCCGGACAACGACTCGCGCGTGCTCTTCTTCGAAAAACTCCTGCGCGACCTGCGCACGAATCCCGCCATCGACTCCGTCGCCCTCACCAACCGGTTCCAGATGATTTTCTCCGGCAACGGAAAAATCGAGATCGAGGGCAAGCAGTACAAGGACGACAAGGACCGCCCCGACGCGAATTTCGAAAACGTCACGGACGGCTACTTCGCCACGCTCGGCCAGCGTCTCCTCGAGGGCCGCGACTTCACGATGGCCGACAACGACCTCAGGCAGCCGGTGGCGGTCGTCAACTCCGCCTTCGCCCGGAAACATTTCGGGACCGAGAGCCCGCTCGGACGCCGCTTCCGCCCGGTCGGCAACAACGGCACGCTCTTCGACCAGTGGCGCACCATCGTCGGCGTCGTATCCGACGTCCGGATGCTCGGGCCCTTCAACACGAAGAACGACAACACCGGCTATTACATTCCGTTCACCGCGACGGTGTACGGTGACGGCAAGCCGGTCATCAACGGCTTTCAGTTTGCGACGGTCGTGATCAGGCAGCGCGGCGACGCGCGTCCCGAGTCGTTCGCGCCCGCCCTGCGCACCGCGGTCAACCGCGTGGATCCCAACCTGCCGCTCTATTTCGTCGCGACGCCCAAGACCAATCTCGACGGCTTCCTCGGGCAGAACCGGATTGTCGCCGTAATGTTCGCCGTGTTCGGGGCCGTCGCCGTCGTGCTCGCTTCGGCGGGCCTCTACGGCGTCACGTCGTTCGCGGTCAACCAGCGCACGCAGGAATTCGGCATCCGCATGGCGCTCGGCGCCGACCAGTCGAGCATTCTCCGGATGGTCCTGCGCCAGGGCGCGTGGCAGCTGGGGCTGGGGCTCGTGCTCGGCCTCGGGCTGACGCTCGTCGTGAGCATCGCCGCCGAAACCGGCATCAACAACTTCCTTTTCCAGATCAGCCCGCGGGATCCGCTGACGTATCTCGCCGTCGGCGCCCTGCTCGCCGCGGTCTCCTTCCTCGCCACCCTCATCCCCGCCCGCCGCGCGACCCGCGTCGATCCGATGATCGCGCTGCGCGCGGAATGAGCCGATCGCGGATTGCGGAGACCGGCTAGCTCCAGAGCAAACTACCGCCCCACCTTTCTGACCGGCGCTGAAATTCCTTTCCGCTTTCCGCCATCGATCATCGCATGAATCCGCTTCGCTTCGCGTTCCGCTCGCTGCTCAAGACGCCGGGTTTCACCCTGGTCGCGGTCCTCACGATCGCCGTCGGCATCGGCGCCAACACCGCGCTGTTCTCGGTCTTTGACCGGCTCATCCTGCGCCCGGTCTCCGTCCCCCATCCGTCGTCGCTCGTCGCGATCTGGACGAACAACCCGGCCCTCAACTTCAACGCCCCGGCCGTTTCCTGGCCGCGGTTCGAGGAAATCCGCCGCCACGCCCGGTCGTTTTCCTCCATCGCGAACAGTGCCTTCGACACCTTCACGCTCACCGGCAACGGCGAGCCCGACCAGCTCAACGGCCTCCGCGTCACCGCGGATTTCTTCCCGACGCTCGGAGCCGTGCCGTTTCGCGGCCGCGGCTTCACGGCAGCCGACGACGTGCCGAACGGACCTAACGTCTGCCTCCTGAGCCACGAGCTGTGGCAGACCCGCTTCGGCGGCAGTGAGTCGGTGGTCGGACAGAGCATCCAATTGAACGGGCTGTCGTGGCAGGTCGTGGGAATCCTGCCGCCCCATCTCAGCAATCCCTTCGGCCAGGTTCAGCTCTTTGCGCCGCGCGTGTTCGAGGTCACGGGATTGACGCCCGGCCAGATCCAGAACGGCGCCGGCTACTCCCAGCCGATCGCGCGCCTCCGGCCGGGTGTCGCGCTCGGGCAGGCGGCGGCCGAGCTCGCCGCCCTGAGCAAGAGCTACGCCGCGGAATTTTCGGCGCGTCTCGACGCCAACAACCTCACCGTGCCCCTCGACTACGTGGAGGCGCTCGTCGGCCCGCTGCGTCCGACGCTCTACACGCTGCTCGGCGCCTTCGCCTTCGTGCTGCTGATCGCGTGCGCCAACGTCGCCAGCCTTTTCCTCGGCCGCCTCGCCGCGCGGCACAAGGAGATCGCGATCCGGCAGTCGCTCGGCGCGACCCGCAGCGCGGTGGTCCGGCAGTTCCTCACGGAAAGCATCGTCTTTTCCACGATCGCCGGCGGGCTCGGCGTCCTCCTCGCGCTCTGGACGCTGGCGGCCATCCAGTCGGGCGTCGGCACGCTCCTTCCGCCCAACACCACCCTCACCCTCGAGTGGACCGCGCTCGCGTTCACCGCCGGCGTCACGCTGCTGAGCGGAATCCTCGTCGGGCTCGCGCCGGCGCTCCAGGCGTCGAGGACGAGCCTCGTCGAAGTGCTCAAGGACGGCTCGCGCGGCTCCTCCGGCGCGCACGGCGGAAATTTCCGCTCCACGCTCATCATCGCCGAAGTCGCGCTCTCCGTCGTCCTGCTCGTCGGCTCCGGCCTGCTGCTGGTCAGTTTCCTGAAGCTGCAGCGCACGTCGCCCGGCTTCGATGCGCGGGGCGTCGCGGGCGCGTTCGTCGGCGTGCCCATCAGCCGGTACAAGACCAATCCCGAACAGGCCCGCTATTTCTCGGCGGTGCTCGGGCAGCTCCGCGCCAATCCGCAGGTCCGGGACGCCGCCGCGTCGCTCTCCCTGCCGGTCAATGGATTCGGCGCCCGCTCGCCCTACAGCGTCGGGGGGCGCACCGTGCTTCCGCTGCCGCAGCGGCCCCTCGCCGGATTCCAGATCGTCAGCGAGGACTATTTCCGCCTCATGCGCATCGCCTTTCGCGAGGGCCGGCCGTTCAACGCCGGCGACCGCGACGGCGCGCCCGGCGCGGTCATCGTGAACGAATCGTTCGCCCGGCACGTATTTCCGGGCGAGTCCGCGATCGGCCGGATCCTGATGCGCGGGAAGGACGCCGACATCAAGGTCGAGATCGTCGGCGTGATCGCCGACGTGAAGAGCAACGGCCTCAACGCCCCGGTGCCCGACGAGATCTATTACCCGATGGCGCAGCTCGGACGCCCCGCGATGGTCGTGATCGTGCGCACCGACGTCGACGCGAACGCGATGCAGGCCGTCATCCGCGGCGCCGTGGCGGCCGTCGACAAGGAGCAGCCCATTTCATTTTTCCAAACGCTCGAGACCGCCGTGTCCCAAAGCCTCGGCGCGCAGCGCGTCGTCGCCACGCTGACGGCGATCTTCGCCGCGGTGGCCCTGGTGCTGGCGGCGGTGGGCCTGTATTCGGTCCTCGCCTACGCGGTCACGCAGCGCACGCCGGAAATCGGAATCCGGATGGCGCTCGGCTCGCCGCGCGGCGCGGTCATCCGCCTGATCATGCGGAGCGGCCTGCGCCTGGTCGCGATCGGCCTCGTCCTCGGGCTGCTCGGCGCCGCCGGAGTGGCCACGCTCATCCAGTCGCTGCTCTTCAACGTCGCTCCGCTCGACCCCGCGGTTTACGGCGGGGTCGCGGCGCTCTTCGGCGCCGTCGCGGTCCTCGCCTGCCTCCTCCCCTCCCTGCGCGCCAGCCGCATCGACCCTCTTGTCGCGCTGCGCGACGGTTAGGATCAGCCGCTGAAATCCCCCTCTGCCTTCCGCCATCCGCCATTTAAGATATATGCTTTCCGACCTTCGCTTCGCTTTCCGCCAGCTGACCAAATCGCCGGGATTCACGATCGTGGTCCTGCTCATCCTGGCGCTCGGGATCGGCTCGGCGACGGCGATGTTCACGGTCGTCAATTCCGTGCTGCTCCGGCCCGTCGACTATCCGGACTCCGAACGGCTCTTCGTCATCCGCGAGACCAAGCTGCCCGAGTTTCCTCAGTTCTCGGTCTCCCCGGCGAACTACCTCGATTTCGCGAAACAGACCGACGCCTTCTCCGGCGCCTACGCGACCTCCGGCACGACGTTCAACTTGACCGGCGGAGCGGAGCCGGTCCGGGTGGCGGGGCAGCGCGCAACCGGCGCCTATTTTGAGGTCCTGCGGACGCCTCCGATGATCGGGCGCGGGTTCGGTCCGGCCGAGGATGTGGTCGGCAAGAACAACGTCGTCGTCCTGCTGCATGCCTTCTGGCAGCGCCAGTTCGGCGGCCGTCCGGAAATTGTGGGCCAGTCAATCATGCTCGACGGCACGCCGTACACCGTTCTCGGCGTGATGCCGCCGAATTTCCGCCGCGGGACCGCGGTCGACGTGGTCGTGCCGATGGCGTTCTCCTCCGAGGAGGCCGCGAACCGCGGCGGACATTATCTCAACATGGTCGTGCGGCTGAAACTGGCCGCCACCGCGGAGCAGGCCTTCGTCCAGCTGTCGACGCTCGCCGACCGCCTGGCGAAGCAGTTTCCGGACACGAACAAGGGCTGGGGCGTCCAGCTGGTCTCGATCCTCGACAACAACACCGGGAACGTCCGGCCCACGCTTTATTCGCTCCTCGCCGCCGTCGGCTTCCTGCTCCTGATCGGCTGCGCCAACGTCGCCAATCTCCTCCTCGCGCGCGCCACGGTGCGCCAGCGCGAGATGTCGATCCGCTCCGCGCTCGGCGCGAGCCGCTGGCAGACCATGCGCCTGCTGCTCGTCGAGAGTCTCGTCCTCGCCCTCTGCGGCGGCGCGGCGGGCGTCCTGGTCGCGCGCTGGGGACTCGACCTGCTGCTCGCCGTCGCGCCCGAGGCGCTCCCGCGCGCCGCCGAGATCGCGCTCGACCAGCGCGCGGTCTTGGTGACGGTCGGGGTCTCCGTGCTCACGGGGATCGGGTTCGGGCTCGTGCCCGCCCTGCAATCCGCCCGGCCGCAGCTCACCGCCGCGCTCGGCGACGGCTCCCGCGGCGCCAGCGAAGGCGGACGGCGGCGCTGGCTGCGCAGCACGCTGGTGGTGGCGGAAATCGCCCTTGCCCTCATCCTCCTCACCGGCGCCGGCCTGCTCATGCGCAGCTTCGCGAAAATGCGCCAGACCAGCCCCGGTTTCGAGCCGTCGGGCGTTGTCACCGCCGCGATCAACCTGCCGCAGGAGAAATACCGCACGCCGGAAAAACAGGTCGCGTTCATTGAAGCCGTGTTCGAGCGGCATCGGCGCCTGCCGGGCGTCGAGAGCGTCGCGGCCACCCATGTCCTGCCTTTCGGCGGGAGCGACTGGGTGCTTGGCCTTGAGATCGAGAGCCGCCCGGTCGCCCAAAGCGATCTGCCGAACATCAATTATTTTTCCGTCAGTCCCGACTACTTCCGCACCCTCGGCATCCCGCTCCAGCGCGGACGCGCCTTCACGCCGCAGGACCGGATCGGCGCGCCCGCGGTCGCGATCGTCAGCCAGTCGTTCGCGCAGCGCTATTTTCCGCAGGGTGATGCGCTCGGCAAACGGATCAGCGTGACGAACGGCGCGCAGGAATGGCGCGAGATCGTCGGCATCGCCGGCGACGTGAAGCACGTGAGCCTCGACTCGCCGACCCAGCCGCAGGTTTACGATGCAGTCCTGCAGCATCCCTTCCAGAACCTGAGCTTCGCGCTCCGCGCCGCGTCGACCCCGGCCGCGGCGGCGCTGGCTGCCCCGCTGCGGCGCGAGGTCTATGCGGTCGATCCGACCCAGCCGGTTTACGCCGTCTCGACGCTCGACGCCCTCGTGGCCGATTCGATGTCCCGGAGCCGTTTCGCGATGACGCTGTTCGGGATCTTCTCCGGAATCGCCGTGACCCTCGCCGCGCTCGGAATCTACAGCGTGATGGCGTACGGCGTTTCCCAGCGCTACCGCGAATTCGGCATCCGCCTCGCGCTGGGCGCAAAACCCGCCGACGTCCTCCAGCTCGTGCTGCGCAACGGCACGCGCCTGGTGCTGCTCGGAATCGCCGCCGGGCTGGTCGGCGCCGTGGCGGGCGCGCGCCTGATCCGGTCGATGCTCTTCCAGACCGATTCCGCCGACCCGGTCATTTTCGGCGTCGTCGCCTTCGTGATGGCGGTGGTCGCCCTGGCCGCCTGCTGGATTCCCGCCCGCCGCGCCACGAGGATCGACCCGATGGTCGCGCTGCGCGACGCGTAGAATCGCAGAGAGCGGAAACCGCCAGGTTCCGAACCAGAAGCCCCCTCCCGCCGGACGCTGAAATTCCCCTCCGCATTCCGAAATCCGCAATCCGAAATCCAGCCATGCACCTTCGTCTTGCCCTTCGTCAGCTTGCCAAGGCCCCGGGCTACACGGCGCTCGCGGTCGGCGCCCTCGCGCTCGGGATCGGCGCCAACACGGTCCTCTTCTCGGCGATCAACACACTCTTTCTTCGTCCGCTGCCGTATCCGGAACCCGAGCGACTGGTCCGGGTGTGGGGCTCGTTTCCCGAGCGGGGCCTCGAGCGGGCGAATCTTTCGTGGCCGAGGTTTCGCGCGTTGCGCGACGAGCAGCAGGCCTTCTCCCGGCTGGCCGCGCACACCTTTTCCGGGTTCACCTTCACCGGGAAGGGCGAGCCCGAGCAGCTCCAGGCGATGCGGGTCACGGCGAATTTTTTCCCGACGATCGGCGTGCAGCCGCTGCTCGGCCGCACGTTCACGGAAGCCGAGGATCGGCCCGGCGGAGCGAACGCCATTCTGCTGAGCCACGGCTTCTGGCAGCGCCGCTTCGGCGGGGCCTCCGACATCATCGGACGCACCCTCGTGCTCAACGGTTCGCCGCACACGGTCATCGGCATCCTTCCCGCGTCCCTCGGCTTTCCCTGGGCCCAGGTCCAGGTCTGGGCGCCGCGCGTGTTTGAGGCGGAGGGCCTGCCGGCCGACCTGATTGAACGCGGCACGGGTTTTCTCCTCGTCATCGGACGGCTCCAACCCGGCGTGAGCATCGCCCAGGCCGAGGAACAGCTGCGGGTGATTTCCCGCCACTACGGCGCGGCCTTTCCGGACAAGGTGGATTCGAAGGCCGGGCTCACCGCCCCCTCGTTTCACGAGGACCTGGTCGGCGGGCAGCGCCCGATGTTCCTCACGCTGCTCGCGGCGGTGGGATGCGTGCTGCTCGTCGCGTGCGCGAACGTCGCGAACCTGATGCTCGCGCGCTTCGCCGCGCGCCGGAAGGAGATCGCGATCCGCACCGCGCTCGGCGCCACGCGCCGACGGATCGTGGGCCAGTTTCTCACCGAGAGCGTGCTCACCGCCGCGATCGCCGGCGCGCTCGGCGTGCTTCTCGCGTTCTGGGGCCTCGACGTGCTCGCGCGCGTCGGGGAAAATTTCATCCCGCGCGCGTCGGAGGTTTCCCTCGACGGCCGCGTCCTCGGGTTCGCCGTCGCGCTCTCGCTGCTCACGGGGATCGTCCTCGGCCTCGTGCCCGCCCTGCAGGCCTCGCGCACCGACGCGATCGAATCGCTGAAGGACTCGTCGCGCGGATCGACGGGCGGAAGGCACACGGGACGGATGCGCGGCGGACTGCTCGTCGCCGAGGTGGCCCTGTCGCTCGTCCTGCTGGTCGTGGCGGCGCTGCTGATGGACAGCTTCCGTCACCTGCAGCGCATCGATCCGGGATTCCGCTCCGACAACATCGCGACGTTCAATCTCGCGCTGCCCGCCGGCTCGTATCCCGACATCGGCAGGCAGGCGCGGCTCTTCGAGCAGGTCCTGGAAAAAATCCGCGCGCTGCCCGGCGTCACGGCGGCCGCCACGACCGCCAGCCTCCCGGCGGTGGGGGACGGATTCTCGCGCTCGCCCGCGGCGGTGGAAGGGCGCCCTTTGCCGCCGGTGAACGAGCGGTCGATCAACCTTCGCTCGACCATTTCGCCCGGCTTTTTCCCGGCCCTTGGCATTCCGCTCCGCCAGGGCCGCGACTTCACGTGGCGCGATCGCGACGGCGCGCCGAATGTCGTCATCGTGAACGAATTCTACGCCAGGAAGATTTTCCCGGGGGAGAATCCCGTCGGCCGGAAGCTGATCACGGGCATCGCTTCGATCCCGCGCGAAATCGTCGGCGTCGTGGGCGACGTTCGCTCCGAGGGCCTCGCCCAGACGCCGCAGAACGAGATGTACTATCCGTCGATGCAGGTCGACGGGGCCTTCCAGACCGTCGTCGTGCGGAGCTCGCGCCCGGCGGCCAGCCTGCGGGCGGAGCTGATCGCGGCGGTTCACGCCGTCGATCCCGGCCTCCCGGTGGCGGAGGTCCAGCCGTACGCGGAACTCCTCGCCCAGGGCGTCGCCGACCGGCGTTTCGCGACGACGCTCCTCGGCGCCTTCGCCGGCCTTGCGCTGGTCCTCGCCGGCATGGGCATCTACAGCGTGATCGCCTACGGCGTCGCCCAGCGCACTCAGGAATTCGGCATCCGTCTCGCACTCGGCGCGGCGCCAGGGGACGTCGTTCGCCTCGTGATGTCCGAGGGTCTCAAGCTCGCGGCGCTCGGCCTCGCCCTCGGGCTGCTGGCCGCCCTCGCGCTCACGCGCCTGATGCAGGCGCAGCTGTTCGAGGTGAGCGCGAATGATCCGGCCGTGATCGGCGGCGTCGCCCTTTTCCTCTGCAGCGTCTGTGCGCTCGCGTGCTACGTTCCCGCCCGCCGCGCGACCAAGGTCGATCCCATGACGGCACTTCGCGCCGAATAGCCGGGTTTGTCGCGGCGGCGCGGCAGGCCACGACAAGCTTCATGTAACCTAATTCATCTGCCCAGGTATTGGAAGAGTCCGAGGCCCGCCTCGCGTGCGTCCGTCTTTCCGCAAGCCGCAATTCAAAAAAAGATGCTCTCCGATTTCCGCTTCGCTCTCCGGCAGTTGTTCAAGACTCCCGGTTTCACGACGGTCGCCGTGGTCACGCTGGCCCTCGGCATCGGCGCGAACACGGCGATCTATTCGCTGGTCGAGTCGGTTTTGCTGCGGCCGCTGGCCTATCCGGAGCCGGACCGGCTGGTCGTGATGTGGGAGGACGAGGCCGGTTTTCCGGGAGCCTCGATCGCGTGGCCCGACCTCAGGGACTGGCAGCGCGACAACACAGCGTTCAGCGCGCTCGGCGGTTATCGGCGCGACAATTTCACACTGACCGGACTGGGACAGCCCGAGATGCTGACAGGCGCACGGGTGAACGCGTCCTTTCTCCAGGCCATCGGGCTGCCGCCGCTGCACGGACGGATGTTCACCGCCGACGAGGACAAGCCCGGCGCCCCGGCGCTCGTCCTGCTAGGCCACAAGCTCTGGCAGCGTCGTTTCGGCGGCAGCGGGGACGTCGTCGGCCGGAGTGTGACGTTGAACGGGGAACTCTGCACCGTGATCGGCGTGCTCCCGCCGGAATTCACGTCGCCGAGCCGCGCCGATTTCTGGACCCAGCTCGGGCGGCTCGGCGACACGGCCGGATGGCAGACACGAGGGAATCATCCCGGTCTTTACGCGGTCGGGCGCATGAAGCTCGGGTTCACCGTCGAATCCGCCCTCGCCGACTTGAAACGGATTTCGGCGCGCATCGAAAAGGATTTTCCCGACACGAGCACCGGCGTCACCGCCGCCGGGCAGGCGCTCTTCGAAAACGCCGTCGGCGGCTACCGGCGCGGGCTGACCCTGCTGCTCGGGGCCGTCGCGCTCGTGCTCCTGATCGCATGCGCCAACCTGGCCAACCTGCTTCTCGCGCGCAGCGCGGCGCGCGAGAGCGAAATGGCGGTGCGGGCCGCGCTCGGCGCGTCGCGTTTCCGCCTGGTGCGCCAGCTCCTGATCGAAAGCGTCGTGCTCGCCTTCGCCGGCGCTGCCCTCGGACTGCTGCTGGCCGGCTGGGCGCGCGACGGCGTTGTCGCGCTGAGTCCCGCCGGCGTGGCGCGATTCCAGCAGGCGTCGATCGACAGCCGCGTGCTTCTCGTCACCGCAGCGCTCGCGGTGCTGACCGCCCTGATTTTCGGCCTCTGGCCCGCATGGCGCTCCGCGTCGCCCGACCTTCGCTCCTCGCTGCAGGCGGGCGGGCGAACCGGCTCCGGCAGCCTGCGCGCGACGCGCACGCGCGAATCGCTGATCATCGTCGAGGTGGCGGTGACCCTCGTGCTGCTGGTCGGTGCCGGCCTGCTCCTGCGGAGCTTTGCCCGGATGCAGTCCGCCGACCTCGGCTTCAATCCGCACGGCGTGCTCACCGCGCGCGTCTCGCTCCCGGAAAAGATCTACTCGAGCCCGGAGAAAATCTACGCGTTTCAGGACCGCCTGCTCGAACGCCTGCGGGCGCTGCCCGGCGTGAAATCGGCGGACCTCGCGACGAATTCGCCGCTCAACACCGGATGGCAGACGTCCTTCCTGCCCGAGGGGCACGCCCCCTGGCCGCCGGGAAAATCGCCGCTGACGGAAATGAACATCGTGAGCGACACGTATTTTCAAACCATCGGGGTTCCCCTCCTCCGCGGACGCGCGTTCGGCACGCAGGACACGCCGAAGGTCGCGAATGCCGTGGTCATCGACCAGGCGTTCGCCAACCGCTACTGGCCGGGGGCCGATCCGGTAGGGCGCAAGCTCACGATGGGCGGCGAGACGTCCGCGACCATCGTCGGTGTCGTGCCGACGCTCAAGGTCTACGGCTATGCCGACGAGCCCACCCTCGTGCAGGCGTATTTTACCGTGCGCCAGACCGCCGAGACGGATTTCCAGGTCATTGTCCGCGCCATCGGCGAGCCCGCGGGACTCGCGGCCTCGTTGCGGCGCGCGGTGACCGAGCTCGATCCGAACCAGCCGCTCTGGGATGTGAAGACCCTCGATGACCGGATCGACGCGACCTTCAGCCAGCCGCGGCTCTATACGTTTCTTCTCACGGTGTTCGCCGGCCTCGCCCTGCTCCTCGCCGCCGTGGGATTATATGGAGTCCTCGCCTACCAGGTCGCGCAGCGCACGCGCGAATTCGGGATCCGGCTGGCCCTGGGAGCGGTCCACACCCAGATCGTCGGGCTGGTGCTGCGCCACGGTCTGCGACTCTTCGGTCTCGGCGCGCTCCTGGGATTGATCGGCGCGCTCGGGCTGGGACGGATTCTCGGGTCGCTCCTCTACCAAACCGATCCGTTCGATGCGGCGATCCTCGGGTCCGTCACCGCGTTGCTGGCCCTCATCGCCCTCGGCGCGTGCTGGCTCCCCGCCCGCCGCGCCACGCGCGTCGATCCGATCACGGCGCTCCGCGCGGAATGAGCGAAATTCCTTCGCCATCCACAATCAACGATGTCCGACCTCATCTACGCCCTTCGCCAGCTCCGGCGTTCGCCGGCCTTTTCGCTGGTCGCGATCTTCACGCTGGCGCTCTGCATCGGTGCGAACAGCGCGATTTTCTCGGTCGTCCACGCCATCCTGCTCAAGCCGTACCCGTGGCCGGATTCGGAGCGGCTGATTTACGTTTATAACTCCTATCCGCTGATGGGACTCGGGAACGCGGGAGTCTCGATCCCGGATTACCTCGACCGCCGCGCCGGAGTCAGCGGCTTCGCCGATTCCGCGATGTATCACAGCCTGAGCTTCAACCTCGCGGCGGCCAGCGAGCCCGAGCGCATCGTCGGGCTGCGCGCGACGCCTTCGCTCTTCCGCACGCTGCAGAGCGGGGCGCTGCTCGGGCGCGTGCTGACCGACGCCGACGCGCAGCCGGGCGCCGATCACGTCGTGGTCCTCAGTCATGCGCTCTGGAAAAACCGCTTTGGCGCGAATCCGGCCATCGTCGGCCAGACGGTCCGCCTGAACACGCAGCCTTACCTCGTGGTCGGCGTCATGCCCGAGCCCTTCTATTTTCCGACTCCGCGCACGCAGGCCTGGGTGCCGTTTGCGTTCACGCCGGCGGAGCGTTCCGACGAGCAGCGCGGATACGAATACTCCTCGATGATCGCGCGGTTGAAGCCGGGAGCCGCGCTCGCCGGCATCCAGCGGGACCTTGACGCGATCCAGGCGCGGAACGCCGGGCGCCTGCCGGGAGAGGCGCCGTTCTGGAAGACCAGCGGCTTCGGCGGACGCACCGCGGGATTTCTCGAGCAGAACGTCGCGAACATCCGCGGCATGCTCTGGCTCGTGCAGGCGGGCGTCGCCGCGGCGCTGCTCATCGGCTGCGCGAATGTCGCAAGCCTGCTCCTCGCGCGCGCGGTCGCCCGCGAACGCGAGCTCGCGATCCGCGCGGCGCTCGGGGCGGGACGCGGGCGGCTGGTCCGGCTGCTGCTGACGGAGAGCCTGGTGCTGTTTCTCGCCGGCGGCGGACTCGGCCTGCTGGTCGCGCTCTGGGGCGTCAGCGCGCTCGACGCCGTCGGCTTGTCCACGCTGCCCCGCGCCTTCGGCGTCTCGCTCGATCCCTCCGTCTTCGGCTTCACGCTGCTGTGCGCGCTGGCGACCGGGCTGCTCTTTGGCGCGCTGCCGGCGTGGTCCGCCTCGCGGGGCGATGCCGGTTCCACTCTCAAGGAAGCAGGCACGCGGGCCACGGCCGGGCGGCGGACGCAGTCGCTGCGCGCAACCCTGGTCGTGGTCGAGATCGCGCTCGCGGTGATGCTCCTCTCCACCGCCGGACTGCTGGTGAAGAGTTTCGCCCGGCTGCAGGAGGAGAACCCAGGGTTCCGGCCGGGCGGGGTGATCACGGCGCAGCTCGACCTGCCGGCCGCCAAATATGACCAGCCCGAAAAACTTTCCGCGTTTCACGACGCCGTGGTCGCCGCCCTTCGCGCGCTGCCGGGAGTGCGCGATGTCGGCGTCACCACGACGCTGCCGTTCTCGGGCAGCAACAGTCAGGGCTCCTACTCGAGTCCGGACATCGTGGTCCCGGCTGGCGCGCCGGCGCCGCACGCGCAGATTCGCAACTCCGACCCCGGCTATCTACGCGCGCTCGGGCTGACTTTGCTCCAGGGCCGCTGGTTCGACGACACCGACACGGCGAAGGGACAGTCCGTGGCCGTGATCGACCGGGTCCTGGCCGACCGCTACTGGCCGGGACAGGATGCGCTCGGCAAGCGGATCAGCCGCGGCGACAGCAGCAGCAAGGCCGCCCCGAGCATCGTCATCGGCGTCGTCGCTCCGGTGAAGGTCCGGAATCTCGAGGAGGAAACGAAGAAGGAGACGATTTATTTTCCCTATGCCCAGCGTCCGGCGGCCAATCTGACGCTCGTCGTCAAAACCGGCGGCGATCCCGCCGCTCTCGCCGGGAGCCTGCGGGCCGCGGTGCGCTCGGCCGACCCCGAGCAGCCGGTGTACGACGTGAAGACGATGAGCCAGCGCATGGAGGATGCCGCGCAGCCGCGCCGCGCTCCGATGATCCTGCTCTCGCTGTTCAGCGCCGTGGCGTTGCTCCTGGCGAGCCTCGGGGTCTATGGCATCCTGGCCTTCTCGGTGACGCAGCGGACCTCCGAGTTCGGCATTCGGCTGGCGCTGGGCGCAACCGCCGGAAACATCGCGCGCCTGGTTTTGCGGCAGGGCACCGCGCTCGTCGTCATCGGCATCGCCGCCGGGCTGGCCGGCTACCTCGCGCTGAGCCGCGTCATCGCGAAACTGCTCTACGGCGTGGCCGCGACGGATCCCGCGACGCTCGCCGTCGCACCGCTGGTCCTCGCGCTCGTGGCCCTGGTGGCGTGCCTCCTGCCGGCGAGACGGGCGACAAAAGTGGATCCGATTGTGGCGCTGCGGGCGGAGTGAGCCGCGCCGGACCGCCGGACGAACTTCGAACGTCCAACTTTCAACTTCCAACGTCGAATTTGTCGGCCATTCGATGTTGGAAGTTGAATGTTGAAAGTTCGATGTTCACCAAAAGACCGCTGGACGAACTTCGAACTTCCAACGTCGAATTCCGAAGCGTAGCCATGAGCGTCAGTGCGTGGGCATCGCTGTTCCACTCGTTCACGTACGCAGTCACCGGATCAATCGAGCGATTCGTTGGATAGGATGTCTTGGTACCACCGCTCCGGAATCCGAGGTTGGAAGTTGAAAGTTGGGCGTTCGATGTTCGCTCGAGGACCACCTCACCTCACTGCGAGATAGGGCTCGATCGGACGAAAATTCGGACGGGCGCACGCGTCGTCGCGCGCGGCGGGCTCCGCGAACAGGTAAACGGCATAGCCGCCGAAACCGCCGCCGCAGTATTTCCAGGCGAGCGCCGATTTTTCGGCGGGCAGCGCCTCCATTCCTTCGGGACGCTGCACGTTTTCGTAGGATTGCCTCACCGCGTCCCCGAGCATCGCAAGGTCGCTTCGCCACACCGCGTCGCGGGCGGTGGCTCCCGCGCGGGCGATCGCATCGTAGTCCCGGCGGCGAGCCGCCAGCGCCGGAGTGTCGTGCGAGGCGCCGGTCCAGTGGAGCGCGAGCCGCCCGCGCAGGAAGTCCGCGTTGTGCTTGAGCTCGAGGCGCGGCGACTTCCCGCTGCGCCAGACACACAGCCCGGTTTCTGCGATGATCGCGGGGTCCTGCCAGCCCACTCCGAGATCGAGTTCGGAATTGATCCCGTCGCGCCCGTTCAGCAGCGCCCACGCGCCGCTGCCGCCGAGCCCGGCGTTGCGCTCGTAAGCCCAGTCGCGCAGCGAGACGGTGGGCGAGATCGCGCAGTTCACGACGAACGCGCCCTCCCGCGCGAAGCGTGGCACATCCAGCCAGCCGCCCGCAAAATCCACGCGGAGCGGCGCGTGCTCCGGCGCGCGAATGAGTTTGACGATCTGCGTCGTCGAGACGGGCGAAAACTGCGGCGGGGTCTTCGGCAGCACGACATAGCGCGCGCCCGCTTGCGCGCAGAGCTCGCGCTTGAGCGGCCCGTATTTGTCGTCCTCCGTCACCGCCAGGATGTCCGGGCGCAGGCGCAGAAAGTCCTCCTTGAAATCGAGGCCGTCCTCTGCACCTGTTCCGACCACCACTTCATCGACCCCTGCGATCGCCGCAAGCAGCGCCCGCTTGTGGTCGTCGGGGAGCGAGCTTCGGCGATTTTTGTGGCGCCAGAGCACATCGGCTGACGCGAACGAAACCGTCAGGTGCGCGCCCAGCGCACGAGCTTCCCGAAAAAACTGGATGTGGCCGGCATGAACAATGTCGTAACAACCGGAAACAAAAACTCGGATCATGGGTGAACGAAAGCTCGGGGGCCGGGCCGAGAACCGTCAAGGCGAACGTCGCGCTCCAAAAAGCAGCGCCGGCCTTATACCGGCGAGACGGCGCAGCGGGCGGAACAGTCTGGCATGGTCGTCGGCTGCGTTCCACCGGTCGAAGGACTGGCGCATCCCGATCACGAGGCGCCGCAGCCTTTCCCACTTTCGGGAAGCCCACGTTCCACAACCGGGCTCCGCTTCCAGTTCGCGATTTCCAACGGATATTTCTTCCCGTTGCGGCCCATTGCCTTAAGTACTCCTTCGATGTGTGGCATGGCCGTTGCTATCTCGAACGTCGAGCGCGCAACTTCCGGCCCTGCGGCCGGGTTCTTCGTTCGCACAACCCATCCCCATGAAACCCTACCTGCTCGTGCTGCTGCTGGCGGTTCCGCTCCTGGTTTATAACATCCTCGCCTGCGACGCCGCCGACGCCACGGAAGTTGCGCCGGCAATGAAGTCAGAGTCCTCCACGCCTGCCGCCCATCCTGCGCGACCCTGCGCACCCGCCGGCGCCGCCACGGGGGCCAAACCCACGCCCAACCCCCGCAGCGTTCCGTCGCACGCCAAGTCGTGGTTCATGTAGGCGCGGGACGGAGTTCAGTGTCCGTCAGCGTCAAGTGGCGCTGGGCTCAATCTCCTCTTCGAATTTTCACCCGTCCATGATTCGACTCCACAACGTCAACCGCGTCTTTCCGCTCAAGGGAGGACCCTTCTACGCCCTCCGCGATATCACGCTCGAAATCAACGAAGGCGATTTCCTGTCGATCATGGGTCCGTCGGGTTCGGGAAAATCCACGCTCCTGCACATTCTCGGTCTGCACGACAGCGCGTGGAGCGGGGAATATCACCTCGTCGGCGAACCCGTCCACCAGCTCGACAAGAAAAAGCACTTCGAGCTGCAGAAAAAACACGTCGGCTTCGTTTTCCAGAGCTATCACCTGCTCGACGACCTGACGGTTTACGAGAACCTCGAAATCCCGCTCTCGTACCGGGACACGCCGCGGAAGGACCGGGAAAGCATCGTGTGTGACGCGCTCGACCGGTTCCACATCGTCGCCAAAAAGGACCTTTACCCGCATCAGCTTTCGGGCGGACAGCAGCAGCTCGTGGGAATCGCGCGCGCCCTCGTGGCCAAGCCGGCGCTGATCCTCGCCGACGAGCCCACCGGCAATCTCCACTCCGACCAGGGCCGGGAAATCATGCAGCTGTTCCGGAAGCTGAACCAGGAGGATGGCGTGACGATCGTGCAGGTCACGCACTCCGAGGAAAACGCCGGCTACGGCACCCGCACCGTGCGCCTCGCCGACGGCCTCCGCATCAAATGATCCTGCACCCGGATTTCCGACCGAAGAAAACGAAGAGCCGTCCGTCGGGTTTCCCATCCTGTCCAAGAGGCCGCTGCTCGCGTCCCCGAGCCTGAAAACGTACGGCCCTTCGCCGCCTCCGTTACCTTCCGTTCAAAAAAATTCCTCTCCGCCTCATGCCTTTCCCTGCTGCATCCGCATCTGTGCGCTTCAATTCGCGGTCAAAACTCCTGGGGTCGGTCGCCCTCACCTGCTTCCTGCTCCTCACGCCGGCCTTTGCCGAAGTTCTCACGCTCGACCGCGCGATCCAGCTGGCGCTCGAACACAACCAGCGGATCCGCGTCAGCGCCTACGGCCCGCAGATCGCGCGCGCGAACGTGCTGGCGGAATACGGCCGCTTTGATCCGGCGATCGTGTTCAACCGGTCCTATGGCGAGGTGGAAACGCCCGGCGCGCTCCTGCCCCTCGCGAAACGTCCGTTGACGCAGACCGACGACTACAGCCTCAGCCTCGACGGCCTGGCGCCGTGGGGATTGAGCTACAGCCTCGGCACCACCGCGGAAAACCAGCGCGGGACGTTCAACTCCTTCGGCGACAATTACGCGACCTTCGGCGGCGTGACCGTGACGCAGCCGCTGCTGCGCGGCTTCGGATTTGGCGCCAACCTCGCGGGCCTCCGCATCGCCAAGGCCAACCGCGGGATTTCCGACTGGCAGCACAAGCAGACCGTGATGGACACGATCACGAACGTCATCTTCGCGTACAACAATCTCCAGCAGGCGCGCGACAATCTCCGCATCGCCCGCCTCTCCCGCGACCTGGCCAGCCAGCTGTTCGGCGAAAACCAGAAGCGCAACCGCGTCGGCTCGATCGCCGACGCCGATGTCACCCAGGCGCGCGCGCGCGTCGCCACCCGCGAGGAATCCATCCTCGTCTTCGAGCGCAACGTCCACGACCTCGAGAACCAGCTCCGCCTGCTCATCGGCGAGGACAAGTTCGCCGTCGATGGCGCTCCGCTCGCCATCGTGGAGCTTCCGCCGGCGGCGGCCATGACGGTCGACGCCGCCGCCGATCTCCGGGTCGCCTACGAGCTCCGTCCCGATTACCAGTCGCAGCGCCTCGGCGTGAAGATCAACCGCGCCAGCCAGGCGTTCGCCCAGAACCAGCTCCTGCCGCGGCTCGATTTCGTCGGAAGCTACGGCTACGGCGGGCTCGATCCGAATTTCCACACGGCGCGCACGCAGGTGAGGACCGAGGACGCCCGCGTTTATTCCGTCGGCATGCAGGTCCGGATTCCGCTGACGTTCAGCGAGGGCCGCGGGCGCGCACGGGCGGCCCGGCTGACGACAAAGCAATCCGAAGCCGACCTCGTCCGCCTCGAGGAGGATATCGCGGTGAGCGTCGCCGCCGCCGCGGGGCAGATCGCGACCACGCAACAGCGGGTCGCGGCCGCGCGGGAGGCGCTCGACCTCCAGCAGAGAGTGCTGAGCGACGAGCAGAAAAAATTCAAGGCGGGCTCGGGTGATACGCGTTTCGTGCTGCAGGAGCAGGAGCAGCTCGCGATCGTCGAGAGCAGTTATGTCCGCGCGCTGGCGGACCAGCGCCGCGCCCACGCCAATTACGACAGCGTGATCGGCCGGACGCTCGAGCGCTACCGCGTCACGCTGCCGAAGTAATCCACATCGCTCGTAATCTTCTTGTCGCAGCCAAGGTCACGAGGCGGTTGCGCCCGTCCGCAAATTCGCACCGTCCGACAATCCCGCTGACGAAAGCGGCGAGAATCCAATCGCTCCGTGCCAAGCGACTCCGGCATCGATTGTATGTTCATCGTTTTCACGGCTTGCGCTCGATGGCGCGGGCCACTGATAACTTTCCGCGATGGGGCCTGACCTCTGCGTCGTGACCTCTTCCTTCGGCTTTTCGAGTTCCGTTCTCCGGCTTTCGTCCCTTCCCCACCTGCATGGCCGCACCGCTTTCCCGGCAAAAACTCCTGCGCGAGTGGAAACTGTACTTTTTCGTGCTCCCGTCGCTCGCGATGGTGGTGATCTTTTCCTATTTTCCCGCCACCAGCGCGGTCTATCACAGTTTTTTTGAGTGGGCCGGCGGCGACACCAAGCAGCTCATCGGCTTCGACAATTTCCGCCGCGCCGTCCACGACCACGTCCTCGTTTCGTCGTTCCTCACGGTCAGCGTCCTGATCGTCTTCAACCTCTTCAAGATGGTGCCGTCGATCCTGCTCGCGGTGCTCATCCACCGGTTGCGGAGCGACCGCTGGCAATACATCTACCGCGTGCTGCTGGTGGTGCCAATGATCGTGCCGGGCCTTGTCACCCTGTTCATCTGGAAATTTTTCTTCGACCCAAACCTCGGCGTGCTGAACGGCCTGCTCGACTTCACGGGACTCAAGGGCGTGCTCGTCTGGCTCGACCATGTCTTCGGCTGGGGCGTCTTCTATGCCGACGTCCCGATCGGATGGCTGTCCCAGCCCGAGCTGATCCTGCCGTCGCTCTTTCTGTGGGGCTTTCCGTGGATCGGCGCGGTGGGCGTGCTCATCTTTCTCGCGGGGTTGCAGTCGATCGGGCAGGAAGTCTACGAGGCGGCGGAGATCGACGGCGTCGGCGCGCTGGGAAAGTTCCTCTACATCGAGCTCCCGCTGATCCTCACGCAGGTGCGCCTGAGCCTCGTGCTGCTGATCGTCGCCACGCTGGGCGGGTACGGACTCCAGCTCCAGCTGCTCAACGAGTATGGCGGACCCGGCGGCCGGGGAATGGTGCCGGGACTCTGGATGTACAACCGCGCCTTCTACGCGGGGGAATTCGGCTACGCGTGCGCGATCGGCATGATCCTCTTCGCGTTCATCCTCGTGCTCACGTTCATCAACAACCGCTACGTGCGCATCGAAAAATGAGCGCCGCGCCCGCCCTTCGCTCCGATTTCAAGCGCGACTGGACGAAGCATATTTTCATCCTGTTCTTCATCCTCATCGAGCTGTTCCCGCTCTACATGATGTTCCAGGTGTCGTTCAAGGACAACGCCACCTTCATCCGTCAGCCGTGGCTGCCGATCAGCCCGACGGGATGGCACTGGGAAAACTGGTCCTTCGCGTTTCATCTCATCCTTCCGTACATCGCGAACACCGTGTTCGTCGCCGTCACCGGCACGGTCGCGTCGCTCTTTCTCGCGATCCTCGGCGCCTATTTCTTCGCGCGGCACAAGCTGCCGTGCAGCGGCCTGCTGTGGGCGGCCTTTCTCGCGCTCATGCTCATGCCGGGCGTCGTCAACATCACGCCGCTGTTCATGCTGCTGAAGTCCCTGAAGCTGCTCAACACGCTCTGGGCGCTCGTGCTAGTGGGCATCGCCGGCGGGCAGGTGTTCAATATCTTCGTCCTCCGGAATTTCATCGAGGACCTCCCGCGCGACCTGTTTGAGGCCGCCGAAGTCGACGGCGCGTCCCACCTTCAGCAGGTCGTCAACATCGTGATCCCGATGTCGGGCCCGATCATCGGCACGCTGGCGATCCTGTCGTTCCTCTCGATGTGGAATGATTTCCTGCTCCCGCTGATCGTGCTGCGTGACCAGGACCTCTTCACGCTCGGCGTGGGCCTGATTTATCTGGACGGCGAATACGTGAAGCAATGGGGCCAGATCATGGCCGCGTACTTCGTGGCCTCGATTCCGCTAATTGTCGTGTTCCTGTTCACGATGCGCCTGTTCGTGCGCGGCCTGTCGGCCGGCGCGATCAAGGGATAGGCGCCGCCGGCCGGCATCTCTCCGTGTAGCAGCGGACGTCAGAAGGCTGGAACGGCCCCGCCGGCTCGTTGCGCGCGCCTTCGGCCTCGTGACCTCGGCTGCTACACACGCGCGCGCGGGCCTGCTTCCTTTGCGTTTTGCATGGAAGCATGCGCGGCTCCGCTCGTTTTGCACGGGAAAGCGTCGGATTTCCGACGGCCAAAATGTGTCTTTTATTTTTTAAGCGGTTGTCTGAACGCCGATTACAAG
>JAQGON010000229.1 GCA_028293565.1 Verrucomicrobiota bacterium | reverse complement strand
CACACGCTCGGCCGCATCGGCGGCATCGCGGGCTCGGCGGCCCGGCGGCGCCACCTCCCCTTCGTCGTCTCGATCCACGGCGGCGTGATGGATCCCCCGCCCTCCGCGCCGGTCGATCCGAAAAACGCCGGGCGCGGCCTGGAGTGGGGCCGCGTCTTCGGCTGGTGGTGGCGCGCCCACCACGTGCTTGAGGAGGCTGACGCCATTCTCACCTGCAACACCCGCGAGGCGGAACTGCTGCGCGAGCGGCATCCGCACCAATTGATCGCGGTGCAGCCGCACGGGGTCAGCACCGCGCTTTTTCGCGCCGACCGGCGCGCCGCGGCGCGCGCGGCCTTTCCCGCCATCGTCGGCCGCGACGTGTTGTTGACGGTCGCCCGCGTCGACCCGGTGAAAAACCAGCTCTGGGTCGTGCGGCAACTGCCGCGCATCGTCGCGCGCCACCCGCAGGTCCTGCTCGTGATGGCCGGCGCCTGCACCAATGCCGACTACGGCGCGGAGCTGCAGCGCGAAATCCAGCGGCTCGGGATGGAGCGTCACGTGTTGCTGACCGGGGGATTGCCGCCGGGCGACCCCCGCGTGGTGGGGCTGATGCAGGAGGCGCGCGTCGCGATCCTCCCTTCGATCACGGAAACCTTCGGGCTCGTCATCCTGGAATCCTGGGCCGCCGGCCTCGCCACCCTGGCGAGCCGCACGTCGGGTTCGCTGGGCCTGGTGCGCGATGGCGAGAACGGCAGCCTGTTCAGTTTGGACAACCCGGATGAATTTCATGCGAAGCTGGAGCGCCTGTTGCAGGATCCGGCCGCGCACACCCGCACCGTCGCCGCCGGCCGCCGCGGCGCCGACGACTACGACATCGCCGTGCTGGCCGGTCGCGTCCGCGACCTGTATGCCCGGCTCATTGAGGAGAAACATGCGCTACGTCATTCTGCGTGACGACGACACCTGCGCGCTGACGCCGGTGGAGTCCCTCGAGCGGCTTTACCGGCCGTTCCTGAAGCGTGGGCTGCCGGTCAACCTCGCGACGATTCCGAATGTCCGCACGGACGCGAAGCGGCCGGACGGCCTGCGCGAGGGTTTCCTCCAGTTCAACCACGAGACGACGGCGCCGTTCATTCCCATCGGCCAGCATCATGCGCTGGTGGACTATCTCCTCAGCGAGCCGCTCTACCACGTGCTGCACCACGGCTATGACCATTCGGTGTTCGAGTTCGACTGCAACGCGCACGACGCGGAATACCGGCTCGCCGCCGGGGCGCAGCGGCTGGCGGCGGCGGGCTTTCCCACGCCGCACGCCTTTGTCGCCCCCTACGATCGCCTGTCCCCCGCAGCGATGCAGGCGGCGGCACGCCGCTATCCGGTGATCTCCACGGGCTGGTTTGAATTGCGCCGCCTCCCCCGCTCATGGTGGCCGGCCTACGTCGCGGCGAAACTCCGTCGCCGGCCGCATTGGAGCACGCACGGCACGCTGTTACTTTCGCACCCCGGTTGCCTGTTGTCGAAGCACCGGCCATTCGAGGACATCCTCGGGAAAGTGATGGCGGCCGTCGCCACCCAGCCGCTGACCGTGCTGGTCACACATTGGTGGGAATATTTCGACGAGACGAAACCGAACACGGAGTTCATCTCGGTGCTGCACCAGGTCGCCGACCATCTTGCCCGCGACCCGGGCGTCCGCGTCATCTCCTTCGCCGACCTGGCTACCGGCCGGGTAACGCTACCATGGTTCGCACCGGCGGGAGCGGAACGTCCGTCGCGCGACTCCGGCAGCGTTCCAGCACCCGGCGGTCAGCCAGCTTGCTAGTCTTGCGCAGGTCGAGCGACCGCGCGCGCGCCACGAGGCAGTCGGAAATCCGGTCGAGTTCGGCGTCGGTCCGCGTGGTCAGCAGGCAATTCAGGAACACGAGCGGCCCGCGCACATAGGCGGTGGGCGTCTCGCAGGGGCGCAGGCCCTCGTCGGTCACCTGGCGGAAATGGTATCCCGCGCGCCGCAGCTGCGCGATCGTCTCGGGCGGATACGGCACCGCGGCCTCCGCGATGATATCCGGCTGGTAGTGCCGCAGCGTCTCGGCGGCGCCGTTGAAGAAATGCGGCTCGTGGCCCTCGACGTCCACCTTGAGCAGGAAGCGTTCGGGAATCTGGCCGCGCCGCGCGAAGTAGCTGTCGAGGGTCGTGACCGGCACACAGACCACGCCCGAGTGGTTGGAGTCGAAGCTGCGTTCGAGCGAGGCGCTCATGTCGGACTTGTTGAGATAAAACGGCATGACGCCCTCGCGATCGGACAGCGCCATCTGCTCCGCCGTGATGCGCGTGAAGCCGTTGGCGCGGATGTTCGCCTGGAGCAAGCCGTTCAGGCGCGGGTGCGGCTCGAAGGCGACGATGTCGAGTTCCGGGCGCGCGGCCGCAAGCATCAGCGAGTGAAATCCGACGTTGGCGCCCGCGTCGACGAAGAGCCCCGTCTTCCGCGTGAGCGCCACCGCCAGCGCGGTCGTGAGCGGCTCGTAGTAGTCCAGCCCGCGCCAGAACAGTTCGAAGCTCAGGTAATTCTCCCCAAAGCTGGCCAGCCGCAGCTGCCGCCCGGTCGGCGAGAGCGCGGTCGGCACGCTGCCCTCGAACCATTCCTGGCTGGTGCGCAGCCCCCAGCGGGAGAGAAAGGGCCGGGCGGCGGGCACGCGATCGCAAATTTCAAAGAGCACGCGACCGAGAAATCGTTTGGGGAGATGGGGTGACATGACGGGAAAGTCCTCAAGCCGAGAGTGCCTCGGCGCGGATGCCGCGCCCGCCATTGGCCGCGTGGGCGGCCATGGCCTCCTTCTGCATCAGGCCATATACATGCGGGATCGCCGTGACGCTGTCGGGCACGTCGCCCACATTCGTCATCAGCGCCGCGTAGCTGTGCGGGTCGTCGGGGTGGTAGCCGTGCATCGCGCGGAGGGGCCGTTCGCCCATGTCGCTCGGCACGACCAGCGTGCCTTCCTCAACGAGGAAAATCATCTCGCCGAACTGGCGGTCGGGGAAAAGCGTGCCGAGTTTCGTCAGTTCATTGTCGGACAGGATCCGCCCCTGCGGCACGCCCGCCAGGCAGGCGGTGACCTCGGCGCGCGCCCGCTCGTTGAAGAACCAGAAGCGGGCCATGGTGGAATCGAGCACGACCGCATAATCCTTCGGCATGCTCACCGGCAGCGCGGCCAGCCGGCGGCGCAGGTCGAGCGTGCGCTCGCAGTTGGCCATGCCGTGATCGCTGAACACATAGAGCCGCACGTCGCGGTAGTGCTTCCGGGCGGTCGCCATGAGCTGATTCATCTGTCCCTCATAGCGCGCGAGCTTCGCCGGCACCTCGGGCGAGTCGTTGCCGACGCGGTGCATCAGGCCGTCGAGGTCGGGCCAGTAGAGGAAGCCGAAATCGATCTTTTCCGCCGCGATGTCGGCCTCCATCGCCGCGAGATTGCCCTCCTCGCCGCGCGCGGGCTCGCTGACGTGGTAGGGAATGCCCTGCTCCACCAGCACGTCGAAGATGTTCTTCCCGCGATTCATGCCGCCGGGCTGCAGCGGGCTTTTCTTTTCCGAGAAGTCGAAGAGGGGCATGTGGCGGAAGGAAAGATTGTAGAGGTCGAAGTAGCCTTTGAAGCCCAGGGGGCCCCGCAATACCTTGGACAGCAACCGGCGGAAAATGCGCCGGCTGGTGATCGCCCGCGGCAGCCAGCCCAAGGGGCGCAACACCTTGAACGGGGAATTCTTCGGGTCATAAACGAAGTAGCACCAGTTGCGGTGTTCCGCCGGCCAGCGGCCCGAGAGGATCGACGGAATGCAGGCCGAGCTGAAGCCGAACACCGAGCGCAGCGGGCGCCGCAGCGGCGCCAGGGCGCGCGCGAAGGGCCGGTCGCGGATGATTTCCCAGCCGCAGGCGTCGATGAAAACAAACAGGGGGAGGACGGGTTTCATCTTCAGGCGGCGGTCGCGTTGCGCGCGGGCAGGATTTCAAAGAGGCGGTGCAGCCGCACCAGTTCAAGGAACTGGCGCACGCCGGGCACCGGGTTCACCACGCGCCAGGCCGGCATGAAGCCCATGCGGTTCACGCCATCATGAATGGCCACGAGCATGTCGGCGCCGTCGCTGTCGATCGACCGCACCTGCGAGAGATCGAGCTCGATCGCCCGCACGTCGGGCCGCAGGGCCCGGCGGATGCCCCGGCTGAGCTCCAGCACGCGGTCCTCGTCGAGATCGCGGAGTTCGCTGATGCGGAGCGTATCGGATTCGTTTTCGATTTTCATGAAGTGTGTGCGTTGGGCAGGTCAGGCATGGGGCGCGACCGCGCGGTCGGCGGGCAGCAGCGCGGGGGACGACCCGGTCAGGGCCTGGGCGACACGGCGGAACCATTCCGTGGCGTCGCGGCTCGGCCGGCGCAGCGGGCAGAGGAGGAATTCATCGGAGACCTGCAGGCTCGAGCCATCCTGCCAGTTGACGAGCGTGTCGCCCGTCGCGAGCGAATCGCTGATTTCCGTCAGGTCGCCCACGAACGTGTCGGGGCCGACGATGCTCCGCACGATCTCGGCGCCGGAGCCCACGACCGCGCGGTTTTCGATCACGGCGTTCGGCCCGATCGTGACGCCGCCGCCGAGCGAGACCTTCTCGCCGATCCAGCAGGGCGCGACGAGCACGGCGTCCGCGGGGATGCGGCTCTGCCAGCCCACGCGGATGCCGGGCGAAATTTCCCGGATGCCGGTGCGATCCGGCGTGATGGCGCGGTCCTGCCACGCCTGGATGCCCGCGAACCACGCGGCGTAGCTTTCAAACAGCGGATGACTTTCCATGCCCGGCAGGCAGTCGGCGCGCACCGCGTCATGCGGGGCCGGCAGCCAGCCCTCGCCGCCGCCGTGCTTGGCGCGCGCCTCGGCGGGCGTGAGCTCGTGCATCTCGCCGACGACCTTGATCCGCAGGCCCCAGCGCGAGCCGGTGCCGGCGAGCTGGCGGATGGCGCCCGGACGGTCGCAGGCGAGGATGGTGACTTCCTTCGCGCCGAGCGAGGCCAGGTGGACGAGCCAGTAGGCAAGCAGGGTTTCACCGAGCAGCGGCGCCGCGGCGAGCGGGCCGGTTTCGAGGAGTTGCGGAACGGCAGGACGGTAACCGGGACAAATCAGGATTGCTTTCATGTGTGTGTTAATAGGCGCCATTGCCGGACAGGACCGCCGGCAGAGTCTTGGCAATGATTCCCAGGTCGCTCCAGAACCCGCGCGTTTCGATGTAACGGACGTCGAGTTCAACCTGGCCGTGAAAATCGATCTGGGCGCGGCCGCCGATCTGCCAGAGGCAGGTGATGCCGGGATGCACCGCGAGGCGGCGCCGGTCGGCGAGCGTGTAGAGCGCGACCTCGCGCGGCACCGGCGGGCGCGGGCCCACGACGGACATGTCGCCGATCAGGACATTCCAGAACTGCGGCAGTTCATCGAGGGAGAACTTGCGCAGCCAGTAACCGATGCGGGTGACGCGCGGGTCATTCTTGATCTTGAACGTGACGCCGGTCTTGTGCTGGTTCTTCGCGAGCAGCTCGCGCAGGCGCTGCTCGGCATCGACCCGCATGGAGCGGAACTTGAACATGGAAAACTCGCGGCCATGGCGGCCAACGCGCACCTGGCGGAAGATGACGGGGCCGCGATCCTCGAGCTTGATCAACAGCGCGACGAACGCGAGGAGCGGGCTGATGCAGAAAAGCACCACGGCGCTGAAAGCGATGTCGAAGGCGCGCTTGAGTTTCTCGTCCGAGGAAATGTGCCACTGCCA
>JAQGON010000225.1 GCA_028293565.1 Verrucomicrobiota bacterium | reverse complement strand
GTGCGGGTCGTCAACGCCCACTCCGACCCCGATCTTTTCTGGGCGCTCCAAGGCGGCGGTGGCGGAAGCTGGGGCGTGGTGACGCGCGTGACGCTGCGCACGCACACGCTGCCCGCGAATTTCGGCGTGGGGTTGGGACGCGTGCGCGCGGCCAACGACGACGCGTTCCGTCGACTGCTCGCGCGCTTCTGCGCATTCTACGCGGAGCGACTGTTCAATCCGCACTGGGGCGAACAATTCTCCGTGGGCGACGACAACTCGCTGAAGCTCTCGATGGTTTGCCAAGGACTCACGCCGGACGAGGTCCGCGCGACGTGGCAGCCTTTCTTCGATTGGGTGAACGCCGCCGGACCCGACTACACGTGGGTCGACCAGCCCCGCGCGGACGCCTGGGACGCGCGCGGGTGGTGGCGCGTGACGCCAGGCCGTAAGTCGATGATCGCCGACCCTCGTCCGGGAGCGCCCGCTCACCACGGTTGGTGGAAGGGCGACCAGGACCAAGTGGGCGCGTTCCTCTACGGTTATGAGTCGCTCTGGCTACCGGCGATGCTGTTGGCGTCTGGGGAGCAGCCGCGCCTGGTCGACGCGCTCTACGCTGCGAGTCGGCACAAGACGGTCGACGTGCATTGCAATAAGGGACTCGCGGGCGGGCCGGAAGCCGCAGTGGCCGCGACACGCCGCACGGCGACGAACCCGGCGGCGTGTGACGCGTTTGCCCTGGCGATCATCGCCGATGGTGAAGGCCCGGCCTACCCCGGACTGGAACGTCCACCGGTGGACGAGGCAAAGGCGCGCCGCGTGGCGCAGTCGATCGACGCGGCGACGGCGGAACTGCGGGCAGTGGCGCCCGCAGGCGGGTCGTACGTGTCGGAGAGCAATTATTTCAACGCGCGTTGGGCCGAAGCGTTCTGGGGCGAAAGCTACGCGCGGTTGAAAGCAGTGAAGGCGAAGTATGACCCGGAGGGACTCTTCTACGTGCACCACGGAGTCGGAAGCGAGGAGTGGGCGGAAGGCGGGTTCGAGCGCGTAAAGCCCTCGGAGTCGTAGATCGGAGATCGCAGTTCGGAGATCGGAATACCGCAGGGGTTGGCCGCAAAGAGGCACAGAAAGCGCAAAAAACAGATGGGGTCCGGGCCGAAAACGGCCTCAGAATTTTTTGCTTCTTGCGCCTTCTTGTGGCTAAAGCAGAACTGGTTTCGTGTCCGTTCGTGTCCGTTCGTGTCCGTTCGTGTCCATTCGTGGTTAACCTACCGGGACTCGAAGGCGCCGTCGGCGCGTTTCGAGATGAGGCGCTTCAATTCGAGCATCATCAACGTCGCGGATAACCGGTCGACGGGCAAACCGGTCTGCTGGGCAAGGGCATCCGTCGTGAGGATCGAACCGTCGCGAAAGGGCTCCCAGACGGCCTTTTCGTCGGCGGTAAGCTCAGGCGGCGCCGGGGCCGGCTCGCCAGCTTTTTGGGGGATGGCCGCGGGTCGGAATCCGTCGAGATAAGTCAGCTCCGAGAGCAGGTCGTCGATGCCGGTGAGGAGTGTCGCGCCGTCGCGGATGAGCTGGTGACATCCCGCGCTGGAGGGCTGATCGATGCGTCCGGGCACGGCGAACAGCAGGCGTCCCTGCTCCCCGGCGAACCGCGCGGTGATCATTGCGCCGCCGCTCACGTCCGTTTCCACCACGATCGTCGCGTCGCTCATTCCGGCCACGACGCGGTTGCGCATCGGAAAGCTCTGCCGGTCGGCGCGCCGGCCGAACGGAAATTCGGAAAGGATCGCGCCGGCTTCGGCAATCTGCCGGTAGAGCGCCAGGTTTTCCGGCGGATAAATGATATCGATGCCGCAGCCGAGCACGGCCGCGGTTTTTCCGCCGACGGACAGCGCGCCTTCGTGCGCCGCGGTGTCGATGCCGCGGGCCAGCCCGCTGACGACGCAGAATCCGAGACGCCCGAGTTCGGCGCCGAGCTTTTTCGCGGTGGCCATGCCGTAGAGCGTGGTGCGGCGCGAGCCGACCACCGCGACGCACGGCTGGCCGAATTCATAGGCGCCTTTCCGGTAGAGCCCGATCGGGGGATCGTTGATCTCCTTCAGGAGTTTCGGGTAAGCCGGGTCGCGCGTCGTGATGAATGCCGTGCCGGCCTTGGCCATCCGCTCCTCCTCGCGCGCCAGATCGAAATGCCCGCGCCATTCGGCGAGGGTGGAGCTGATCGCCGGCCCGACGCCCCTGACGGATTCGAGGCGGCGCGTCCCGGCCGTGAAGATCTCGCGCGGATCGCCGCCCAGTTCCTCGAGGAGCCGGTTGAGCGTGATCGGCCCGATGTTCGGGAGCGCGTTGAGAACCAGGAAGGCCTGTTGTTCAGTCAACTCGCTGCTCATCCGGCGACTCTCGCAGGGCCGCGGATAAAAAGTCGAGCAGCTGTGTCGTCTGCACCGCGGAATGGCCGAATTTTCGGGCGAGCAAGTCAGCTGCGGCCCCATGCCACACCGTGCCGCGACAGGCGGCGAGGAGCGGATCCTTGGGCGTCTGCGCGAGCAATCCGCCGACGAGCCCCGCGAGCAGATCGCCGCTGCCGCCGCGGGCGAGGACCGGGCCGCCGAAGAAGCTGTGGTAAATTTCCGCGCCGTTCGTGACGCGTGTGATCGGACCCTTGAGCACCACGGTCGCCCTCGTTTTTCGGACAAAAGCCCGCAATTGTTCCTGAAGCCCTTCCCCTGCTTTCTTCTTGCTGCTCGCCCCCGCAATGCGCGCGAACTCGCCGGCATGCGGGGTCAGCACGAGCGGGGTTTTCGCTGCGCCGATGATCTCCGGCTGCAGCGCATCGGCGTCGAGCAGCACGGGCAGCCGCGCGGTTTTCACGATGCCGGTCACGAGTGCGAGGGTTTCCGGTTCACGCCCCAGGCCCGGTCCGATCGCGATCGCCGTGGCGCGGGGCAGACGCTCCCGCAAAAGAGGCATCCCCTCGAGGGCGAGTCCGCCGTCGGGTGTTTCGGGCCAGCCGACCCACATGGCCTCCGGCGCACGGGCGGCGAAGGCGGGAGCGAGCGAGCGGGGCACAAACGCGGTGACGAGTCCGGCCCCGCTGCGCAACGCGGCGAGCACGGTCATCAGAATGGCGCCCGGATAGCTGCGCGAACCGCCGAGCACGAGCAGATGACCCTGGCTGCGCTTGTCGGCCCGCGGTGAACGCAGCGCAGCGAGCGGCGCGAGGA
The DNA here is from genome assembly GCA_028293565.1 of Verrucomicrobiota bacterium. Classification (GTDB taxonomy): domain Bacteria; phylum Verrucomicrobiota; class Verrucomicrobiia; order Opitutales; family Opitutaceae; genus Opi-474. Next base: position 8,690 of record JAQGON010000225.1, on the reverse strand, counting down.
TCTCGGAAATCAGGACGCGGTCGCGTCCACGCTCGGTCCCGCGGAAAAACCCGAGATCAAGATAACGGATGCGTCCCGCGCATTCATCTAGGAGCAGTGGATCCTTTACGCTCCCGGTCGCGTAGCTGAAGTCGGCGCGAAACAGACCGGCGCTGGGGAGGTCGACGGCGGCGCGGAGGCGGATGGGAAGGACGTTGACCGCCTCGATGAGTGCGGCGATTTCGCGCGAAGCGGGCGGATGGAACTGAAAACCAAAAAGCCCGTCGAGACACAGGTCGTAGCTTCCGGTGAGGCCGGCGGGGGACAAGACCGCGAGGCGTTTTCCCGCCGCCTGCGCAAGATCGCGATAGGCGCGGGTCGCGAGAGGCCGCAACACCCGCTCGCCGAAGGCGAAAAGAACGTCGACGCTCGCCGCCGGAAACGCGGCGACGATCGCAGCGGCGGCGAGGAAGGCGTCGCCGGCGTTATGGCCTTTTCCGGCGAGCACGAGCACGCGTCCTTTGGATGAAAAGCCGCCAATCTCCTCGAAGTCACGAAGCACGGCGCGCGCGACGGCGCGCCCGGCCTCCTGCATGGCAAGCCATTCCCTGGTCTCGTCGCCGGCGAAAAACGCGGCCTCAAGCTTCGCGGCCGCCGGACAGGTCAGGATCGGATGACTGGCGGAAATCACGGTAAGGAATCATGTCATCACGAGGGCCGCCGAAGCAATCCCTCTGGAACTCCCCCTGGATTGCGATCGCGCGGGAAGCCGTTCGACGCGCTCAGGGTCCGGAACAGCACGCTCCATCCGCCAAGATCCATTTACCGTTCATTCCCCGTCACCCGACGTTGTTTTCAATCCGGCGTCTTCCGGCGGTGCAATCGCCGTCCGGTCGCGGCTCAGCCATTCCTTTCGCATTTCCTGCGTCTCGGTGAACATCAGCGGGCAGTTTCGCAGCGTCACTCCATGGGTGAGAATCGGACGCGTGAGCTTCGGGATCGAACGGAAATAATAAACGTCACCGCTGCGGAGGATTTCGTAGTAGAGCGAATAGGCCTTCAGCTCGACGTCCCAGAGCGCGACCTCGGTGAGATCGTGTTCCCACACGGCGTGTCGTCCCCACTCGGAGAAAACCGCCTCGATGTCCGTCGCCTTCGGACGCTGCAGCACGACGGTGCGCGGCGGCGGCGCCAGCGGCGCGGACTGCTTGATTTCGCGGGGGAGCGCCCACACGAAGAGAACGCCGATCACGAACCCGAGCAGGACCCACGACGGCGTCTTCGATGGCCGCGGGGGCGGAGCGAGGCGCGTGGGAGGCGATTCGTCCATGGCCGGCGCTTCAGGCGCGCGGACGGCGGTCGACCAGGACGGCGACGGCCAGCGCGTGAGTTTCGGTGTGGGAAAGCGTGACGAGCACGTCGGTGGCGCCGACCTGGGCCAGCAGGCCCTGTCCCTTTTCGTCGAGACGCACCAGGGGCTCGTGCCGGGCGCCGTGATAGATCGAGACCGACTTCCAGCCGAGTTCCGCGCCGATCCCGGTGGTGAAGCATTTCGAGACCGCCTCCTTCGCCGCGAAGCGGGCCGCGTAGTGCTTGTGCGGATGCGCCATGCCGGAGCAATAGGTGCGCTCCTCCTCGGTGAACACCCGCTCCAGAAAACGCGGGCCCTGCCGTTCAAGCACGCCGCGCACGCGCTCCACCTCGATCAGGTCGGCGCCAAGTCCGACGAGCAGGCCGCCCGGAGCAAGGGAAAGGTTCATCGCGCTTGAAGGTAGGGGGTGCCGCCCAGGGGGTAGCGAGTCGGAAATGCGGGATCGGACATTTTCAAGGGAAGAGCAGGCGCAGAGCGCACAAAAGGGATTTCGGCCCTGCGCCTTCCGCGCTTCTTTGCGGCTAGTTTCCGTTCATCCGCACCTTCAGCTCCCGCACGGCCTCCTCGATGCCGGTGAACAAGGCGCGGCTGACGATGCTGTGGCCGATGTTCATCTCGTGCACGTGAGGCAGGGTCCGGAGTTCGGCGACGTTGACGTAATTGATGCCGTGCCCGGCGTTGACCACATAGCCCAGCTCGTGCGCGCGAACGCAGCCGAGCCGGAGGCGCTGGAACTCCTTCGCGCGTCCGCCGCCGTAATAAGCGTTCGCATACGCCCCGGTGTGCAGTTCGACGATCGGCGCGCCGAGCTTGGCGCCGAGCTCGATCTGGTCCTCGTCCGGATCGATGAACAGGCTGGTCTGGATTCCGGCGCCCTTCATCGCGTCGATGCAGCGGGAAACGCGCTTCCGGTTCCCGACGACGTCGAGACCGCCCTCGGTCGAGATCTCGTCGCGGTTTTCCGGCACGAGGCAGACGGTGTCGGGCTTCAGCTTGAGCGCGAAGGCCGTCATCTCGGGGTTGCAGGCCATCTCGAGGTTGAGCCGCGTCGAAATGCCCTCGCGCAGCCGCCAGACGTCGCGCTCCTGGATATGGCGGCGATCCTCGCGCAGGTGCACCGTGATGCCATCGGCGCCCGCGCGTTCGCCGAGGAGGGCGAGCGCCACCGGGTCGGGCTCGACCGCGCCGCCGACCGTGGACGGCGCCTCACGATAGCGCGCCTGACGCACGGTCGCGCCGTGGTCGATGTTGAGGCCGAGGAGAATCATCGGAAAAGTGACGAGGAGGAAGGATAAGTGAGAAGAACCGGAAGGCGGGTTTTACCCGAGGAAAACCAGGAGTCCAACCTCGAACCTCGGATGTTTTACAGGCGAAAACGCGGGTTCCGGACCATGAGCCTCCCGAGAATCAGGAGGCCTATTCGCAGTCCGTCTGTTTCCTCGCGTAAAAACCGGATCGGTTCCCGGGATCGATGTTTGACGCGATTCGGCGACCTGCGAATCTGCATGGCAAAGCGAAATGACCCCTCTTTCCGATCCCGCGCCTGCGTCGCCCATTCCTGTCGCACGGCCCAAGAACGAGAATCTTTTCGTCAACATCATCTTCAACATCGTGCTGCCGGCCCTGGTGCTCGGCAACCTGAGCGGCGCGGCGCGTCTCGGTCCGGGCGGCGCGCTCGTCGCGGCGCTGGTGTTTCCGCTCGGCTACGGCGTCTACGATTTCGTCCGCCGGCGAAAGACGAATTTCATCTCGATCATCAGCTTTGTCGGCGTGCTGATGACCGGCGGCCTCGGGCTGCTCAAGCTCGGCGGCTTCTGGTTCGCGGTGAAGGATGCCGGGGTGTCGTCGCTGATCGGACTCGCGGTGCTGTTTTCGATCCGCACGCGCGAGCCGCTCGTCAAAATGATCTTCTGCAACGAGACGGTGATGGATCTTCCGCGCGTGAACGGCATCCTGCGCGAGCGGGGCAACGAGAGCGGATTCCGGCGGCTCCTGCAGCAGTGCACGCTGATCGTGGCCGCGGCCTTTTTCGTGAGCGCTGCGCTCGGCTACGCCCTTGCGCGCTACCTGCTGCGGAGTCCCTCGGGCACCGAGCAGTTCAACTCCGAGCTGGCCAAGATGCACTGGCTGAGCTGGCCGATCATCGTGGTGCCGTGCATGGTGCTGATGATGGTCGCGCTGTGGCGACTGGTGAAGGGGCTGAAGCACCTCACGGGGCTGACGGCGGACGAGATTTTCAAGGCGGAGCCGGCCAAACCGCAGAGCCCGCCGGCCGCCTCGACCTGAAAGTTCACCGCCAAGGGCGCGAAACCCGCGAAGCTTCAGACCCGATCCAAACCGGTTCCGACCTTCGCGGGCTTCGCGCCCTTTGCAGTGATTATGGGAGTCGGTGCGCGGATGACGCCCTCACCGCTTCTCGAGCGGAATATAATCCCGCTTCACCGCGCCGGAATAAATCTGGCGCGGACGGTAGATCCGGCCTTTCGGGTTGGCGGCGACCTCGCGCCAGTTGGCGATCCAGCCGGGCGCGCGGCCGATGGCGAAGATGATCGTGAACATGTTCACCGGGATCCCGAGCGCGCGCATGATGATGCCGCTGTAGAAATCGACGTTCGGATAAAGCTTCCGCGAGAGGAAATAATCGTCCTTCAGCGCCGCCTGCTCGAGATTCTTGGCGATCGCGAGGAGCGGGTCGTTGATGCCGAGTTTCTTCAGGACGTCGTCGCACGCCTGGCCGATGATCTTGGCGCGGGGGTCGAAGTTCTTGTAGACCGCGTGGCCGAATCCCATCAGCCGGTTGCTTTTCCCGCCCGACTTCGCCGCGGCGATGAACCGCGTGCCGTCGTCGTGCTCGTCGTGGATGGACTGGAGCATGTGCATCACCGCGGTGTTGGCCCCGCCGTGCAGCGGGCCGGAGAGAGCGCAGATGCCGGCGGACAGCGACGTGAAGAGATTGGCCGCGCTCGAGCCCACCATGCGGACGGTCGACGTGCTGCAGTTCTGCTCGTGGTCGGCGTGGAGCAGCAGGAGCGTGTTGAGCGCGCGCGTGATTTCCGGCGCTGCCACGTAATCCTTGTACAGCTCCGAAAACATCATGTGCAGGAAGTTTTCGCAGAACGGAATGTCCTTCGGCGGAATGTACGGCAGACCGTTTTGGTAACGGTAGATCATCGCGCCGATCGTCCGGATCTTCGAGATGGCCATGGCGGCCGCGAGGTCGAAGTTCTGGAGATCCTTGTCGAAATCGTTCGTGGCGAGCTTGGGATAATGCGCCGCGAGCGAGGCGACCAGGGACGACAGCATCGCCATCGGCGGGGCGTCTTTGGGATAACCCTGGAAGATCGCCTGCATCTGCGGCTCGACGGCGGCGTGCTGCCGGAGCGAGTCGCCGAAGCCCGTGCGCTGCGTCCGGGTGGGCAGCTCGCCATAGATCACGAGATAGGCGGTCTCGACGAACGTGCTGTACTGCGCGAGCTGCTCGATCGGATAGCCGCGGTGCCGAAGAATGCCGTTTTCGCCGTCGAGATAGGTGATGGAGCTCTCGCACGAACCGGTGTTGCCGTAGCCCTGGTCGTAGGCGATGTAGCCGGTCTCGGCGCGCAGCTTGCGGGTATCGATGGCCTTCTCGCCTTCGGTGCCGGATATGACCGGCAGCGAGTATTCCTTACCGTCGATGGTGAGCTGGGCGGACGTGGCCATGGTGACTTAACCGAAGCCGAAACCGTGCCGCTTGCAAAGCAAAGTTACCGCGAGTTCCGCTCGAGGACGAGCTCGCAAATAGACCCTACCCTTCTTTTCGACACAGAGGACAGAAGAGGTTCACAGAGGTCACGGAGCCGGAATTTGGGTTGGGACCAAAAACCCATGCTTTTCTCGGTGTCCTCTGTGTCCCTCTTCCGCCCTCTGTGTCGAAGATCGGAAGGATCGAAATAATGTAACGATCAGCCAACCAAGGCCGCGAAATTACGATAGATCTGCAGCCCCTTCGCCTGGCTCTTCTCGGGGTGGAATTGCGTCGCGAAACAGCGGCCGCGGGCGATCGCGGCGCAGAAGGCGCCGCCGTAATCGGTCTCCCCGAGGACCAGCGCGCGGTCCTTCGGCACGCAGTGGAAGCTGTGCACGAAATAAAAGGCCTCGCTCGCCGGGTCCAGGCCGGCCGCCAGCGGGGAATTCGCCTGGGTGAAACGCACCGTGTTCCAGCCCATGTGGGGAATCTTAAACTCGGGCGGACGCTGGAAACGGACGACCTCGCCGGCGAAGATGCCCAGGCCGGTGATGTTTCCCTCCTCGGAATGCCCGAACAGCGCCTGCATGCCGAGGCAGACGCCGAGAAACGGACGATCTGCAGCAATCCAGTCGCGCACCGTGGCGTCGAGCTTTGACTCGCGCAGCGCCGCGACGCAGTCCCGCAACGCGCCAACGCCCGGAAGCACAAGGCCCTTCGCCTTGCACGCGGCCACTTCTTCTGGAGTGCGCACCACGCACGGGGTCGCACCGACGGCCTCGAGGGCCTTCGTCACGCTCCGCAGGTTGCAGATTCCGCTGTCGATGACGGCGATCATTTTCTTCGTAATTGGAAATTCGGAATTCGGTGTGGAATTCAGATCGGACCCTGGGTTCGAAACACCGGCCCGAGAGCAACTCGACGGTTTCCAGTTTCCCGAATTTCGAATTCCGAGCGCGCTCGCGCTCGCTCTACATCGTTCCCTTGGTCGACGGCAGCAGGTCCGCCGCGCGCGGCTCGATCTGCGTGGCCATGTCCAGGGCGCGCGCGAGGCACTTGAAGATCGCCTCGGCGACGTGGTGCGGCTCCTCGCCGTACACCAGATGGACGTGCAGGTTCGCGCCCAAGGCGTTGCTGAACGCGCGGCAAAATTCCTTCACGAGGACAATGTTGAAATCGCGGACAAACATCGTCGGCGCCTCCGCGGCGTAGACAAGGTGCGGGCGCCCCCCGACGTCGACGACCACCCGAGCAAGAGACTCGTCCATCGGCAGCAGGAAAAACCCATAGCGCCGAATTCCGATCTTGTCACCCAAGGCCTCCTTGAACGCCTGCCCCAGGACGAGGCCGACATCCTCGACCGTGTGATGATAATCCACGTCCGTGTCGCCCTTCGCCTTCACGGTGAGGTCAAACAGGCCGTGCTTCGCGAACAACGTGAGCATGTGGTCGAAGAACGGCACGCCGGTGTCGATCTTCCCGACGCCGCGGCCGTCGATCGCAAGCGTCAGCGCAATGTCGGTCTCGGCCGTCTTGCGGGTGACGTTTGCTGCGCGGGTGGAGTTCTTGGCCATTGGGGGAGTTGAAAGTTGAACGTTGAAAGTTGAAAGCCAGAAACGCCGTTCTACGCGATCTTTGGCGTCAAAATTCCAATTCGAATCCCGACCGGCGGCGGCGCGTTGGGTGATCCGTGATCAAACTCCCACCCACGCGTCCAACGTGCTCTGCAGTGCCTGCATTTCTCCATCGGTACCGATGGTGACCCGGAGAAAGGGCGCGGTCAGCGGATGGTGGGGGAAGTGCCGGACGAGGACCTTGCGTTCAAACAGGAAATCGTAGGCGGCCTTGGCCACGACCGGCCCCGTTTCGCCGCGGGAATTTTTCGGTTCCGTGAAGATGAAATTTGCCTGGGAAGGATACGTGAACCATCCGCGCTGCGCGAAGCGGGCGAGGTTGCCTTCACGCGTGACGATCACCTTGGCGACGACGCCCTCGTAATACGCCGCGTCGCCCAAGGCCGCGACCGCCGCAACCTGCGAAAGGCGGCCGACGTTGTAGCTGTCGCGCACGCCGTCGAGCAGCCCAATGACCTTGGGGTCGGCCAGCGCGTAACCGACACGGATGCCGGCCAGCGCGTACGCCTTCGAGAGGGTCCGGACCACGACCAGACGCGGATGACGCGCGAGCAGGCCGACGGCATTTTCGCGCGCGAAGGGCGCATAGGCTTCGTCGACCACCAGAAGCCCGGGGAACGCGCCGAGCACGCGTTCGATTTCCGTGTTCGAAAATGCGACGCCGGTCGGCGCGTTGGGCGACGTGAGAAAAAAAGCGCGGGCGGACGAATCCGAAATCCGGTCGATCGGGAGCGTCATCGAACGGTCGAATTCGATCACGACGGCGCGTCCGTCCTGAATCTCGACGAGGACAGGATAGAGCGAATAACTCGGGAACGTGAAACCGGCGCCTGCGCTGCTGCTGCAGAAGGCGCGGACCAGCAGGTTGAGGATGTCGTCCGACCCGTTGCCGACGCAGACCTGGTCCGGCCCGAGGGCGTGCAGCTTCGCGATCGCCGCGCGCAGCGGAGTGCTCTTCGGATTCGGATACAGCCGCAGCGACGCGCCGTCGTCGCCAATCTCGCGGCGCAATGCCTCCGCGACCAGCGGGCTCGGTGGATAGGGGCACTCGTTGGTGTTGAGCTTCACCCAGCCCTGCCCGGCGGGTTGAAGGCCGGGCGTGTAGGCGTGAATTCGCGCGACATGCGGAAGCGCGAGCTGCGCCGGCGAAAGGTTCGACATGAGATTTGTTTTTTCCGGCATTAAACGGAGGCGGCGGAGAGCAACGCGTCGGTCCCTCCGTCACCCCTCGCCAGACTTTCAGGTGCGGATTTCCACCGAGCGGCCGTGCGCGTCGAGGCTCTCCATGACGGCGAACGCCGCGACGACCGGCTGCGCCTTGCGCAGGCTGTGGCGGCTATAGCCCACCAGGCTCGTCCGGCGCATGAAATCCTCGACCCGCAGTCCGCTGAAAAACCGCCCCGCCCTCCCCGTCGGCAGGACGTGGCTGGGGCCGGCGGTGAAATCCCCCACGGCGGTCGGCGTGAAATTGCCGAGCATGATGGCGCCGGCGGTGGTGATCGTGCGCGTGAGCATCCTGGCCGCGGAGTCCTTGACCAGCAGCTCGAGATGCTCCGGCGCGACGTAGTTGGCCACGGCCGCGGCTTGGGTCAGCGTGTTCACCTCCACCGCGAGAAAACCCTCGCCCAGCACGCGGGCGGTTTTTTCGGAACGGGCCAGCGAGTGGAGCTGTTTTTCGACCTCGCCGAGAATCGCCGCGATGATCTTCGCGGAGGTCGCCACCAGATAAATGCGCTCGCGTCCCGAACCGTGCTCGGCCTGGGCGAGGAGATCGGCGGCGGCAAAATCCGCGCGCGCGGTTTCGTCGGCAATGACCATCACCTCGCTCGGGCCCGGGAGGGAGTCGACGCCCACCGTTCCGAAAACCTGGCGCTTCGCCTCGCAGACAAAGGCATTGCCGGGGCCGAAGACCTTGTCGACGGCGGGAATCGTCGTCGTGCCGTAAGCCATGGCGCCAATCGCGTGGACGCCGCCGAGCTTG
>JAQGON010000062.1 GCA_028293565.1 Verrucomicrobiota bacterium | reverse complement strand
GCGAGCGCGCCAAGGGCGCCGCCGGCCACCGCGCCCTGCTGGGTGTTCGGGCCGGTCCCGACGCAGCCGCTCAGCAGCGCCGTGGTCAGAAGTGCGGGAAGGAACAGAGTTTTGACGTGCATGGGTGAAAAAATCTCCAAGGCGAACCGCGGCGGCAGGCCACGATCAGCGGCGATGGCCATGACCGCGGCCGTAACCGCCGTGACCATATCCTCCGCCGTAATATCCGCCCCGCCCGTAATACCCGAAGCCGAGGCCGATCGAGACGGGGCTGTAGCCATAGCCGTATCCGGACCACGGATAGAAGAACGGATCGTCGTAATAATAGTAGGGGGCCGGGCGGGTATAGACGACTGTCGGCGCCTGCGAGACCACCGTCGTGGTCGCGGTGACGGGGCCGGAAGCCGGAATGAGCTGGTAGGAAACCGTGGTCAGCTGGCCATTGGCCGTCTTGTACGTGACCGTGATCTGGGTGTCGGTCTGGTCGATCCGCTCGATCCCGACACCCTGCGCCCCGGCGACATTGCTCAACTCCGTCGGCGACGGCAGCCGCGGCGAATAGATCACCCGATTCGCGGTCGAGGGCGCGTTGCTCGTGATCACCGGTGCTGGCGAGGGCACCGTCACCTGCGCCTTCGCTCCGACGGCAACCAGCCCGGAAGCGGCGAAAAGAAAGAGAACGATTTTGGATTTCATGGTCGTAGGTGGGGTTTGATGAGACTCGCGCACGATACCAGAAGTTTCCTCTTTTTCAACGTGCCGCATCTCCCCGATTTTTGCGCGGGGATCGGCTGGCGAAGACGAGTCCGAATATTCGGTCAATCCGCAAAATCCGCGGGGCCCGGGACTTCGCCGGGAACCATCGGCCGCAACAAGCTACGAAACGGGAATGAACAGCAGCCTCAGTTATTTCCTGTCGATCCTCTGGTTCGTCCTCTGGATCGTCGCGATCGTCGACTGCGCCCGCAGCCGGAATCCAAACAAGGTTGTCTGGATCATCGTGATCATCCTGCTGCCGTTTCTGGGCTCGCTGCTCTATTTCCTGTTCGCGCGCCGGACGGTTTGAGGGAATTCCCGCGGACGAGAGGGGGTCCGGGTCTTATCCGAGTTGCCCGGGGGTGGAACGCGTTGTCTCAACGCGTCGGACGCTCCGTCGAGACCCGGCCGCCACCTCGGGACTCGACCCGGCGCGCGCTGCCGCTTTGGCTCGCGGCGTGAGATCGCTGCGTCCGCCTCTTGCGTCGATTTTTTTCCTCGCTGCCGGGGTTTCCCTCCGGGCGGAGCCGGTGCATGGGATCGTCTATGACGACACCAACCGCAACGGCGCGCAGGACGCGGGGGAACCTGGAATCGCCCACGTCGGCGTTTCGGACGGCGTGGTCGTGGCCGTGACCGACGCCGACGGCCGCTACGGATTTGACGCGATCAAAGGCGCCACCGTGTTCGTGATCAAACCCCGCGATTGGGCGCCGCCCGTCGATGCGCATCGGCAGCCGCAATTTTTTCGGAAGGCGGATCCGGGCGGCGCAGCGGACTTTCCGCTGCAGCGAGGCGAGGAGCCGGACCGGTTTCGCGTTCTCGTGCTCACCGATCCGCAGCCCGCGTCGGCGGCGGAAGTCGGATATTTCGAGAAGACGATCGCCGCGCCCCTGGCGGGCACGAGGGAATTCGCCTTCAGCGTCACGCTCGGTGACATCGTCTACGACCGGCACGAACTCTACGCGCTGCTGGCGCAGGCCGTGGCGCGAGTCGGAATTCCCGCCTACGCGATCAATGGAAATCACGACCTGGATCTCGGCGCGGCGGATGACCGGCGCGCCACGGCGAGCTTCGAGGCGGCCCATGGGCCTTCGACCTATGCGTTTCATTACGGGCGCGCACTGTTCGTCGGACTCAACAACGTGCGGTTCCTCGGGGGTCCGCGGTACATCGGCGGTCTGCGGAGCGACCAGTTCACGTTCCTGGAAAATCTCCTCAAAGCCACGCCGCCCGGCGAATTGCTGGTGATGATGGTCCACATTCCGTGGTTCTATCCGAACGCGCTGAACCCGGAAACATTCCGGGTCGCGGATCGCGCCCGGCTTTTTGCGCTGCTGAAGGACCGGCCGCATGTCCTCTGGCTCTCGGGACACACGCATTATCAGCGGCATGTTTTTCACGGCACCGCCGACGGCTGGGCCGGGACTTCGCCGCTGCACGAGTTCAACGTCGCCGCCGCCTGCGGGAGTTTCTGGGGTGGTCCGCCGGATCACGACGGCATCCCGCTTGCCACGATGGCCGACGGCACGCCGCAAGGGTACGGGATCCTCACGGTGGAGGAAACCGATGTGCGCACCGATTACCGGGCGGCACGGAGTTCGCCCGGGGACCAAATCGGACTCCATGTGCCCGTTTCCGCGCTGCCGCGGGCTGGCTTTGTTTCGTACTATGCGAACGTCTTCAACGGCCATGAGGGCTGGACCGTTGAATCGAGAGTCGACGAGCGCGCGTGGAACGCCCTGCGGCGCGTGCTCGAGTGGGATCCGTCCTATGCCCGGCTTTACCTCGCGCAGGATGATCGCGCCACGCCGCTCGCGACGCCGCGGCTGCCCGACCCGGTGGTCTGCCACCACCTCTGGCGGGGAATCTTGCCGGCCGATCTGCCGCCGGGCCGGCACGTCGTCGAAGTGAGGGCGACCGATCCCGCGGGACAGATTTTTACGGCCAAAGGTGAAGTGCGCATCGCCGCTGCGTCGCCGTGAGGCACGGTATCACGTGAAGCCGCGCCGCAAGATCTCCGTCAAGACGCTCACGCAGGCGCATGCGTTCGTGTGCTCCGTCGGTCGGTGCGGGATCTTTGCCGACCCCAGGAAAATGACGCCGACCTTGTGGGACGTCGCCGATTTTCCCGACCGGCGGCCGGGTGAAGGAGGGTGGGGCCGGAAAGTGGGCGCGGTCTGGCGTTGGAAAAACGAACTGCCGGCGACGTTCCCGGACGAGATTTTTTACGGCAAGGACGAGAAGGGGCGGGCGGTGCTCATGACCCTCGAGCACCTGGCGAAGGAGCACTATCCGCAATTCCACCGGCCGGTCGAAACGTGCACGCCGATGGCGCGAAAAATCCACGCGCTGGTGAAAATCGAACCGATGACCACCGGGGCGCTGCGCGACCAGCTCGCGGGCAGCGACAAGACCCTTCGGACGCATTTTTCCAAGGCGATGATCGAGCTTCAGACGACGCTGAACATCGTCCGTTCGAACGCGCCAGAAATTGAAACGGATACCTGGCTGCGGTTCGCGGAGCTTTATCCGTCGATCGCCGGACTTCGCTCCGAATGACTTCAGGGCGGTTCCGCGTCTCCGCCTGGCGGGCTTGGCTCTGTCCGCGAAAATCGCGCGCCGGAGACGCGGCGCTACTTGACCGCGGCCCAGACGCGCTGGATGTCGTCGTGATCCTCGAAGGCCTGGAGAAACTCGCCGACGTCCGAGCGATCCTCGTCGTTCAGTTCGGGAAACGTTTTCGCGATGTAGCCGAGCTCGCTCGTGATCACGGTCCAGCCGTTTTTCGCGAGCCAGACGGAGACGGCATGGACGGATTTCAGTTCCGTGACGAAGCGCGCGCCGGACCGGCCCTCGGGAATGTCGTCGTTCTGCGCGTGCGCGAGCGCCTCGAAATCATTCGCGCCCGCCTCGATCGCCGCGGCCTCGCGATCGACGTTCGGGTCCGCGTGATGGGCCTCGACGATCCCGACGTGATCAAAGAGGAATTTGTTGCTGCCCGCGTGGCCGAGGACGCCCCGCTTGAACAGCTGACGGATCTCCGGCGCGATGCGCTGATGGTTGTCGGTGTACGCCTCGACGATCACCGGCACCTTGTGCGGCCCGTAGCCTTCGAAGACGACGTGCTCGAGCGCGGTCTTGTCGCCGCCGATCCCGGCGCCCTTCGCGATGGCCCGCTCGATGACGTCGCGCGTCACGCTGGCCTTGCGTGCTTTTTCCACCGCGGCGAAGAGCCGGGCGTTGGCTCCGAGGTCCGGCCCGCCGAGTTTGGCGGCGACGGTCATTTCCTTGACGAGTTTGCCGACCGTCTGGCCTTTCTTCAGGTTGACGATCGCGCGTTTGGCGTGGAGCCACTGACGTCCCATAGGCGGGCCAGTGTGCAGCGGCGCCCTTCGCGGGCAATGCCGGATTTGAAGGCGCAAGCGCGGACGACCATGGATCGGAACCCGGGCCTGCTTTTCGTGCTTCCGCGATGCCGGATTGGGCACGCCCGCTTCATTCGGGGTTCGACAAATGCAGGGAGGCGTCGAGCATTCCGATCCCCATGGACGTCCTGAAGCACCTGCTCGATCAGAACAAGGCGTGGTCAGACAGCATTCGGCGGCGGGATCCGCACTTTTTTGAAAAACTCTCGGGCCAGCAGAATCCGGAACACCTGTGGATCGGCTGTTCCGACAGCCGCGTGCCGGCGAACGAAATCATCGGGCTGCTTCCGGGCGAGGTGTTCGTCCACCGCAACATCGCCAACGTCGTGGTCCACACCGACCTGAATTGCCTGTCGGTGATCCAGTTCGCGGTCGATCTGCTCAAGGTGAAACACATCATGGTCGTCGGCCATTACGGCTGCGGCGGCATCCGGGCGGTGCTGCGCTGCGAGCGGGTGGGGCTCGCGGACAACTGGCTGCGGCACGTGCAGGACGTGCGCGAGAAACACGAGGACTGCCTCTGCCGCGTGGTCGACGAAACTGCGCGGAGCGCCCGGCTCTGCGAGCTGAACGTGATCGAGCAGGTTGCCAACGTGGCGCAGACCACGATCGTGCGCGACGCCTGGCAGCGCGGGCAGGATCTCACGATTCACGGATGGATTTACGGACTCCGCGACGGACTGCTGCGCGATCTCGGATGCTCCGCGAGCAACGCCAAGGAAGCGGCCGGGAGTTACAAGGCCGCGATTGCGGCGGCGAGCGCCTGATTCGATCGGCGATCGGACCGATCGGTCCCATTGGTCCGATCGAACTTCGAACGTCCAACTTCCAACCTCGAATTCCCGAGCGGTGGTACCAAGACATCCTATCCGGTGACTTTCTGAAGTTCGAGGTTGGAAGTTGAAAATTGGACGTTCGATGTTCGTCCCTTCCTCGCCCCGGCCGTCCTCAAACCCGACCGAGATAAGTGCCATCGGCGGTGCTGACCTTGATGATCTCGCCTTCCTTGATGAAGAGGGGGACCTGGATCATCAGGCCGGTTTCCAGCTTCGCCGGTTTCTGGACGTTGCTGGCGGTGTCGCCCTTCACGCCGTCGGAGCTCTCGACGATCTTCAGGGCCACGGTCGACGGCAGCTCGACGGTGAGCGGCTTTTCGTCGACGAACAGCACGTCGACTTTCCCGCCGGCAGTCAGGTAATTCTTCACGTCGCCGAGGATTTCGGCGCTGAGTTCGGTCTGCTCGAAGGTTTCCGGATCGATGAACGCGTACGAATCGCGGTCGGCATAGCTGAACTCGAGGCTCTTTTTCTCGGTCGGGAGGACTTCGATCGCCTCGGTGGACGCGAAGCGCTGGTCAAGGGCCTTGCCGTAGCGAAGATTGCGCATCTTGATCTGGACGAAGGCGCGCAGATTGCCCGGCGTGCGGTGCTGGGTCTCCATCACGAGGTGCGGCTCGCCGTTGAATTTGATGACTTGGCCTTTGCGGATATCGTTGGCTGCGGGCATGGCGGATGATCGATGGGATGCGGTTTTGGAGAGTGAAAGGGTTCACAGTGAGGAAGCGATTCCAGCTCTGTCAAGGCCGCGCCCGGCGTTTGAACTGAAGGGCGCAACGGGACGCAAAGCGCCGTCCATCGGGCCGCGTCAATCTGCGGGCTTGCGTGAGAAAAAAAAGCGGCCGGAAACGTCCCTTGCTTCCCAACCTTGGCTTCGCGCCCGGGCGGTGCTTCGCGTCACCCTTGGCGGACCCTCTGCTCAAAAAACGACCGGCAGTCGCCGCGCGGACCGCGAACCCGGCCAGCCGCGCCAGCTTCCGCGCTTGCGCTCTGCCACGGCCCTTTCCGAGACTGCCGCAACCCTATGAAACAACGCACCCTCGCGCGCGAAGCGTCCATCACCGGCAGCGCGCTGCACACGGGGGAGACAGTGACGCTGACGATGAAGCCGGCGCCCGCCGACCACGGGATCCTTTTTCGCCGCATCGATCTGAACGGCAGCCCGGAACTGCGCCCGCGCATCGACCACGTCACCGATCTGGTGCGCGCGACCACCATCCAGTCGGGGCACGCGAAGATCCACACGGTCGAACACGTCCTCAGCGCCCTTCATGGCTGCGGCATCGACAACGTGGTGATCGAGATGACCGCCTCCGAACCGCCGATCATGGACGGCTCGGCGAAGCCGTACGTGAACATGATCCTGCAGGGCGAGCCGATGGAGCAGGAGAAGGAGCGCGAGTATTTCACCCTGGACTCCGCGGTGTCCGTGACGCGCGGCGACTCATCGATCATCGCGCTGCCGTGCGACGAGCTGAAGATCTCGTGCACGTCCGCGGACAACCACGGCATCCACACGCAGCATCTCTCGCTCACGATCGACCCGGATGTCTACATGACGCAGGTCGCGGCGGCGCGGACCTTCACGATCTATGAGGACATCGAGGAGCTCCTGAAGCTCGGCAAGATCAAGGGCGGCTCCCTCGACTGCGCGGTCGTCATCCGCGGCGACAAGATCATCTCGAAGGAGCCGCTGCGCTTCAAAGACGAATTCGTCCGCCACAAGATCCTCGATATCATCGGCGACATCGTCCTCCTCGGGATGCCGCTGAAGGCGCACCTCATCGCGACGCGCCCGGGGCACGCGATCAACGCCGAGCTGACGAAGGCGCTGTACGCCAAGCTCGAGGAGCGCCGCAAAGGACCCAAGAAAAAGCCGCGGCCGGCGATGGTGCTGCCGACGGAGACGTCGCTCGATATCCGCCGCATCCTCGACACGATCCCGCACCGGTATCCTTTTGTGATGATCGACCGGATCGTCGAGTTCGTCGGCCAGGACGAGCTGGTCGCGATCAAGAACGTGACGATCAACGAGCCGTATTTCATGGGGCATTTTCCGACGAATCCGGTGATGCCGGGCGTCCTGCAGCTGGAGGCGATGGCGCAGGCCGCGGGGATCGTGATGCTGCGCCGCAGCGGCAACGCCGGGAAAACGGCGTTTTTCATGAGCGCGGACAAGGTGAAATTCCGGAAGCCCGTGCGTCCGGGCGACCAGATCATCATCAACGCCAAGATCACGAAGTACCGCGGCGACAAGCTCGCGGCCGCGGAGTGCAACTGCACGGTGGACGGACACGTGGTGTCGTCGGCCGAGATGATGTTCGCGATTGCCGACGAGGTGGACGACTAACCGATGGCCGGAGAGATTCATCCCACTGCGATCATCGAGTCCGGCGCCCACCTCGGCCCGGACGTGCAGGTCGGCGCGTACGCCTACGTCGGCGCTTCGGCTGTGATCGGCGCGCGGACGCAGATCCACCATCATGCGACGGTCGAAGGCCACACCGTCATGGGGGTCGAGTGCCAGGTTTTCCCCTACGCGTGCCTCGGCGGAAAAACGCAGGACCTGAAGTTCAGGGGAGGAAAACCCGGCGTGCGGATCGGCGACCGCAACGTGTTTCGCGAGTACGTCAGCGTGCACGAGGCGACGAATGACGGGGACCACACCGTGATCGGGTCCGACAACCTCATCCTGGCCTACAGCCATGTCGCGCACGATTGCGTGCTGGGAAACAAGATCATCATGAGCAACTACGCCGGCCTGGCCGGCCACGTCGTGGTGGAGGACGCGGCGGTCGTCGGCGCGTTCGGCGGCGTGCATCAGTTCTGCCGCATCGGCGCGCATGCGATGCTCTCGGCCTGCTCGAAGCTGGTGCAGGACATCCCGCCTTATTTCATCGCCGACGGATCGCCGGCGACCGTGAGGGCCTACAACAAGGTCGGGCTGGAGCGCAGCGGTCACACCGCGGAGCAGATCGACCGGGTCCGGCAGCTCTACCGGCTGCTGTACCGCGACGGATTGAACCGCTCGCAGGCCTTGGAAAAACTGGCCGCCCACGAGCACGCGGCCTCGCCGGAATTCCAGCGCATGATCGCCTTCGCGAACGCCAGCCAGCGCGGCCTCGCGCCGTCCTCGGGGTAGAAGCGCTCGGAGTTTGACCGCGAAGGACACAAAGCTCGCCAAGGTCCGGAACCGGAAGGATCGATCTTCGCGCCCTTTGCGTCCTTCGCGGTGAAAGGGATTATGGGTCAGGATGCCTGCGCGGCGGCAATCATCGCCGCGACGCTGCGGTCCACGTCAGCGTCCGTCGTCGCCCAGCAGGAGACGCTGATCCGCATGGCGGTCCGTCCCTGCCACACGGTGATTCCGGCCCAGCACGTGCCGTTCGCCTGGATGGCTTCGATCGCGCGCTTGGTCTTTTCGGCGTCGCCGAACGAGACGAGCACCTGGTTGAGCACGACCTCGTTCAGGATTTCAAAGCCCGCGGCGGATAGCTTCGCCGCAAACCGGCGGGCCTGCGCGCAATTGCGCTCGATGAGTTCCGCAACGCCCTCCCGGCCGAGCGCATGCAGCGCTGCCCACACCTCGACCCCGCGCGCCCGCCGCGAGAGCTCGGGCGTGTAGTCCGACGGATTCCGGAATTCGCTCTCGGTCGGAAGATATTCCGCCGTGATCGCCATCGCCGCCTTCAGCGCGTGCGGGTCCTTCACGAAGGCAAGGCCGCAGTCGTAGGGCACGTTCAGCCACTTGTGCGCGTCCGTCGCCCACGAGTCCGCGAGCTCGATCCCCGCCGCCTGATGCGCCCGGGACGGCGCGGCGCTGGCCCAGAGGCCGAACGCGCCGTCGACGTGAACCCAGGCGCCGGCGGGGTGGGCGCGGCGGCAGACCTCCCCGATGTCGTCGAACGCGCCGGTGTTCACGTTGCCCGCCTGCGCGCAGACAATCGTCGGTCCGGAGACGGGCGGAAGTTTTTCGAGGACGAGCCGGCCCTGGTGGTCGACCGGGATTTTCACGATCCGCGTGCGGCCAAGGCCAAGAATTCCCAGCGACTTGGTGACCGACGGATGCGCCTCGGCGCCGATCAGCACGGTGATCGGCGGCGCGCCGAAGAGCCCGTCCGCCTCGACATTCCATCCCGCTTTTTTCAGCACGCTGTGGCGCGCCGCGGCGAGGGCGCAGAGGTTGGCGACCGTGGCGCCGGTCACGAACGCGCCCGTCGACTGGGGCGGAAGCCGGAGGACGTCGAGCAGCCAGCGCAACGCCACCTGCTCGAGAAATGCCGTGCCCGGAGTCGCGCGATACAAGCCCGTGTTCTGGTCCCAGGCCCCCGCCAGCCAGTTCGCCGCCAGCGTCACCGGCAGCGCGCCGCCGATCACGAACCCGAAGAACCGCGCGCCGGCCATACCCATCGTCGCGGGCGAGCCGACGTCGTCGAGCAGCCGCAGGGTCGACGACGGATCGCCGGACTTTTCCGGCAGCGGAACATCCAGCGTCCGCAGTCGTGCGACGGCCTCCGGCGTCGGCGCCACCGGCCGCGAGTCGAGAGTTTCAAGGTAGCGGATGGCGCGCGCCGACGCGTCGTGCAGTAGCTCTTTCATTTCTCAAAAAAAGACCGATCTTCGCGCCCTTGGCGATCCTCGCGGTCAAATCCGTCTCGACCAGCAAGGCCGCGCAGTTCGGGCGCTCACTTCTTTTTATAAACCGTCGCGGGGTCGAACAGGCGCTGCGCGGTGAATTCGAGTTTCATCGCCGGGTCGTCGAGGGCGGCAAGCTTCCGGTAGAAGCACGATTTGTAGCCGTTGTGGCAGGCGGCGTTCGCGGCGCCGCTCTGCTCGACCTTGAGCAGCAGGACATCCTGGTCGCAGTCCGTGCGCACTTCGCGCACGTGCTGCACGTTGCCGGATTCCTCGCCTTTGATCCAGAGCTTGTGGCGCGAACGGCTCCAGTACGTCGCCTTTCTGGTCGCGAGGGTGTGCGCGAGCGACTCGGCGTTCATGAACGCGAACATCAGCACCTCGCCGGACTGCGCATCCTGCGTGACGCAGGGAATGAGTCCGTCGGCGCCGAACTTCGGCTGCAGCGTGGTGCCGAGCTCGATCTCGGCCGTCGTGGTGCGGGCGGGGAAAACGTAGGCGCTCATGGGAGGAGGGTGGTCGGTCCGATCGGGTACGAAGGAGGGGCGGGAAGGAAGGGGCAAGGTTGGAAAGAAGGCGCGCAGAAACGGATCCGATCAAAGCCCCGCCAGTTTTCTCAGGTAATCGTAGCTGTACAATCCGGTGCGGTGGCCGTCGCTGAAATCGAAACGGAGCGCGTAATTTCCCACCTGCTCCCAGCCGCGCACCTCGACGCCGGGGAATCTCTTCGGGCCGTCGCCGCCGTATTTCTGGCCGAAGATGTCGCGCTCGCCCTGGGTCTCCGCGCTCGGCGAGGCCGCGCGGAGCCGTTCGGCGGGAAAATAACTTTCCTGGCCGTCGTCCCACGCGATGGCGACTTCGCCGCCGATGAGCTGGATGTCCTTGGGAGCATGCATGCCGTGAGCCGGATCAGTAATCCGCGCCGCGAACCGAAGGACAGCAAATTTGTCGGTGGACGTTGCCATGCGCCGCGCGCCGTATCATCCTGTGACCCGATGAAAACCGCCGCCGGCGCCACGCTCCCGCATGTCGTGGTCATCGGCGCGGGTTTCGGGGGCCTCGCCTTCTGCCAGAAATTTCCGAGGAACCTCGCGCGCATCACCCTGATCGACCGGCAGAATCACCATCTCTTCCAGCCGCTGCTGTACCAGGTCGCGTCGGCGGGATTGTCCGCCATCGACATCGCGCAGCCCGTGCGCGCCATCTTCGGCGACCGTCCGAATTTCGCCGTGCTGATGGCCGAGGCGACCGCCATCGACCTCGCCGCCAGGCGCGTGACGCACGACCGGGGCACCTTGTCCTACGATTACCTCGTGGTGGCGGCCGGCGGGATGACGAGCTACTTCGGACACCCGGAATGGGAGCGGTTCGCGCCTGGCCTCAAGACGCTCGACGACGCGCTGCAGATCCGGCGGAAGATCCTGCTGGCGTTCGAGTGCGCCGAAACGGAGCCGGACGCCGCGAAACGCGATGCGCTCATGACGATCGTCGTGATCGGCGGCGGGCCGACAGGCGTGGAGCTGGCGGGCACGTTCGCCGAACTCGCGCGCCGTGTTCTCATCCGGGATTTCGACCACATCGATCCTTCGAAGGCCAGGATCATCCTGATCGAGGGCAGCCCGCGCGTGCTGGCTGCGTATCCACCGGACCTGTCCGCGAGCGCGCAACGCCAGCTCGAACGCCTCGGCGTCGAAGTCCGCACCAACACCCGCGTCGAAGGCATCACCGACGGACAGGTGATGATCGCGGGTCAGCCGCTGCCCGCGGCGAACATTGTCTGGGGTGCGGGCGTGGGGGCGGTCCCGCTGGCGAAGCAGCTGGCCGCGGAAACCGATCGCGCCGGGCGCGTGAAGGTTTTGCCGGATCTCAGCGTGCCCGGGCATCCGGAAGTGTTCGCGGTGGGCGACATCATTTCCCTCGTGGACGCCAAGGGCGTGACCGTCCCGGGCGTGGCCCAGGGCGCGATCCAGGCCGGCGCGCACGTCGCCCGGCTGATCGAGCGCGAGCTGACGGGCGAACGGTTTTCCCCGGCGGGCCGCGCGGCGTTCGCGTATTTCGACAAGGGCAACATGGCGACCATCGGACGGTCCGCCGCCGTCGCGGAAATCGGGCGCTTCCATTTCAGCGGATTTCCTGCGTGGTTTGCGTGGCTCGCGATCCACCTCGTTTTCCTCGTCGGCTTCCGGAACAAGATTTCGGTCCTGCTGCAGTGGACCTATTCCTACTTCACCTACAAGCGCGGCGCGCGCGTGATCACCGGGGTCGATGGAAGGCCGCCGGCGGGTTCCGCCTAGGCGGCAATGCTTTCACCTGATCGAAAGCGCCTTGAGGCCCATGGCTGCGCAAGCCTCGGCCTGGTGCAGGTCGTGGGTGTAAAGCTCCGCGGCGCCGTGGTGGCGAGCCGAGGACAGGTGAATGCAATCCGCGGAGCGCAGGGACAGCGTGGCGGAAAGCGTGAGATAGGTCTCGGACGCCAGCTTAAGGATCGAGCTTTCAAGCGGAATCCAGGTCCAAAGCCGATCGATTTCGTCCTGCTGGAACTGGCGCGCCACCGCGCGGAAATACTCCGGCGTCCACTTGCCCTCGCGAAAACGCCGGTGAAAAACGCCCATCAGCTCAACGCGGGCCAGTTCCGCCGCCATCACCCGGTCCTCGGCGTCCAGACGGGAACGAACCGCGTTTGTTTCTGGCTCGGGGACGTAATATTTCGCCAACGTCGAAGTGTCGCAGTACAACATCAGCGTTCGCCCCGCACCGCATTCAAATCTTCCAGGACGTCGTTCATCATCGTCCCCGCCAGCAACCGGGAGTATTCAGGAAGCAGAGTGCGATGCCGCCGGCGCGCCGGAAGCAGGTCGGGATGAGCCAACACCGCAATCAAGCGGCCCCGGTCGGTCACTCTGAGGGGACTCTTGGAAGCATGCCGGACAATCAGGCCGGTCTGCGCATGGAGTTCCTTGAGGGTGACCGTGGATTTCATGGCCAGAAGGTGCTTTAGACAGTGCCCGTGTCAATGTGTAACAGTGTAACATACTTTCATAAACACATGCAAATGCGCAGTAATATGAGTCTATGAGAATGAAATAGCCGGAAAAGAGAACCGTATTGTCAGGGCAGTCGGCTCGGCGGGGGGGCCGGGAGGGATTCGGATGGGGCGCGGTGCGATCGACCGGCATTCTTCGTGCTGTACAAGCGCAGTCACGCGATGCTTGTTTTTGCAGCGTCTCGATGGAGTTCTTTGAATCGTGGTTGGTTTTGAAGGCAGGATTGCGCGCTGCTTGGCGCACCGTTCCATGGCCCCAAAACAGGTTTTTGCCGCCGTTTGATCCATACTTGGACGCGACGGTGGCAAGACGGGGTGGAGACCTGCGGTCGCTCTTGGCCGGTGGTCCCGCCTTGCCCTGAACAGAAAAACCAACCTCCGCTTCGCGGCGGAGTTCATACCATGAATACGAAGTCAAAACTGGTCCTCAGCCTGGGCCTGCTCGTGGCGCCTCTTGCCTTGACGGCGAAGACGCCTGAGTCGGCCTATCTCGAGTCCACTGCACGTCGCACGGACATTCCGGTGCCCATCTCGGTCGTCTCGCCCGAAGTGGACTCCCGCTATGCCGGGCAAAATGTGATGGTCGAGTTCGTTGTGGACCGGACGGGAACGCCGACGCGCATTGCGCCGGGAGCTCCCGGTGTCAGCGAAGATCTGTGGGCGGCTGTGACGTCTGCCGTCGCGCAGTGGAAATTCTCCCCTGCGCTGGTGAACGGTCGTCCGATTGCCCGCAAGGTGGCGTTGCCGGTCGTGATCGTCGGAAGCGCCGACGAAGCGATGGATTACTCCACCAAATAACCCAGGAAATAACCAAGGCCGTCTCCCGCGCAAGTGGGGGGCGGCCTTGCCCTTGGTGGAGAAACGGCTCCGGACCTTTTTACCGCGAAGATCGCAAAGA
>JAQGON010000059.1 GCA_028293565.1 Verrucomicrobiota bacterium | reverse complement strand
CCCGGGCCCGCCGGCTTGCGGAACGCGCGGCGGTCGCGCGGCGCCTCGCGGCGGTCGCCATCGCGAGACGGTCGGTCGCTGCGCTGGCCGGTCCGGTCCGGCGCGGGAGCCTTGTCCTGCACCCACTGGGTGCCGAAGCTGAATCCCTGGAGCTGGCTCAGGTCGAGTTTGTTGAAATCCTTGGGAGGATTTTCCTTGGCGGGCGTGTCGTCCATGTAGTCGGAGGCGAAGCGGGCTTGCGCCCGCGGTGGTTGCTTGGTGCGCGCGGTGCGCCGGTGATAGTCGCGGGCAGTGTTAACGCCGTCCAGAGTGAGGCAAGCGATTTCCCGGTGGTGAATTTTACCTTTCCCGGGGAACAAATCCACCGCGCCCCGGTGGGGTCCGGCCACGGCGGTCACCGCCGGGATGCCCGCATCGGCTCCCTTGAGCGCGTCGCGGCCGGGGTGCGGCGCTTGACTTCGCCCATGTGATGGCAAATATGCCATTCGATAATAGCATTACTGCCATGAACGTCATGACTCTTCCCGCCCGCCCGCTGATGGAACAGATCGAAGCCCTGGAGCAGGGCCTCCCCAGCCGCACCTTGGGCGACCTGGCCAAGGTGCTCGCGCTGCCGAAGAAGGGCCTGATCGACGCCCTGCGGCTGGTGCAGCGGACCGTGACGCAGCGCGAACAGAAGGGCGAGCGCTTCTCGCCCGCCGAGTCCGAGCGGCTCTTCCGCGTGATCCGCGTGCGGGCCCAGGCGCGCGAGGTGTTTTCGACCGATGCCGCAGTCGCCGAATGGCTGAACGAGCCGGACCGCAGCCTTGGACAGAAGACCCCGCTCCAGATGCTGCGCACCGATCTCGGAAGCCAGAAAGTCGGCTCGCTCCTGCAGGCGATGATCCATGGGGTGCCGGTGTGAGGGCGTGGCGGATCGCCCTCGAGAAATTTGCCCGGACCAAGCAGGAGGCCTTCAGCGGCTTGAGCGGGTTCACGGCCGGCGGACGGTGGCATGCGAAGGAGCGCCACCTGGATTATGCGGCGGAAAGCCTGTCGCTCGCGACCCTCGAGCGCCTGGTCCACTACAAACGATTCGATGCCCTGAACCCGCACGTCGTCTACCAGCTCGAGGTGCCGGACGGTGCGATCCAACGCGTGGGAGTCCCGCCCAAAGGCTGGGATGGCGAGGATCCGCTTCCGGCCGCGCAGGCGATCGGGAATCGCTGGTGCGATCGCCGCGAAAGTCCCGCGCTGCTGGTTCCGAGCGCCGTGACCCGCGGCGAGCACAACCTCCTCCTCAATCCGCGCCACGCGGACTGGAAATGGAGCTGGGTCGTCGCCGGTCCGGCGCCCTTCGCCTTCGATGCCCGGCTGCTCGAAGCCATCCGGTCGAAACGGTCCGCCTGAGACATCGCGCGTCCGTCATCGAAAAAGGAATTGAACGAGACGAGAACGCTATTTCTGCCTCTTGCCCAAAATCGCGATCGATTGCCCCAATAGCCCCTTGTCTTTCATCATAACGGTTGGCCCAAGAGAGAGCTCTTCGTCGATCGGAAACGTCGGGATGTCGCCATTCACCAGACCGAGAATTTCGAAATCCAGATAGTTCCCGAATTGAGTGACCGCCGAACGATCGAGAAACACCACAGGCTCGGTTTCCTTCCCGAAATTCCTGATCGCTTCCGCGAAAGCTTCCCAGTGGGAAGGGATGGCGAACTCCAAGAAGGTAAAAATGACGAGGCCGCCCGGCTTCAGGATTCGGGAAGTCTCCTGCAAGCAGAGGAACGTGTGTTCGTGTGCGATGTGCGTAAATACCGAGAAAAAGCACACCATGTCCGCGCTGCTATCCGGAACGTCCACGCGTATCCCGTCACTAACGGCAAAATGCCAGTCTGGCATCCGGCAAAGGTCTCTCGCGTATGAAATCGCAGACTCCATTATGTCAAAGCCTGCGTACCTCGGATGTCTTCTGCTCGCGAGTTGCGCAGCGAGTCGACCGGTTCCGCACCCGATATCCACCACGTACGTCGTATCGTTAAGCCCATGCGCCTTGAGCACATAATATTCCAAGGCGCCCATCGTATAAAACTTTCCCCCGACTGCCAGTTCAGCTGCGTCAGCACGACCGTGCTGCCCGGCTATCGCCGCGTAGTGTTTCTTGTACTTTGCGAGTAAGGTTTCTAGCGACATCGAGGAGAGCTAGACTGCTGGGCAAAATCCGTTCCCATTTCGCCGACAACCCCTAGCCTACCGGCAACGAATTTCATCAAAGTACTAATTGGTGCTCGGGACAGGACTCGAACCTGCACGCCTTACGGCACACGCCCCTCAAACGTGTGTGTCTACCAATTCCACCACCCGAGCACGGAAAATCAGGGGAACGCGGACTAAGAGGATTCGCGCCGACCTTGTAAAGCCCTGAAATCCGCGGCGAGAGATTTGGGGTCGCCGCGAGCGGAAACCGGCGATGAAAACCCGCCGTTCGCGCCCGGGACCATGCGACTGCTCACTGGATCCGGGAAAAAACGGAGTCTTCGCCGCTTCACGTTGGGCGCGGGCGGTCCGCGAGACTCCGCGCAACGTCCGCGGCGAAAAAGGGTCCCCGATAGACGATGCCGGTGTAGAGCTGGACGAGCGTCGCGCCGGCATCGAGTTTCTCGGCCGCGGCCGCGGCGCGCGTGATGCCGCCGACGCCGATGATCGGGAGCCGCCGGTTCGTGGCGCGCGAAATGTAACTGATCACCTCGGTCGATCGCCGGCAGAGGGGCGCCCCGCTCAATCCGCCCGCCTCGCCCGCGCTGGCGAAGACGCCCGGCCGCTCCAGCGTCGTGTTCGTCGCGATGATGCCGTCGAGGCCGAACTCCGCGATCGTCGCGAGAACCGTGTCGATCTGGGCGAAATCGAGGTCCGGCGCGATCTTCAGCAGCAGCGGCTTTCGCGTTTTTCCCGGCTGCCGCGCGCGCGCCTGGTTCGCCGCGGTCATCGCCGACAGCAGCTGCCGCAGGCGATCGCCGTCCTGCAGCTGGCGCAGGCCGGGGGTGTTCGGGCTGCTGACGTTGAGCACGAGATAATCCGCGTGGTCGGCCAGCAGGCGGAAGCTCTCGACGCAATCCGCCGCGGCCTTCGCGACGTCAGCCACCTGGGACTTGCTCACGCCGAGGTTGATGCCGAGCGGAATCCGCCGCTGTCCGGGCCCCGGCCGCCGGGCGAGGCGCGCCGCGATGGCGGCGGCGCCGTGGTTGTTGAACCCCATCCGGTTGATCACCGCCTCCTCCTTCGGATACCGGAACATCCGGGGCCGGTCGTTGCCGGGCTGGGCCAGCGCGGTCACGGTCCCGATCTCGACATGGCCGAAACCCAGCGCCGCCGCCGCCGGCCACGCCCGCGCATTCTTGTCGAAGCCGGCCGCCAAGCCGACGGCATTCGGGAATTTCAGGCCAAAGGCCTCGATCGGCCCGGTTTGCCCCACGGGCAACCGGTGGCAGGCCTCGACCATCCGGCACAGGGGCGGCAGGCGGGCCAGGAGGGCGAGCGCGTCGACGGCCAACTCGTGCGCGTGCTCGGAATCGAGCTGGAACAGCATGCGACGAACGAATTTCTCGTAAATCAGCCCCATATTTGCCGAGCCTGAAAATGCCTCCCCAAAAGGCAAGGTCCGCGCCGTTCGCGGGACCAAAGCGGGAATTTTTCGGGCGGAAGCGCCCTGCCTTTCCCCTCGACGTCGTCGCGCCTTTTTGTGCTTGTTTTTTAATTCACCCCTCGCACGCTGCGCGAAAAATCTGCTTCCGACCTCATATCTATGGCCAAAGCTACTTCTACTCTCGATTGGTGCGTGGTCCGTCTCGGCGACGATCATAACTGGTGGGTGAGCGAGACCAGCGACCCCGTCCGGTGGGACGTGGATGGCCTCAGCATCATCGACCCGCGCCAGCGCGACCACCTGATCGAACTCGTCGACCCGCTCCGCGACTACGGCTTTGACCAGGACGTGATGGAGCGCGGCTTCATCCCCTTCCGCATCGAGAAGGACCTGGGCGGCGGCAAGGTGCGGCTCAAGCGCACCAAGGAGTCGATCTTCGAGTCGGAGGAGAAGCTGTTCATGCTCCCCGACATCCTCGACGAGGAAAACGGGCCCTACGCCGACCTGCTCGATCTCCTCACGCGCTGCCGCGTGAAAATGCTCAACGACCTCTTCGAGTTCGAATCGAAGCTGACCGTAGACGAGGTGGAGGACGAACTCCGCGAGGAACAGAACAGCCATTTCATCGAGGGCAAGGCCGTCCACTCGTTCGAGGAGATCACCGCGATTCTCGATTTCATGCCGGCCGGCTACGAGTCGGACGACGAAAAACCGGCGAAGAGCACCGAGGAGGACGACGACCTGCCCGAGCTCGACGAGGCCGAGGAGGAAAAACTCAAGAACGACGAGTCGCTCAAGTGGGACGAGGACGACGAGGAAGAGGGCGACGAAAAGGAGAAGGACAAGGACAAGGAAAAGGGCGACGACGAAGCCGAAGGCGACGACACCAAGGGCGGCGGCGAGGAAGAAAAGCCCCGCGCCCGCTCGCGCGGGAAGCCCTGACGTTGCTTTTCGTCCGGCCGGGCGTTCTTCTTCGAGGACATGGACCTTCGCCGACTTGGGTTGGGATCAGCCGTCGCTGCCGTCATTCTCCTCGCGGGTTGCGAAACCACCTCGGTCCTCCCGGGACAGAACGCCCCTGACCTCCCGCCGCCGCCGGTCGCCGCGGACGAGATGCGTCCGGGCGACAGCCTCACCGTCGCGCTGCAGGGCGTGCCCGACCCGAGCATCAACCCGGTGCAGATCGACGATCGCGGCACCATCACCCTTCCCTACATCGGCGTCGTCGAAACCGCCGGCTTGTCGCGCAGTGGCCTCGCCCAGCGGATCCGCGAGACCTACGTCGCGAAGAAATTCTATCGCACCGTCGATGTCTCGGTGAGCGTCACCGAGCGGTTTGTCTACGTCGGCGGCGAGGTCACCCACCCCGGCCGCATCGTGTGGACGCCGGACCTGACGGTGAGCAAGGCGATCCAGTCCGCCGGGGGCTTCACGCTCTACGCCAAGGAAAACAAGGTGAACCTCATGCGGGACCAGAAAGCGTATGACGTGAACATCACGCTCGCGCAGAAAAATCCGCAGAAGGACATCCACCTGATGCCCGGCGATTCCGTCCAGGTGCCGCGCTCGCCGTTTTGAGGGGAGCGCTTAAGGGGCGGGCGGTGCGAGCAAACCTTGGCTGTCGACGGAGCGTCCAGCGCGGAGGTGGAGCGCATTGCCCTCAATGCGCTGGCGATCCAAGCGGACCTTGGTGATCAACGGAGCATCCAGCGCGTTGAGGGCAACGCATTCCGCCAGCGAAAGTCCCCTACCGAAACGCGGAGGTGGAGCGCATTGCCCTCAATGCGCTGGCGGTGCGAGCGGACCTTGGTGGTCGACGGAGCGTCCAACGCGTTGAGGGCAACGCATTCCACCCGCCTACCTGAGTTCCGCTGCCATCTCGCGCGCGAAGTAGGTCAGGATGATGTCGGCGCCGGCGCGCTTGATCGCCAGCAGCGATTCGTGCCGGCACCTGGCGAGGTCGAGCCAGCCGAGTTTCGCCGCGGCGTGGATCTGCGCGTATTCGCCCGACACCTGGTAGGCCGCCACCGGTTTTTTCACGGCAACCCGCACGTCGCGGATGATATCCAGATAAGGACCCGCCGGCTTGATCATCACGATATCCGCGCCCTCGGCGACGTCGATGATCGCCTCGATCACGGCGGCGCGGCGGTTCGCCGGATTCAGCTGATAGGTCGCCTTGCCGAGCAGGCGTGTGCCCGCCGCCTGCGCGCTGCCCACGGCGTCGCGGAAAGGCCCGTAGTAGGCCGATGCAAACTTCGCCGAGTACGCCATGATCCCCGTCTCGGAAAATCCCGCGGCATCGAGCGTCTTGCGGATCGCGATCACCCGGCCGTCCATCATGTCGCTCGGCGCCACCAGATCGACGCCAGCGCGCGCGTGCAGCACGGACATCTTGGCGAGGATCGCCACGGTGCGGTCATTTTCGACATCGGTGCCCGTGGCATTCAGCACGCCGTCGTGGCCGTGCGTCGTGTACGGGTCGAGCGCGATGTCCGTCACGACCGTCAGCTCCGGCACCGCTTTTTTCACCGCCCGCACCGCCCGCAGGATGAGGCCGTCCTCGTGCAGGGCCATCGTGCCCTCCTCGTTCTTGAGCTTCGCATCGAGCTTCGGAAACAGCGCGATCGCCGGAATGCCCAGCTTCGCCAGGGCGCGGCACTCCTTCACGAGATCGTTGAGATTCAGCCGGCTGACCCCGGGCATGGAGGCGATCGGCTGGGGAGCACCCCTACCCTCGACCACGAAGAGCGGCGCGATGAAATTCGCCGGACGCAGCACGGTTTCCTCGGTCAGCGCGCGCAGGCTGGCGGTGCGGCGCAGCCGGCGCGGCCGCTGGATCAGGTCGAGCTTGAAGGTGTCCGCCATGGGACCGGAACTACAGCATACCTGCCTCGGCGCCGCCAAATGTTTTTATCCACCGCCGTTCCTCGGTCCCCGGCGCCGGCTGGACCGGGTCTTGGCTCGCGCCAGCCTCGTGACCTCGGCTGCTACCGGGATCTCACGTAGCAGCCGACGTCGGGCGGCTGTTCCGAGGCCGCGGGCCCAGGAGCCCATTCGACAACCTCCCGGTCTGCGAGAGTCGTTTTCCGGCTCGATCCGAGCGATCCGTGAATCCCGCGGTCAACGGTTTGGCAGACCGTCGCCGGCAAACCAAATCGTGCTTGAAGTCGCTGGGCATATCCGCGTTTCTCGCTCGAACGCCATGTCCCGGTTCGCCCCAGGTTTTTGCCCCGCCTCGCCTCGTCGCTCGACGACGCGAACGACGTGTTGCGGTTGTCGCGCCTGACAACCGCCGGCGCCCGGTTGCGCCGTCCGCAAAAACAGCATTCCGCCGCGGCGGAATTTTCCCCAGCGTTCCCTTCCCTCTCCTTCCTCTTCCATGGCCATTCAGCTTTTCGACTCGCTCACGCGGGAGATTCGCGTCCTCCAGCCGTCTCACCCTGACGGGGTCTACCGTTTCTATAACTGCGGGCCGACCGTCTACGCCCCGGCGCACATCGGCAACTTTCGCACCTTCGTGGTCAACGACGTCATCCGCCGGCTGCTCGAGCTCCGGTTCGGCGCGGCGAAGGTCCGGCACGTCCGCAATCTCACCGACGTCGACGACAAGACGATCAAGCGCGCCCGCGAGGAGAACCGCGCGCTGGCCGAGGTCGCGCGACAGTGGACCGCCAAATTTCACGCCGACTGCTCGGCGCTGAACTGCCTCGCCCCGCACGTGGAGCCGGCCGCCACCGGCCACATCCGCGAGCAGGTCGACATGATCGACGTGCTGATGAAGAAGGGCAACGCGTACCGCGCCGCCGACGGCTCGGTGTATTTCAAGGTCAGCTCGTTCAGCCGCTATGGCGCGCTCTCACGGGTGAAGGAGCGTGAGCTCCAGCCCGGCGGCGCGCCGAAGGACCACGCCGCGGACGCCGACGAGAAGGAGGACGTCAGCGACTTCGCGCTCTGGAAGGCGCACAAGGCCGAGGATGGCGCCAACCGCTGGGACAGCCCGTGGGGCGAGGGCCGGCCGGGCTGGCACATCGAGTGCAGCGCCATGATCAAAAAGCACCTCGGCGAAACCATCGACCTCCACACCGGGGGCGTCGACCTGCTTTTCCCGCACCACGAAAACGAGATCGCGCAGAGCGAGTGCTGCAACGGAACGACGTTCGTCCGCCACTGGTATCACAGCGAGCATCTCCTCGTGGACGGCAGGAAAATGAGCAAGAGCCTCGGCAATCTCTACACGCTCGACGAGCTGACCGCGAAGGGTTTCTCGCCGATGGCCGTCCGTTACGCGCTGCTGATGGGGCATCCGCGCAAGCAGCTCAACTTCACGCTGGAGTCGCTGCACGCCGCCGAAAGCGCGCTCGCCAACCTGCGCGCCTATCGCGGCTCGCTGCCGCCGACTGGCGTGGTGCACGACGCGTTCGGGCCGGTGTTCACAGCGCTGGAGGACGACCTCAACACGCCGGCGGCGTTCGGCGCGCTCTTCACGATCGTCAATCGCCGCGCCGGCGAAGCCGACGCCGAATCATTCGATCGCGCGCTGTTCGCGCTCGGGATCGACCTTCACAAAGCCGCCGCGCCCAAGGCCGAGGCCCCGCCCGCCATCGCGGGCCTCGCCGCGAAACGCTGGGCGGCCAAGCAATCGAAGGACTTCGCCGCCGCCGATGCGCTCCGCAAAGAAATCGCCGCCGCCGGCTGGTCGATGCTCGACCGCAAGGACGGCTACTCCCTGGAGCCCGCAAGAAAATGAGACCGCCCGCTCTTCCTTCCATGGGCCGTAAATGTCAGCCCGACCGGAAAGCGCCAGCACCCCGGACCCCTCAGCAGGCCATGCGGCTCCTCGTAAAGCGGATTGTTCCTGCGCTGCCACCTGCGATGCTTGGTTTCTCCCTCAAGCCCGGATTCGTTTACACCAATTCATCATAGCCGTCGGCGCTCTCTTCCAAAACATCGCCGCCCTCTTTTCCTTTTCGCCATGTCCGCCTCTCCCATGTCTCCTCTCGAAGAACTCCGCCACTCGGCGTCGCACATCATGGCGACCGCCGTCCTCCGCCTTTTTCCCGAGGCCAAGCTCGACATCGGTCCGCCGACGGACACCGGCTTCTATTACGACATCGACCTGGAGCATAAATTCACCGCCGAGGATCTCGTGAGGATCGAGGCCGAGATGAAAAAAATCGCGGACGAAAACCAGCCTTTTCTCCGCCAGGAAGTTTCCCGCGAGGAAGCCGCCGCGATCATCAAGTCGCGCGGGCAGGAGCGCTTCAAGCTGGGGCGCCTCGCGGACATTCCGGAGGGCGAGAAAATTTCCTTCTACCAGAACGGCGAGTTCATCGACCTCTGCGCCGGGACGCACGTCCGCTATTCCTCGAAGCTGAAGGCGTTCAAGCTGCTCTCGATCGCGGGCGCGTACCATCGCGGCGACGAAAAAAACGCGCAGCTCCAGCGCATCTACGGCACCGCGTTTCCGACGAAGGACGAGCTCGCGGCGTACCTCGGGCAGCTCGAGCAGGCCAAGCTGCGCGACCACCGCAAGCTCGGGAAGGACCTGAAGCTCTTCGTCATCGACGAGGACGTCGGCCAGGGGCTCATCCTCTGGACGCCCCATGGCTCCGTCATTCGCCAGGAACTCCAGGATTTCATCGGCGGCGAGCTGCGGAAGCAGGGTTACTCGCAGGTGTTCACGCCGCACATCGGAAAGCTCGAGCTCTACAAGACCTCGGGGCATTTCCCGTATTACAAGGAGTCCCAGTTCACGCCCGTGTTTGAGAACGAGTCGCTCGCGAAGGCGATTCACGAGGGCTGCTCGTGCGCCGAGGCGTTCTCGCGCCTCGAGGCGGTGTCCGCGCGGCTCGCGAGCCAGATCAACCAGCGCACGGGCCGCGAGACTATCCTCCCGGATCGCGTGAAGCCCGACGACCAGCTGCTCGACGGCTTCATGCTGAAGCCGATGAACTGTCCGCACCACATCAAGATCTTCGCGTCGCAGCCCCACTCGTATCGCGACCTCCCCGTGCGCCTCGCCGAATTCGGCACCGTCTACCGCTGGGAACAGTCCGGGGAGTTGAACGGCCTGACGCGGGTGCGCGGCTTCACGCAGGACGATGCCCATCTTTTCTGCACCGAGGAGCAGGTGGGCGCCGAGCTGCTCGGCTGCCTTTCGCTCGTGAAGACGGTCCTCTCGACCCTCGGCATGGCGGAGTACCGCGTACGGGTCGGCCTGCGCGATCCGGATTCGAACAAGTACACCGGCGATTCCGCGAACTGGGACAAGGCGGAGCACGCGTGCCGCGAGGCGGCGAAGACGCTCGGCGTCCCGTTCACGGAGGAGCCGGGGGAGGCGGCCTTCTACGGCCCGAAGATCGACTTTGTGATCAAGGACGTGATCGGCCGCGAATGGCAGCTCGGCACGGTCCAGGTCGACTACAACCTTCCGGTGCGCTTCGACCTTTCGTACATCGGCGCGGACAACCAGCCGCACCGGCCCGTGATGATTCACCGCGCGCCCTTCGGATCGATGGAGCGTTTCTGCGGCGTGTTGATCGAGCATTTCGGCGGGGACTTCCCCGCCTGGCTGGCGCCCGAGCAGGTTCGTCTCGTGCCGATCAGCGACAAGGTGACCGATTACAGCCGCGCCCTGCTCGCCCGGCTGAAGGCCGAGGGTTTCCGCGCGACGCTGGACGAACACAGCGACAAGCTCGGCGCAAAAATCCGGAGGGCGGAACTCGACAAGGTCCCGTACACGCTGGTCATCGGCCAGAAGGAAGCCGAGGCCGGCAGCGTCTCGGTGCGAAGCCGCGCACGCGGCGACGAGGGCGTGATCACCGCCGACGCGTATGTCGCCAGGCTCAAGACCGAGATCTCGACCCGCGCGCTGCCCGCGCGGAAATAGCCGCGCTGTATTCAAGGTGGAGCGCATTGCCCCCAATGCGCTGGAGAGTTGAGCAGGCGCTAAGGTTCATCGGAGCGTCCAACGCGTTGAGGGCAACGCGTTCCACCTTTTTCCGCCTCCGAAAATCCGCCCGGCACCTCGCAACTCCACCACCACGGCCAATCATCCTCGCAAGCGCAGAGTCCCTTCACCACCGGATTCCTCCTGATATAAGTCCATTTCTCGCTCCCGAGATTTCCGCTTCGGATCCGGTGATCGAAGAAATTGGCCTGCCACCGGATTCCCTGAATTCGCGCGGCTGCCCGTTTCCAGTCGCGCAGGATCATTGCCATGCGAGAGGTCGGAGGGAAGGAAAGCAATGCGTGCAAGTGATCGGGCATCAGCAGAAATAACCCGCACCACCATTTGCCGGAATGGTGATAGCTCTGCGCGGATTGAAGGAGTGCACACGCCAGATCGGGTTGGGTAAGGAGAATAGTCTGACTCGAATCGACACGGACGCGGATATGAAACAGCGCTCCGTCCCGCACCCAATGCGGAGTGTCGTGATGAAGTCGTCGCGGAAAAACCGGCATGATGCCCACGCGTTGGACCAATGCGCACGGCGTTCAATCTCTTTGGAAGATAGCGCCACGCGATGGCGAGGCATTCGGGCCGCGAGATTGTTTCCAGCGAAGTCTTCCGAAGACCGAGCCGAGCTTATGCGCGGTCGGAGCAGACGGCGCAGCCCAGGTGGAGCGCATTGCCCCAATGCGCTGGAGAGTTGAGCTGACTTTAAACGTGGTCGGAGCGTCCAACGCGTTGAGGGCAACGCGTTCCACCTAGCCGGCTCACTCTGCCTCAGACATACTCCCCGTTCACCATCCGGCGCAGGCGCTGCGGGTTCGCTTCCTGCAGCTCGGGGGGCAGCAGGCTGTCCGCGAAATTCTGGTAGCAGATCAGGCGCGCCCAGCGCGTCAGCGCGCGCGTGCCGACCGACGTGCTCCGGCCCCCGTCGCTCGTCGACGGATACGGCCCGCCATGCACGATCGCCGAACTCACCTCGAGTCCCGTCGGATAACCGTTCAAAATCAGCCGGCCGGCTTTTTCCGCGAGGATCTCGATGAGCGCGGACTGTCCCTTCAGCTCCGACTCCGAGGCGTGCACCGTCGCGGTCAGGCTTCCCTCCAGATGCCGCGCCACCTCAAGCATCTCGGCCGGATCGCGACACTCGACCACGAGCGAGCTGGGGCCGAAGATTTCCTCCGACAAGGCAGGAGTGCGTTCGAAGACCGCCGCCTCGGTTTCAAACCACACCGGCGCCGCGCTGCCGGCGGCGTCCGCCTTCGCCTCCGCGATGCGCCTCACCCCCGCGATCTTCCCGCGCGCGGCGGTGCGCGTCATGAAATTTTTCCGGATGCCCGCCGTCAGCATCGGGCCTTGCGCCGTCGCTTCCAGCTTCGGGATCAACGTCTGCAGAAACTGCTCCGCGGCCGGGGATTTCTGCAGCACGATCACGCCGGGGTTGGTGCAGAACTGCCCCACTCCCGCTGTCGCCGAGCCGTGCAGGCCTTCCGCCACCGCCGCCGACCGCTCCGCCAGCGCGCCGGGGAGGATGAACACCGGATTGACGCTGCCCATCTCCGCATACACCGGAATCGGCTCGGGCCGCGCCGCCGCCAGGTCGGTGAGGGCCCGCCCGCCGCTCAATGAACCCGTGAATCCGACGGCTTTCACGCCCGGATGCTTCACCAGGGCCTGGCCCGTCTCGAAACCCGCGTCAAAGAGCAGCGAAAAGGATCCGGCGGGAAGTCCGCAGTCCGCCACCGCTTCAGCCACCAGGCGCCCGACCCATTCGCCGGTGCCAGGATGAGCCGGATGGGCCTTCACGATCACCGGGCACCCTGCCGCAAAGGCCGAAGCGGTGTCGCCGCCGGCCACCGAGTACGCGAACGGAAAATTGCTCGAGCCGAAAACCACCACCGGCCCCAGCGGCCGGAGCATCGAACGGTGATCCGGCTTCGGCAGCGGCTTCCGGTCGGGCGCGGCCGTCTCGATGCGCGCATCCAGCCAGTCCCCACGCTCCCCCGCCAGGCCGTAAAGCCGCAGCTGGCCGCACGTCCGCCCAATCTCCCCGCTGCAGCGCGCCACCGGCAGCCCGGTTTCGCTCGAGGCGAGCTCCGCCAGGCCGGGCGCATCGCGTTCGAGCTTGCCGGCGATCGCGCCCAGGAAAATCCGGCGCTTCGCCCCGGACAACTTCGCCCAGATGGGAGCCGCCTCCGCCGCCAGCGCCACGGCCCGGTCGATCTCCGCCCGGCTGGCGCTGTGGAATTCCCGCGCGAGCGCCTGGCCGCTCGCGGGATTGAAACCGTGAAAGACGGCGCCGCCTTTTTGCCCGAGCTCTGCACCGATCAGGGAAAGTCCGCGAAGTTCCATGGGCCCGGAGTAAACGCATTCCCCCGCCCGTGGCGAATTCCTTCCCCAGAAATTTATCCCGGCCGGCGGACGGTTTCCGACGATGCCTCAGGACTTCTCACCCGAAACGATCCGGGCTCAGCAATTCCAGCGGGACGGAAGGTTTTTTCCCTCCAAGGATTTCGCTCACCAGCAAACCGGTGATCGGCGCCATCGTCACGCCCAGCATCGCGTGCCCGCAGGCGGCGATGAGATTGGCATGCGCCCCGAAGCGGCCGATGTACGGGAGTCCGTCGGGCGTGACAGGACGATAGCCGAACCACGGCTTGATGCCGGCGAAATCCGCGGCGGTGAACTCGGGCAGAAAATCGCGCGCGCCGGCGATGATCTGCTCGATCCGCTCGGGACGAACGTGATCGCGATGTCCCGCGATTTCCATCGTGCCGCCGAAACGGAGCTGGTCGCCCATCGGCGTCACCGCCACGCGCCGCTCCGTGAGGATCATCGGCTTCGTCAGCCGCACCCGCGGATTGTCGAGGGTCAGGCTGTAGCCCTTGCCGGCCTGCATCGGCAGGCGCATGCGCAGCCCCGCGGTCATCTCCGGCGCCCACGATCCGCCCGCCAGCACGTAGTCGTCGGCGGCGAACTCTCCGGCGGACGTTCGCACCGCCGCGATCCGGCCGTTTTCAACGCGCCAACCGGTGACCGCGGTGTTCCATTTGAACTGCACGCTCCGCGCGCGCACCAAGCCGAGCAGCGCCGGCATCAGCTTTCGCGGCGTGAGGTGCGCATCGACCGGGAAATAAACCGAGCCGGCGATATCCAGCTTCGCGCCGGGTTCGAGCGCGGCGGTCTCCTTCGCGTCGAGCACCCGCGCCTCCACGCCAAGCCGGTTCGCGATCGCCGCCAGGCCATGCGCCTCGTGGTCGAGCCCCTCCTGCGTCCTGCAGAGATTGAGCAGGCCCTCCTGTCTCAGCTCGAAGGCGTTGCCGGTCTCGCCCGCCAGTTCGACAAAGAGCCGGCGGCCTTCGAGACAAAGATCGCGCAGGACCGGTGCGGCGCGCTCCGTGTGCGCCGGCGTGCACGATTTCGCGAACAGCCAGCCCCACCGAAGCAGGTCCGCGTCGAGGCGCGGCTTGATGTAGAACGGACTGCGCGAACTCATCATCCATTTGAGCCCTTTCCAAACCATGCCCGGCGCGGCAACGGGAATCACGTGACTCGGCGAAACATACCCCGCGCTTCCCTGCGCGCAGGAATCGGCGCCCTCGAGGTTGCGCTCGATCACCGTCACGTCCCAGCCGTCGCGGGCGAGATAGTACGCGCAGCTCAGGCCGACGATGCCCGCGCCGCAGACAACAACGCTCTTCGGGGATGATTTCATTCAGCCATCGGTTGCACGCGTCAGGAACATGGACGCGAGTTCGCGGACAGGTTGGCTGCGCTGGCGGATTGAGCGCGACGGATCGGTTGGCGGGGTCCAGCTATATGGGTCGGGAGACCCATGCTACTTGGGGCATTGTCGCAGACGTTGCGGTGCTCGAACCGTTCCGGATGCGCGGGTGGTGCCAGCCGGCTTTTCACGGTCGACGGAGCGGTTAGCGCGTCGTGAAGCGGGACGCGAGGCCGCGGACAGGTTGGCTGGGCTGGCGGGTTGAGCGCGACGGATCGGTTGGCGGGGTCCAGCCATATGGGTCGGGAGACCCATGCTACGGTCATCGGATGCCCCAGCAAAAGGGGTCGCGGGGATCCAGCAACTGCACGCCTTCGGCGGTCACGAAGGCGGTGCCGGCAATCGTCGGCTCGATCTCGCCCTTTTCCCGGTCGAGCCAGCGGAATCGTCCGGTGAACGTGCTGCCAATCACGCTTTCCTGCACCCAGGGCTCGCCTTCGCGCAATTTCCCGTCGGCCGCGAGGCAGGCGAGCTTGGCGCTCGTGCCGGTGCCGCAGGGTGAGCGGTCGTAGGCGTCCCCGGGACAGAGGACGAAATTCCGGCTTCGCGCGGCCGCGGTCGCCGCCGCGGAGAAAAGCTCGACGTGATCCACCTCCGGAAAACCCGCGGCGTTCACCGCCTGCCGGATCCGGCCGGCGAACCCGGTCAGTTGGCCGACAGCGGCGGACTCGATCGCCTGCCCGTGATCCTCGACGAGAAAAAACCAGTTTCCACCCCAGGCGACGTCGCCGCGCACCTCGCCAAAGCCGGGAACGTCGACCGCGACCGCGCGGGCGCGGCGGAAGCTCGGGACATTGGTGACCGAGATTTCATTCTTCGCGTGCAGTTCGGCCTGGACCGCCCCGACCGGGGTGTCGATGCGGACGATGCCCGGCGAGATCATCCCGAGATGCGCCAGCGATGTGACGAGACCCATCGTGCCATGCCCGCACATGCCGAGCGGTCCCACCCGGTTGAAAAAGATGACGCCGAAACGGCAGTCCGGACGATGCGGCGGCACGAGCAGCGCGCCCACGAGCGGCTCGGAACCCCGCGGCTCGTTCACGATCGCGCTCCGCCAGGGATCGAAGGCATCGCGGAACCGCGCGAGTCGTTCCGCCAGCGGCCCCGCGCCAAGGTCCGGCCCGCCGTCCATCACGAGCCGGGTCGGCTCGCCGCCCGTATGGGAATCGACGAAGCGGAGGCGTGGAATGTCCGGCATGCCGGAATTGCAGGGGAGCGATGCGAAAACGCAAGGTGGAGCGAAGCGGGTGGAGTGCGTGGCCGCGGACCACGCGTTTCGCCCCGACGAGCCAAACCGGGCTTGCGCCGCCGTGGGTTCGCCTATCCAATGAGCGCGAATCTCCACCTATGAAACTCATCATCGCCGTCATCAAGCCGTTCAAACTCGAGGAAGTGAAGGAAGCCCTCGCCGCCATCGGCATCGAAGGCATGACCGTGACCGAGGTCAAAGGCTTCGGCCGCCAGAAGGGCCACACCGAGTTCTACCGCGGCAGCGAGTACACCGTGGACTTTCTCCCCAAGGTGAAGATCGAGATCGTCGTCGCCGACGACGTGAAGACGAAGACCGTCGACGCCATCGTCAAGGCCGCCAAGACCGGCAAGATCGGCGACGGCAAGGTGTTCGTCGTGCCGATCGAGGACGCTGTCCGCATCCGCACCGACGAACGCGGCGAAGCCGCGGTCTGAGCCGCGTTTGAGGAAAACGCGGGTTGAAAGTCGACGGTCGGGAGCCGGAGGCCTGGTCGCCAGCCTGGCTCCTCGCAGCTGACCGCCGCGGACCCGTGTTACATCGCGAAAGGCGAGCAGGTTAAAGCGAGGATTCGCGACTCCGGCTTTCCACTTCCAGACGTCGTCGTTCAACCCGCGCTGCGGCGGGCGGCGCGATGACACTCCCCCGGCTGCGTATGGCATGGGTGCTGCTTTAGGCGCAGCGATGACCATGCATACTCCCCAGCGAATTCTACGATATTGTCTCTTCGCGTGTCTGGCTGGATTGCTCAGCCTGACCGCCGTGGCGCAGACCCCACCCGCTGCCGCTCCTGCTGCCGCAGCTCCCGCCGCTCCGACCACGGACGAACGCCTCGCGGCGCTCGAAGCCTACGTCAACAACGGCGATCCCGGCAAAACCCTCACCGGCGTCGCCGGCCCCGGCCATAACGGCTGGATGATGACGAGCGCCGCGCTCGTCCTCTTCATGACGCTCCCCGGCCTCGCGCTGTTCTACGGCGGCCTCGTCCGGCGCAAGAACGTCCTTTCGGTCCTCGCCCAATGCCTGGGCATCACCGGGCTCGTCACGATCCTCTGGTGGGCGTTCGGCTACAGCCTCGTGTTCGGCTCCAGCTTCAACAGCCCGTACTTCGGCGGCACGGAATACTTCTTCCTGAAAGGCGTCACCTCGGCGCCCAACACCAACTATGCGTACTGGGTCTCGCAGAACGTCTTCTCGATGTATCAGATGATGTTCGCGATCATCACGCCCGCGCTGATCGTCGGCGCGATCGCGGAACGCATGAAGTTCGGCGCCATCCTCGCGTTCGTCACGGTCTGGATGTTCGTCGTCTACTTCCCGCTCGCCCACATGGTCTGGGGCTCGAGCGGGCTGATGAACGGCGTCTGGAACGGCGACGCCAAGATCCCCGCCATCGACTTCGCCGGCGGGACCGTGGTGCACATGAGCTCGGGCTGGTCCGCGCTGATCCTGTGCATCATCCTCGGCCCGCGTCTCGGCTTCGGCAAAGAAAAGATGGCCCCGCACAGCATGGTGCTCTGCATGGTCGGCACGGGCATGCTCTGGGTGGGCTGGTACGGATTCAACGCCGGCTCCGCGGTCGCCGCCGACGGCGTCGCCGCCAACGCCTTCATGACCACCACGCTCGCGACCGCCGTGGCCGCCTTCACGTGGGGTGCGATTGAACGGATCTTCCGCGGACACGCCTCGATCCTGGGCTTCTGCTCCGGCGCGGTCGCCGGCCTCGTGGTCATCACGCCCGCCTGCGGATTTGTCGACAGCACCGGCGCGGTCATCATCGGCGTCCTCGCCGCCGTCGTCCCCTACATCTTCTGCACAAAGGTGAAGGCGATGTTCGGCTACGACGACGCCCTCGACACCTTCGGCGTCCACGCCGTGGGCGGCACGCTCGGCGCGCTCCTCACCGGCTTTCTCGCCACGGCCTCGGTCAACGCGAACCTCACCGGCGCGCCCGCGACCAAGAACGGCCTCGCCAAACTCGTCACGGACGGCGGCCTCTGGCTCGCGCAGCTCAAGGCCATCGGCCTCACGCTGGTGCTCGCCGTCGTCGCCACGGTGGTCATCGCCTATCTCGTCAAGTTCACCCTCGGCCTGCGTCCGACGGAGGAAGTCGAGCGCCAGGGTCTCGACATCAACGAACACGGCGAGGAAGGCTACGCCAGTTAACCTCCAACTCCATCCCCTATGAAACTCATCATTGCCATCATCAAGCCGTTCAAGCTCGAGGAAGTGAAGACGGCGCTCGCGGAGATTGGCGTCGAAGGAATGACGGTGACCGAAGTCAAGGGCTTCGGCCGCCAGAAGG
Source organism: Verrucomicrobiota bacterium (assembly GCA_028293565.1). Taxonomy (GTDB): domain Bacteria; phylum Verrucomicrobiota; class Verrucomicrobiia; order Opitutales; family Opitutaceae; genus Opi-474. The sequence goes on along the minus strand of JAQGON010000059.1, from coordinate 12,847 downwards.
GTCACACCGAGATCTACCGCGGCAGCGAATACACCGTGGACTTCCTGCCAAAAGTGAAGATCGAGATCGGCGTGGCCGACGACGTCGTGGCCAAGGCGGTCGCGGCGATCATCAAGTCGGCCAAGACCGGCAAGATCGGCGACGGCAAGGTCTTCGTGCTGGCGGTCGAGGACGTGATCCGCATCCGCACCGACGAACGCGGCGAAGCCGCCCTGTAGCCCGCAGCGCGGGTTCCACCGCCTTCAAACGGCTCCGTAAAAACGGAGCCGGTTTTTTTTGCCTGCGGGTGGAACGCATTGCCCCAATGCGTTGGCCGCTCCGTCGAACTTCCAAGCCTGCTCAACTCTCCAGCGCGTTGGGGCAACGCGCTCCACCTTTCCACCCGATTCCCTCAGGCGAAACGCATTGCCCCAATGCGTTGGCCGCTCCGCCAGTCCTTCGAGTCCCGCTCAACCCTCCCGCGCATCGAACGTCCATCCGACAAAGCTCGCGCCTGCGCCAACACGCCAACGCCGGAACGCGCTCCACCAAAATCTTTTCTTCGCGCTCTTCCGTTCAAAACCAGCCCCGCCTACTCCGGCATCACCGTCTGGATGTGAAGCTCCTTGAGCTGCCTCGCCGTCACCGGCGTGGGGCTCTGCGCCATCAGGTCCTGGCCCTTCTGCGTCTTCGGAAACGCGATGACGTCCCGGATGCTCGTCGTTCCGCAAAGCAGCGCGACCATCCGGTCGAGACCGAACGCAATGCCGCCGTGCGGCGGCGCGCCGAAAGTGAACGCCTTCAGCATGTATCCGAAGCGGCTCTCGACGACGTCCGCCGGGATCTTCAGCACCTCCTCGAACACCTTTTTCTGCAGCGCGGGCTGATGAATCCGGATCGAGCCTCCGCCGAGCTCCATGCCGTTGAGCACGACGTCGTAGTGCTGCCCGCGGACCTTCTTCGGGTCCGTGTCGAGCAGCGCCGCATCCTCGGCCACCGGCGCCGTGAAGGGATGGTGCGTCGCGACATAGCGGTTCTCCGCCTCGTCGTGGCTCATCAGCGGAAAATCGATCACCCAGAGGAATTTCCAGTCGTCGGCCCGCAGCGAAAGCTTCCCGCGCTTCTGCAGCAGCGCCGCCGCCTCCAGGCGCAGCCGGCCGAGGATCGCGCAGGCCTTCTCCCACGGCGCCGCCGCGAAGAACACGATGTCCCCGTCGGCGATCGCGAGCCGCGCGGTGAGCTCGGCCTTCTCGGCGTCGGTGAAAAATTTCACGATCGGCGACTTCCACTCGCCACCCTCGACCTTGATGAAGGCGAGGCCCTTCGCCCCGAGCGATTTCGCGATCTCCTCGAGCGCCTTGGTCTCGCCCTGCGTGAGGTCGGCCAGCCCCTTCGCGTTGATCGCCTTGATCACGCCCCCGCCGGCGACCGTCGACTGGAACACCTTGAAGGTCGAATTCCGGAAGGTCTCCGAAAAATCCGCCAGCTCGATCGCGAAGCGCACGTCCGGCTTGTCCACGCCGTAGCGGTTCATCGCGTCGTGAAACGCCATGCGCGGGAACGGCGTCGGCAGGTCGTGGTCGAGCACGTCCTTCCAGACTTTCCGCAGCATGCCCTCGAAGAGGGCATAGATCCCCTCGCGGTCGATGAACGACGCCTCGACGTCGACCTGCGTGAACTCCATCTGCCGGTCCGCGCGCAGGTCCTCGTCGCGGAAGCAGCGCGCGATCTGGAAATATTTCTCCACGCCCGCGACCATCAGGATCTGCTTGAACTGCTGCGGCGACTGCGAGAGCGCGTAAAACTGGCCCGGATGGATCCGCGACGGCACGAGGTACTCGCGCGCGCCTTCCGGCGTGCTCTTGAAGAGCGCCGGGGTCTCGACCTCGATGAATTCCTGCGCGTCGAAATAATCGCGGACCGCCTTCGTCGCCCGATGGCGGACCTGCAGGTTTTTCCGCATCTTCGGACGGCGCAGGTCAAGGTAACGATACGTCAGCCGCAGGTCCTCGTTGACCTTGTCGCCGCCCGCGTCGTCGAGCGGAAAGGGCGGAGTCTCCGAAACGTTGAGAATCTCGAGCGCACTCGCCGCGATTTCGACCGCGCCGGTCGGCAGCGACGGATTCACCGTGCCCTCGGGGCGCGGGACGACCTTGCCGGCGATCGCGACCACCGACTCGGGCTTGAGATGCGCCGCCTGCGTGCCGAGCCCCGCATGGTCCTGCGGGTCGAACTTCACCTGGGTCACGCCCTTGCGGTCGCGCAGGTCGATGAAAATGATGCCGCCGTGGTCGCGGATGGAATCCACCCAGCCGGCGAGCGCGACGGACGCGCCGAGATCGGCCAAGGTGAGCTGGGCACAGTGATGGGTGCGATTCATGAAGAGTGTCCCGGGAGGAACGGAACAGCTAAGCGGACGCCCGCGCTGGCCGGCAAATAGAATTTCAGGATAACGACGGAAGCCGACAGACAGAAGCCGGATCTGCCCGTAGCAGCCGCCGTCAGGCGGCTGTGCCCGCGTTCGACCGCGCAAGCGCCATGGACTCAGCTGCCTGACGTCGGCTGCTCCGGTGGAGCGAGCGCGTTGGCGCAGACACTGGGTTTGTCGCACGGGCCTCAATGCGGTGGGGCTCCGTCGACGCCGGGAGTTCGGCTCGCGTCCCCAGCGCATTGAGGGCAATGCGCTCCACCTTTGGTAGCAGCTGCCGTCAGGCGTCTGTGGCTCGCGTTCGACCCCCGCAAGCGCCATGAGCTCAGCCGCCTGACGGCGGCTGCTACCGGCGTGAACGCATTCCACCTACCCGATCTCGTCCGCCAGCCGCAGCAGCTGCTGCGCGAGCTCGCGCGCGGCGTCGGGCGTGAGGTCGACCGGGTCGTCGAACGTCGCCACGGCCTTCAGCCGCAGGACGCCATTCTGCTCGTCCGCTTCCAGCGTGAGATCCCCGTCGGCATCGATGTAGTTCATAAAAGGTCCGTCGTCTTCGCGATCGGTGCGTCGTAGGTGATCGTCAACGTCGCGATGTCGCGCCCCTTCGGCGTCCACGCCAGCGTGAGGGTCGTCTGCCCGACCTTCCACGTCACGAGCAGGTGGTCCCCATTCACCGTCGACCGCTCGAGTTCGTACTTCCGCCGGAGGAGATCCCGGTATTTCTCGAAGTCCTTGAACGAAATTTGTCCGGTCGTCTCCAGCAACACCTGCACCAGCAGGCGGTCCTTGAAGAAAAACCGCACCGTGAAGGCGCGATCGGCGATGGCGACGGAGTCGAGGACCAGCAGCTCGACGCCTCGCCCGCGCGGCAGTCCCGCCGGGCTTTCCGGTGCATGCGCCTCCGGGAAGCGCTGCTGCACTTCTTCCACCGTCTGCCCCGCCTCCGTCCGCGGCCAGAGCAGCTGCCCCTTCGCCGGCACGAGCGTCGCGATGAACAAAACGAGAAGATTAACCCGGAAACGTTTCATGGTGTTGCAGGCCCGATCATTCGCTCGAACGCCGGTCGGTCCGGATTTCGAGGTTCGGCGTTGGAAGTTGGAAGTTCGACGTTCACCGGAAAATATCATCAGCGATCAGCGGTCAGCGGTCAGCTATCAGCTATTTCAGCAGCATCAGTTCAGCCCTCAGCCATTTCGCGCCACCGCATCACCAGCAATCAGCGATTCTCCTGTCATCTCCGCCGGTTTCGGCAGGCCCATCAGCGCGAGCACGGTCGGCGCGATGTCGGCCAGGCGTCCGCCCTCGCGCATGCGGGTCTTCCCGGCGGCCAGCCCCTCGCCGACGGCAAACACCTCGACGAGATTGAGCGTGTGGGACGTGTGCGGCGCGTTGTGCACGGGATCCCACATCTGCTCGCAGTTGCCGTGATCGGCGCAGATGACCGCCCTACCGTTCACCGTGGCCAGCGCCGCGAGCAGTTCGCCGACCCCGCGATCCGTCGCCTCCACCGCCTTGATCGCCGCGGGCAGCGAACCCGTGTGGCCCACCATGTCGGGATTCGCGTAGTTCACGACGATGAAGCCGTACTTGCCGGAAAGGATCGCCTCCTTCGTCACGCGCGTGACTTCCGCCGACGACATCTCGGGCTGCAGGTCGTACGTCGCCACCTTCGGGCTCGCGGGGCACATCCGGTCCTCGCCCGGGAATGGAGCGACGCGGTAGTTGTTGAAGAAAAAGGTCACGTGCGGGTTCTTCTCCGTTTCCGCGCAGCGGAACTGGGCGATGCCCGCGTCGCTCACGACCTCGCCCAGAATGTTTTTCAACGGCTTCGGCTTCCCCGAGATCACGTTCACCGGCAGTCCCGCCTCGTACTCGGTCATCGTCGCGAAATACAGGTCGAGCTTCGGGCCGCGGTCGAATCCCTTGAAATCATCCAGCACGAAGGCCTTGGTGATCTCGCGCGGACGATCGCCGCGGTAGTTGTAGAAAAGAACGGCGTCGCCGTCGGCGATCGCCGCGAGCGGTTTTCCGTCCTCGCCCGTGATCGCCGTCGGGGAGACAAACTCGTCGCCGTTCTGGGTCGCGGACAGGGGGGCGTTGTAATAATTCCGGACCGCGGCCGCGGCGCTCGCGGCGGTCGCGGCGAGCTTCCGTCCGGTGAGCAAGTCGTACGCCTGCTGGACGCGGTCCCAGCGGTTGTCGCGGTCCATCGCCCAGAAGCGCCCGCAGACCGACGCGATTTTTCCGATGCCAAGGCGGCTGCACTCGGCGTCGACCTGCTGGACATAGCCGAGTCCGCTCGCGGGCGGCGTGTCGCGGCCGTCGGTGAACGCGTGGATGAACACCTCGCGCACGCCGTCCTCCTTCGCCTGGCGGAGGATCCCGTAGAGGTGCTCGAGCATGCCGTGGACGCCGGCGTCGGAGACGATCCCCATCAGGTGCAGCCGCGAGCGGCGGCTCTTCACACGATCGACGACGGCGCGCCAGACCGGATTGGCGGCGAGGCGTTTTTCGGAGAAGAGCTTGTTGAGGCGGACGAGTTCCTGGTCGACGATCCGCCCGGCGCCGATGTTTTCATGGCCGACCTCGCTGTTGCCCATGACGCCGTCGGGGAGCCCGACGTTGAGCCCGCTGGCGGCGATGAGGGTGTGCGGGGATTTCGCGTGGAGCGCGTCGTCGCAGGGTTTGCGGGCCTGGACGGTCGCGTTGAACTTATCCTGCGAGGGATCGGGATTCTTGCCCCAGCCGTCGCGGATGACGAGAAGAACGGGCGGACGCGGAGTGCTCATGAGAGAAGGAAGCCACCACGGATGACACGGATGAGCACGGATAAAAGGCAAAAGTCACGGAGCGCCCGCAGCCGCGGCAATTCCAGGGGACGGCGTTGCCGCAGGCCCTGAGCTTTGTCGAATGGGCCCGGCACGCTGGCGACCCCGGCCGCAAGCGCACGGAACCGGAGAGGCGAACCGGACCACGAGCCCGTTCCTGCTAAGACAATCCCGTCCGAAGCGTCGGAAACCCGCATTGAAGGGAGCGAAGGAGCCGCAATCCATCCGGAACCGACGGCGCCTTTTCGGCCAGTCACCGCGAAACCGGCACCGGGGCCCGCCCGAAAAACGCCGGGGAGTTACCCGACGACGAAAAGGAGCGCGGAATCCGTGGCGGGGAAATTCGATTTTCAGAGGAGAAACGGCGACGGCGGATCCCGGACCCAAAAAAGGCGCTCCCTTTTTTCCGCCAGACCTCCCTTTTTCTCTCCGGGTCATCCCCTTTCTTTAGGGGGGCCCTCCCTTTTTCTGGCGGGGATCGCCGAACCGTCCACCGCGCCGGCTTCCAGAGCCGTTAGCGACGATTTTTCTGAGCGCGGGCCTCTACCTTCGACCGTATGGCGGCGACGGTAATCCCCTGCAGGGGCGGAACCGTTTCGTTGACGATCTCCCATTCTTCATAGGTGCGCTGATCGATCAAGTCGTTGCGGAGGTTTCGGGCGCCGATGAAGACGAGCTTGGACTTTCTATTGTTCTGTTCCGCGATTTCGCCCGTCAAACTGGCCTGCACGACGTCACCGACCCCGTAGTGGGTTTTCTGTGGCTCGGTGTCTTTCAGTATCTCGGTGATCCGATAGCTGTAAGCGTCCCTATCCACCGGTTCGAGGCGCAGAATCACGACCGATTCGTCGATCAAGCGATCGACCCTCGGGATGGAATTTGGGCGGCACGCCGACGCCAGGAACAGCGTGATGACTAGTGGCAGGAAGACGCCTTTGGGAGATCGCATGGTCTGTCTTTTTTTCTTCAACATTTGGCTGTTCGTTCAGACATTTTCCGTCTCCGGCTCTCTGAGATCGTTCACCGAACACCGTGAGTTCGATCCGATCAATCAAGCGGTGATAGGACGCAATCGCTTCCCTCATGCCGCCACGCGACGATTACGCCTTCTTTATTAACCGTCCAGAAAATGGTGCAGTCCTTCATCCTCTTCATTTTGTATTTGTAGATAACATTTTCTCCATTCGTACCTACGAATTGTAGAGAACCATAGGCAGCCTCGAATCTTTCTAGCGGCGCTCCTACCCAGCTGCTATAGGTCGCTTCGAATAGCGGCGTTGTTGCGCAGCCGTTGCATGCGAGCATCAGCAGCGAGGCCAATCCGCTTATTAGCAAAATATGTCTCAAGGGAACCTCAATGGCTGTTCGATAACCGAGCCCTCGCTCCCACTAGATAACGAAAGCAAGGTTGCTGGCAACCCTGCCATGCCGGCGTATGTCGAGGCTGCTACGATCGGCATTGCGACTATTCCGTCAATATTGGTCACGTTCCCCATTAAATTGGACATGCAGCCAGTACTTCGGCTTTCCGTCTTGAAAGATAACGTACCCTGTCGATCCATTCTTGCCTTCACTATAACGATAAATCTTCGAGCCGCAAGTTTGTGCCTGGTCCAAGAGGACACGACACTCTCGTCTCCACGCATCGCAAACATTCCGCTTACCCTCGACCATGTCTTTACAAGCAGTCCATCCCTTTTCTTGGAGCATTGATTGGAAACGCTCCAAAACCTGCTGGTATTCAGCTTCAGCCTCTTCCCATACTTCCTGTGGACTGAGTTCCTTGAGCATGCTTTTCGGATTAAATAAATCGATGTGCGCTTTGGGATGTTCAAGTATTTGATCGTAGTTTGGGTCTCTAAAATCAGCGAAATAATTTCCGGCAGTTCTCATAAAACAAACAAAGGACGCAGCAACGGGGTCAGATTTTGTGGTTTGTGGTGCCGATGCGAGAGATCTGCATTCGGATCTGTATCTTAGCTCGGGAAGCTGCCTCAAACCCAATTGGCAGACCTATGCGTGGGCGGTCATGACCATTCGCAATGTCTCAACCTGGCCGACGTCTCTCATGGCCCTTTGACACAATGGACCTCGCGCCAAATCGCAAACCACAAAATCTGACCCCGTTTTTTCCTCGTTAGATTGGCCGGTACTAAACCCATTCGGCTTCTTCATTTTCTCGGCTTTATAGTATCTTCTTTAATTCTCTCTATTCGGAGCTTAGCAAAACCCATCCAGAAAAAGAAGGCTGCCCAAACAAAGGCAATGAGGGGCTTCAGTTCTGAGATGCCATACAAGTATAAAATACATATAGCTCCAAGTGAACAAAAACAGGCAATGATAAGTGCTACGAATTCCATGTTGGCTAATAGTCGTACTGCCCGCAACCTTTGTTAGTAAAAGAAGTTAGTCGCTGTTCAACTATCACCTTTCTTTGGGACGAAAGGTTCGGCGTGTGCATCAGTTTGCTTCGAAATGCGATTCGGTCTCGCGCAGAACCACAAATTAATAAGCGAGAAAAAAGAGAAAAGTACAGCGAGTGCGGCAATAATAAATATAATTCCATCGAAATAATTACCGACACTAAGCCACCATTAGCCACACGCACCAAAGACAATAGCTGAAGCAGAAATTACCGCCATTAGGAAAACTCGAAGTATAATGCTATTATTCACAGCCAATGCCGGTCATTTCATGTGAAACACTATTGATCGCTTTTCGTACGGCATTCTGCGTCTGTTTTACTTGAGAGCAACAACGGGGTCAGATTTTGTGGTTTGTGGCACCGATGCGAGAGATCTGCATTCGGATCTGTATCTTAGTGCAGGAAACTGCTTCAAAACCAATTGGCAGATCTTTGCGTGGGCGGTCATCAGCCGCAACGTTTCAACCTGGCTGACGTCCCACATGGCCCTCTGACACAATGGACCGAGCGCCAAATCACAAACCACAAAATCTGACCCCGTTTTTGCCTCGTTTTTGCCTCTTCCACAATGCCTCTTACAAAAAGGCACACCAGCGAAGCCGAAAGCGGCGATAACACTCACAAGTAACAGTCACGCGCTTTCACTGTTTTCTACTCCAAACCACAGTTTGTTGCCTATACGCATCTAGTGTCATGCGATATGCACTAATATATCCGTCCTTCACCGGAATCTCCGCTCGCGGTAAATATGGGCCGGCGTCAAAATGTTGGGTGTCGGGCAGAATGAATATCAAGCGTAATGGACTTCCCAAAGATTCTCTGTCACCACCCGGCATCTTAATTTTGCGACCAATAATCAGATCAGTAGGTAACTGTATCGTGTTCTTATAAATCTCCCATATTTTATAGGAACGGGACTCAGCATCGAACTCGGCGAGGAAGACTGCATAGGAAGCCGCAAATTCTTTATCGGGTTGATAAACTTGTTGTTGGCCGCATCCCATCGAAAAAACGAATGCGATGACAACAAAAGCCTTAAGGTAATTTCTTTTCATTTGATTGATCTAGTGCGCTTGCATTCCCATAAAGCAACAATGGGGTCAGATTTTGCGGTTTGTGGTGTCAATGCGAGATATCTCCATTCGGATCTGTATCTTAGTGCAGGAACCTGCCTCAAACCCATTTGGAATATCTTTGCGTGGACGGTCATGATCAGCCGCAAGGTCTCAACCTGGCAGAGGTCCCCACGTGGCCCTTTGACGGCATGGACCGAACGCCAAATCACAAACCACAAAATCTGACCCCGTTTTTGCTCCCCCGCAAATCTGACCCCGTTTTTACCCCCGTTATCAAGACCCGACGTCCTTGGCTCGGGTCGACCCCGTTGATTTAGCCCCTTTCAAAAGACCTCGCTGCTGCAGCTCGGTGCAAACCTTCAGAAACCACTTATGTTGTTCACGATCTCCTTTGGTTACACGGGCGCCATACTTCTCGATATCAGCTGCAAGATCGTATCCCCACCGATCCTTAAGTTTCGGGTTCGCTCCGGAGTTCAACAAGACATATACCATATCGAAATTCCCGATGGTGGCCGCATCTTGAATCGGCGGTGAGCCGGATATGTCCTGATGATTTAGGTTGGCTCCCGCTTCGATCAGCAACTGCACATTCGGCAAACGGTTGTTCATTATCGACTCGAAGATAATCGTCCGATTGCCGTAGCCCGCCGAGGCGTTAGGATCGCCTCCATGCCTCAATGCAAGCCGCAGATATGCCGGGTTAGCGGCAATCGCAGATAACCCCATTACCGATACGGAAATTCCGTCGCCGCTTGAGCTAGGAGCAACAATATTGGGATCGGCGCCGTTGAGGAGTAGGAATTCGAATCCCTTCACGTTCCCTTGGCCTATTGCCCAGAACAGCGGCCTCATTCCCTCGCGCCCGGTGGCATTCACATTGACGCCTTCTTGAATCAATTTTGAAAGCGTCTTCGTATCGCCACTCACAACCGCTTCGACAAACCTGGCCTCGACTGGATTCTTAAAATAATCTTTGGCCTTCATCCTTCCGATAGCTAAGCGCGCGCCGGACTGCTGGCTGGCGATACAAAGGCACAGGCCGCACGTTGAAAGGATAAGCGCGCTGGCCAAGATCTTGGGTGTTATCATAATCCGGAAAACGTCTCCATAAAATGCTTACTCAGTGGGCAACGGGCTCAGATTTTGTGGTTTGTGGCACCGATGCGAGAGATCTGCATCCGGATCTGTATCTTGGTCCAGGAAGCTGCCTCAAAACAATTGGCAGCCGCAATGTTTCAACATGGCTGAGATCCCACATGCCCTTTGACAGCATGGACCCAGCGCCAGATCACAAACCAGAAAACCCGACCCCGTTTTTGTCCGTCGATGGAACATGGCCTTCGTGTGGCTAGGGTTGACTCGTGGGGAGCTGTTGTTGGCTCGTGAAGTTCTGGTCGGTCCCTTTCCGCCGAAATTCAGCGGCCCTCTCTTTCGCCTGTTTTCGAGCTCTGTTCACATCAGCCGCACTCATTCGGTGGACCATTCGCAGCCGATGCCCGGGAGGGTCTTCACGAATGAAGCGGGCTTTCTCGCCAGAAATGCCCTCTGCCAATTCCGATGCCTCAAGCAAGAGGGTTAACCCCTCGACATCATTCCCTGGCAGCAAGCGCTCTTTTGCGTAAAGCGTTCCAAGGTTGTACATTGCCGGAACATAGCGATGTTGGGCCGCCTTTCCATACCAAATGGCCGCCTGATTATAATCAATGATTCCTCGGCCGTACTCATAACAATACCCAAGATTATGTTCAGCCGCAACGACCCCTTTTGCGGCGAGGTCTTTGTTAATCGCAATTGCTCTTTCCAGGTCGTCAGTGCCGCCTAATCCGGCGAGATACATTTCGCCCAGTCGAAGACCCGCCGCGTTGCTTCCCGCTTTATAGTTTGTTTCATACGTTTCCCTCGCCTGCTCCGGGTGCCCGAGGTTGTAGGTCGCATCGCCCGGAACATAATTGCTGCAACCAGCAATCCACACGCCTAAAGTCAAAACCAGTAAAGCAGCACTACGCGTACTCATGGCCACGGGGAAGGACACGCTGTTGGCTCCGCGCTTCATGCCGCGTCGAGTGTTGCGCGAAGAGGGATGCGCTGCTGGCGAGATGTCGACATTTCGATTTAGAAAATCGGTGTAGTGCTTTATCGTCTGCCCTATTGCCGTATCAGGCTGCCCGTCGCTTGGAGATCGTCTAAGGCAACCTCCAGCTCTCTAGTCGATCCATCTTCACAAAACCGTCCGAGCGCCAGAGCAACGCGACCCAGGTGATCAGCCAAAGAGTTTGGAAGCGGGCTCCACGCATCCCACGAAGCTCGACCATTCTTTTTCGAGTAGGCTCTAAACACAAAGGTCACCCCATCGAGGCCTGATCGTTTCTCGCCACCCATGATCCCGAAGACAGCGCGATGCCACGCCTCCTCTGTTCTTTTGCCAATGCCCACCGGCAATTCGCGCTGCTGAAACTCGATCAGTTTTGCCTGCTGGGCCGCCTTGATCTTGGCGCTCACGTCGAGGTTCTCGCTCGCTTCGGGCGTTCCAAACTCTGCCCACTGCCACAAGTTAGTCTTGGAGTAGGCAAAAACAACAAGATAGCCATGCCCATGAGGATGCATCCAAACGCCTCGTTGAGGAGCAAAAGAGGGAAGCTCATAAAAAACCACACTCGCCGTGTCGGGAAACCCTGCAAACACCGTTTCGGACAAAAGGTGTTCATAGCGGAGCTGAAGGGCGCTAAGCCCAAAAGCATGATCGCTTTGGTGGAATGCCGGCAAGTGAGTTGGCGCAGCGGCTTGGAGCCAAAGAGGCGAAGCCACCGCCACTAGCCGCCAGCTTTTATAGATGCGTTTCATTAAACCAAAATATAAGCGGGTCAGCGACGGGTCAGATTTTGTGGTTTTCCCAGTGCAAGGATTTGCCGGAGACATATTCGCTTTCAATCAAGCATCGTTGATCGCGTAGTCGATCAAACGTTGGCACCGCTCTTGCACCGATTTTTTCGACGTCGCCGGCCAGTCTTCTAAAAAGTCTTGTGCGATAAAAATTTCCAAAAAATAGGCCATGCTTTGTTGAGCGGTGGCAATCGGCACACCGCCGCCTTGAGGTTCGGCTGCAACGATCGCCACCGACTGCGGCGACCACGGTTTGGCTGCATAGATCGTAGATTCGCGATCCAGCTCGCTTAGTTGTGCTGTAATTTCGAGTAAGGTCATTACTTTCCCCAAATCCAGTAACCGCCGTAACCGTAGGGATGCAAGATGTCCCACCAAGCACTTCCGGGTGTGTACTGATAGCGTGGAACGAGCTACATCTCTCCTAGACTATCGGCGTGATGCCATGTCCAGCCTGCTGGCGATTATCGAGGTGCCAGGCCGGGCCTGAAAAAGGGGTCTGGCCTCTCGTACTTAAATTTTTCGAGGCCGCTATCCTTTTGTACATACCCCTCCCTACCGCAATCGGCTAATCCGATTTTAAGAACTAGAGGCTAGACCCGTTAGATTGGCCGTTGGCTCGTCCTATCTGCCGCAGCTCTGAAAAAGAGCATTAGCCGTTTCGGTTGTTTCTCTTATCCCCCTAAATAAATACTTTACCCTTCTGGTGATCGAGTAGTCCAAAGCCAGCGTCCCATCCGGCGAAACCACAAAATGAAAAGTGCCAACCACGGTTCCAGGTGTCCCCTCAGCGCTCCCGGTAAATGTCCTCTGTATCGAAAATCCGCGACTGCTGGGAGAATGCAAAATGTCAGAGACCGGGATGAGCAGCCGTTCGAGGGGGACGCGCTCGGAATCACAAAAGACAAACCACATTCCCTCATCCGTCGCAGTGTAGATTTCAACGAATCGGGCGCGGCCTCTACTGTAACCATTGAAGAGCAGCCCTCTTATGGACACTGGAGGTTTTTTCTGCGGAAAAACGGAGACATTGCTGAAGCATCCTACCTTCATCTCGGATTTATTATCCCCCGATCCTATCGATCCGAACGCAACCGCAAACGGCACGATCAATAACCTTGTAATCAATAATCTACGAATCGATCCGAGTGTCATGGTCTTGGTTTGCTGCAATGTAAGCCGCTTGCAGCGACGGGCCTGAAAAGGAGTCTGGCCTCTAGTACTTAAA
>JAQGON010000199.1 GCA_028293565.1 Verrucomicrobiota bacterium | reverse complement strand
CCCTCGACGAATGCCTGCCCGGAAGCATGGCTGGATTTGGAGAGCGGATGCAGGGTCAGTTCCATTGCGGCTTGTGTTTAGAGCGTGGAAAACCGAACGCTAGCCCGAATATTTTGTCGTGAAATATTTCGTCGCTCCACCCGAAATGAATTCCCCGGCTCGCTGCCGCGCAGGCCTCCTGCCGGCCTCCCGTTCCGATGCAGGCAGGATGCGCGCGCCATGATGAAAGGCCGCCTGATCGCCATCGGCGACGTCCACGGCTGCCACCGGGAGCTCGAGGAGCTGCTGGAGCGGCTCGCCCCCGGGAAGCATGACCGGATCGTGCTCCTCGGCGACCTCGTGAATCGCGGGCCCGACAGCGCCAAGGTGATCGCCCTCGCCCGCGAGAATGCCACCGTGTCCCTGCTCGGAAATCACGAGCTTCGCCTGCTGAATTACCGGAAGACCGGCGATCCCACCCATCTCAAGAAAACGGACTACGACACGCTGAAACAGCTCAATCACAAGGACTGGGCCTACATGAGCGCGATGCCGCTGACGTTTCACGATCCCGGGCACGGGACCGTGCTCGTTCACGGCGGATTTCTTCCCGGCCCCTCATGGCGACGCCAGCCCGCGCGGGTGGTCACGCGCATCCAGGTGATCGATCGCGACGGAAATCCGCGCAAGCGCTCGGAGATGCCCGACGCCCCGCACTGGTCCGAACTTTGGAGCGGACCGCCGTTCGTCGTCTACGGACACACTCCCCGTCTCGAGGTCTCGCGGCTGAAGTGGTCCTTGGGAATCGACACGGGCTGTGTGCTCGGCGGCCATCTCACCGCCTGCATTCTCCCGGAGAAGCGAATCCTCCAGGTCCGCGCCCGCGAGAAATATTACGAGACGTGAGGGAGCCTTGGGCAGGCAGCTTGCAGGGATCGGCTTCCGCCCGTCGGCCAGAGGTTGAAGCTGACCGCCGGCAGCACAGTTCGACTTTCCTGTTGTCATCACGCGTCGCTCGAAAGACACCAGTCCCATGCCCGACGCCCCTCCGCCGCTCTCGACGATTCGCGAACTCAAGGCTCGCGAAGGATCCAACGGCCAGGCGTTCACCAGCCTGCTCGTCATCAGGAAACTCGCGCTCAAGACGGCCTCGAACGGGAATCCCTTTTTCAGCGCGGACCTCGGCGACCGCTCCGGGTCCTTCGGCTGCACGATCTTCAACGACAGCCCCGCGTTCGAACTGATGAAGAGCGCCGGGGAAGGCGCGGTCGTGCGCGTCGAGGGAAAAATCGACTACTACCAGGGTCGGCTCTCGCCGAAGCTCTCGAAGATTGTCGTTCTTTCGGAGTCGGAACTCGGCGCGCCCGGTTTGCTCGACAACATCATCGAGCTCGCGCCGGAGAACGCCGACGACCTCTGGCGCGAGTTCGCCGGGTACATCGAGGCGATGAAGCATCCCGAGCTCAAGGCGACGGTGCAGCTGGTCTTCTCCGAGATCGGCGACCTCTTTCGGTGGGTCCCGGCGGCCGTCTCGATGCACCACGCCTACCGGCACGGGTTGCTCGAGCACACGGTGCACATGGCCCGGGCGTGCAAGGTCCTGCTGCCGCTCTATCCGGAAGTGCACGCGGATCTGGCGATGGCGGGGATCCTCCTCCACGACACCGGCAAGACGATCGAGTACGAAGGCACGCTCGCCACGAAGCGGAGCCGCCGGGGAATCCTGCAGGGGCACGTCGTCCTCGGCTACCAGCTCGTCCGCAAGGCCGGTAAAACGGTCAAGCTCGACGACGGCCTGCTCGAGCGCCTCGAGCACGTCGTCCTGAGTCATCAGGGCGAACCCGAATGGGGCGCGGCCGTTTATGCGGCGACGCCCGAGGCGGTCTTCGTCTCGATGATCGACAACCTGGATGCCAAGATGGGCATGGTCCAGCGGGCGCTGCGGCAGGCCGGCGAGACGGATGAATTTTCCGAGCGCCTGCCCGGCCTGAGCTCCCAGCTCCTGACGCGCCCGATCACGTAGCGCCGCGCTTCCGTCTGGCGGCCCGATTTTTTCACCGCAAAGGGCGCGAAGACTCGAGCCTTCGATGCTTTCACCACAAAGGTCACAAAGCCCACGAAGGTTCGGAATTGGGTTTAGGACCCAAATCACTTTCCGATTCTTCGCGCGCTTCGCGTCCTTTGCGTTGAAAAAATAAAGCCTCGCCCTGAACACGGGAGCCGGGGCCATCTCGCGCGCCGGCAGATGCGCTACTGCAGGTGCTGGATCACGCTCACGATCGGGAGGAAGAGCGCGATGACGATGCCGCCGATCGCGAGCGCCATCAGCACGATCAACACCGGTTCGACCAAGGCCGTGAGTCCGGCCACCGCGGCGTCCACCTCGTCCTCATAGGCGTCGGCGACCCGCTCGAGCATTTCCGCCAAGGCGCCGGTTTCCTCGCCGACCTGGATCATGCCGGCGACCATCTCCGGAAAAATCCCCGTCGCCTCGAGCGACACCGCAATGCCCTCGCCCTGCTTGATGCGCTCATGCACCCGGCCGAGCGCATCGGCGACGTGGATATTTCCCGCCGTGGCCCGCGTGATCGCCAACGCCTCGAGCAGCGGGAGCCCGCCCATCAGCAACGAACCCAGTGTGCGGCTGAATTGGGCCGCGGCCGCCTTGACCGCCAACTCTCCCACGAGCGGCGCTCGCATCCGCCAGGCATCGAACATCCGCACCCCGCCGGGAGTCCGGCGCCACAGGACGAAGGCATACCCCGCCGCCGCCGCGCCGCCGAGCGTGAGCATGATGTGCCCTCCCACGAGATGACTTGCCCCCAGCAGCCACTGCGTCGGCGCGGGCAGCGGCTGCCCTTTCAGCAGCCCGGCGAAGATCTGCTCGAACTTCGGCACGACGAACGTCATCAGCAGCGCGAGAATCGCCCCGGCGACCGACAGGATGACCGCCGGGTAAACCATCGCCGACTTCACGCGATTCCGGAGGCGTTCGTTTTTCTCGAGAAAATCCGCGAGCCGCCCCAGCACCGTCGCCAGCGCTCCTCCCGCCTCGCCCGCTCGCACCCTGTTGACATGCAGGCGTCCAAAAATCCGCGGATGCCGGCCAAGCGCCTCCGAAAAAGTTGCACCCGCCTCGATCGCGGCGAAAAGCTCGTGCAGAACCCCTTGGAACCGGGGATTTCTCTCCTGCCGCGCAAGGACCTGCAGGCCGCGCGCAAGCGGCATTCCCGCCTTCACGAGCGAAGCCAGCTGCCGCGTGAACGACCTCAGCGTTTGCCGGCTCGCGACCGGCCGGATTGCCAGTCCCCCGAGTGACATACGCCTTCTGACCCGTGCTAGCGCCGATGGTGGAACAACGTCGCTCCCGGCAGTCGTCCTCGAACGACTCGCGCACGAGTCAGGATCCCCGTGCCGCCCGACCATCGTCGGCGCCAATCCTCGCTCCCGCAACGCCGCGGCGGCCTGTTGAACACCAGGCGCCTCGATGACGCCCGCTTCATCCTGATTTGTCGCCTTCGACACGGCCCTGTACGCGAAGCGTGGCATGCTCAGGTGTGCCTCAAAACTTCCTCGAACGTCGTCTCGCCGGCGAGGGCCGCGCGCAGCGCTTCGTCGCGCAGCCGTCGCATGCCTTCTTCCCTCGCTCGCGCCTTCATGGCCAGCACGGGAGCATTCGCGGTGATGAGCTCGCGCATCGAGCCGGTCAACGGCAGCCACTCGTAAATGCCGATCCGCCCGCGATAGCCCGTCTGCCCGCAGGCCGCGCAGCCTCGGCCGCGGAAAAAATGGCCACCCGCCGTTGCTTCAATTTTGATTCCGCAGCCTCCCACGGTCTTCTCCGGAATTTCTTCCGGCTCACGGCAGGCTTGGCAGACCCGGCGCATCAGCCGTTGCGCCAGGACGCCCTCGACCGTTGCCGCGAGCAGGAACGACTCCACCCCCATGTCCAGCAGGCGCGTGATCGCCCCTGGCGCATCGTTGGTGTGCAGGGTCGTCATCACGAGGTGGCCGGTCAGCGCGGCCTGGATCGCCGTCTGCGCGGTCTCGGGGTCGCGAATCTCGCCGACCATGATCACGTCGGGATCCTGGCGCAGGAACGCCCGCATCGCCGAGGCGAAGGTCAGCCCCGCCGGCGGGTTGACCGACACCTGCATGATCCCATCGATGCCGTATTCCACCGGGTCTTCCACGGTGAGGAGCTTCGACTCGAGGCTGTTGATCTCCCGCAGCGCGCTGTAAAGGGTCGTGGTCTTTCCCGAGCCGGTCGGACCCGTGACAATAAAAATCCCATGAGGCCGCCGGATCGCTTCCCTCACGCCAGCCATCACATCGCGGGGCATTCCGAGTTTGGCCAGCTCCAGCCCGACTGCTGACTGATCGAGGACGCGCAGCACGATACTCTCCCCGCATTGCGTCGGCAGGGTCGAAACCCGCAGGTCAACCGCGCGCTGTCCGGCCGCGAAGCGAAGCCGCCCATCCTGCGGCAGCCGGCGCTCCGCGATGTCCAGCCCCGCGAGCACCTTGATGCGTGACGCGATCGGCAGGGCCATCTCCGTCGGCGGGGGCGGCACTTCGTGAAGCACGCCGTCGACCCGGCAGCGGACCTTGAACTCGCGCGCGAACGGCTCGAAATGGATGTCGCTCGCCCGGTCGAGAACGGCCCGCGACAGCACCGACTCGACGAATTGAACCACCGGGGGCTGTCCGGCCATCGATTCGAGATCCGCGGTAGAGATTTCCGGATCAAGCTCGACGACTCCGCCTCCGGCCCTGGAACCGGCCTTCTCCCGCTGCAAACCATAGGATCGTTCGAGCAGCCGTTCCGTTTTGTCGGGATCGTCGAACCAAATTCGCACGCAATGGCCGAGCGCGAAGGCGAGATCGGGCGCGACGCCCGGATCGAACGGATCGGCCGCGAGCACGTCCACGATCCCGCCGTCCGACCGCCATGGCACCGCGCGATAGTTTCTCGCGAGTTCCGCGGTCAACAACCCGGTTGTCGCCGCGTCAATTTCCCCGACCGCGCCGGGAAGGAGCTGGACGCCGGTCGCGCGCGCGATCGCGGCAAAAAACGCGGGTCGTTCCACCCATCCTTTCGCGAGCACCGTATCGGCAACCGAAGGGTTGCAGGCCTGCTGGCCGCCTGCGGCCGCGCCGGAGGTGTGAAGCCCTTGCCTTAGTTCTTCGAGCTGCGCGGCCCTGACGAGACCTTGTTGAATCAGAAGTTCAGAGATGGCCTCGTCGCGGCTCTCGAACATTACCTCATGATCGTCAGAGCGCCTTCAGCTCCGCTCCTCCCGCGACCAGCTTCTCGCGCATCACCACGGGATCCTGCGCCTTTTCCACGCATTCGTCGGCGCTGATCAGCTCGCGGTTGAAAAGACTCATCAGGTGCGTGTCCATCGTGATCATGCCGAGGTTCGCGCCGGTCTGGATATCCGAGTTGATCCGGAACGTCTTGTTCTCGCGGATCAGCGACGCGATCGACGTCGTGTTGATCATGATCTCGTAGCCGGCGATCCGTCCGCCGCCGATTTTCTTGCAGAGCACCTGGGAAATAACCGCCTGCACCGACGAAGCCAGCTGCGTCCGGATCATGTCCTTCATGTTCGCAGGAAACGCGTCGACAATACGGTCGATCGTCTTCGCCGCGCCGTTGGTGTGCAGCGTGCCGAAGACCAGATGGCCGGTTTCCGCCGCGCTGATCGCGGCCTCGATCGTCTCGAGGTCGCGCATTTCTCCCACGAGGATGATGTCGGGATCCTGCCGCAGCGCGCGGCGAATGGCCTCGGCAAAGCTCGGCACGTCCGAGTGCACCTCGCGCTGCGTGACGACGCACCGCTTGTGGTTGTGATAATATTCGATCGGGTCCTCGACCGTGATGATGTGGCCGTCGCGGTTTTCGTTGATGTAGTTCACCATCGACGCGAGCGTGGTCGACTTCCCCGAGCCGGTCGGTCCGGTGACCAGAATCAGGCCGCGGGGACGATAGAGCAGCTCGCGGATCTTGTCCGGCAGGCCAATGTCGCGCAGACCGAACATCTTGTACGGAATCTGCCGGAGCACCAAGCCGTAGTTCCCCTTGGCGCGCAGGACCGAGACGCGGAAGCGCGCCTTGTCGCCGAAGGCGAAGCCGAAATCCGCGCCGCCGTTGAGCTTCACGTTGCTGATGTGGGTGTCGGGAGTGATCGACTGCATCAGCTTCTCCGTGTCCGCCGGCGTGAGCGCGGGCCCGTCGATGGGCGTCATGCTGCCACTGAGCCGGAGCGTCGGAGGCTGGGCGACCTGCAGGTGGAGGTCGGACGCGTTTTGCTCGACGACCAATTCGAGCAGCTCGTTCATTTCGTAGCTCATGGTGGGTTCAGAGGGTTGGTTGGCTGGGCTCGCCGGCCGTGATAGAGACCACTTCCGCCGCCGTGGTCAAACCAGCGCTCACCTTTCGCGCGCCGTCCTCGCGCAAGGTTCGCATCCCCAGCGACCGCGCTTTCGCTCTGAGCAGCGCCGCCGGCGCCCGGGCGTGGATCATCTCCTGAAGCTCGGCGTTTATCACAACTATTTCAAAGAGTCCCACGCGGCCGTGAAACCCGGTGCCGTCGCAGCCGGGACAACCGGCGCCGGTCCTGAAGCTGGCTCGGGACAGTTGCTCCGGCGAAAGGTCCAGCGCGCGGAGTTCGGCCTCGGACGGCTGATGAGTCCGGGCGCACGACGCGCAGATGCGGCGAACCAATCGCTGGGCGATCACCGCCCGCACCGAGGCGGCGAGCAGGAACGGTTTGATGCCGAGATCGACGAGGCGCGTGATGGCGCCGGGGGCGTCATTCGTGTGGAGCGTGCTGAGCACCATGTGCCCGGTCAGCGAGGCGTTGACTGCGATCTCGGCGGTTTCGCGATCGCGAATTTCGCCGACCATCACGACGTTCGGCGCCTGGCGAAGCATCGCGCGCAAGGCCGCGGCGAAGGTCAGCCCGATTCCGGCGCGCACCGGCACCTGGTTGATTCCGTTCAGCTGATATTCCACCGGATCCTCGACCGTGATGATCTTCCGGTTGGAACGGTTGAGGTGCTGCAGGCAGCCGTAAAGCGTCGAGGTTTTTCCCGAGCCCGTCGGCCCGGTCACGAGGACCACCCCGTCAGGCAACGCGATCAATCGCTCCAGCTCGCTGCGATCCTCGGGCTCGAGTCCGAGATCGCCCAGACCCGCGGACAACGCGGCCTGGTCGAGCACGCGCATCACCACGCTTTCACCGTGCGCCGTTGGCAGGCTCGAAACGCGCAGGTCGATCGGACGGCCGCGGTGGCTGAGCTGGATTCGTCCATCCTGCGGGATCCGCTTTTCGGCGATGCTGATGTTCGCCATGATTTTCAGCCGGGAAAGAATCGCCTTCTGCAGCGCCTGCGCCGGCTCATGGGTTTCGACCAGCACGCCATCGATCCGGCACCGCACGCGAAATCGTTTTTCCAACGGCTCCCAGTGCACGTCGGACGCGCGCCGGCGGATCGCGTCGGCGATCACTTCGTTCACCATCCGGATCACGGGCCCGTCGGAATCGTGCAGCATTCCGGTCGAAACCACGTTGACCTGGTCCACTTCCGCCGAGTCGGCACGCATCTGCGCCACCTGCCGGGCGGAAAGCGCCCCGTCGGCGACGAGCCGCCCGATCGTCTCCGACGAATCAACCGTCGCACTCCCTTGGCGACTGCATTTCGTCCGCGCCGACGCCAGCTGCGCCTCGCTCAACCCTCCCTCGTCGAGCGCCCGGCGCAGCACGCAGTCATCGGTCAGCATCGTCAGTCGCGCTAGGTTTGAAATCGCACGTCCAGCTGCGGCAACCGCGATTTCGATCACATGTAGCACGGGTCTCCGACCCGTGAAGGTGGACTCGAGCTAAACGGATGTGCTCGACGTTCTCCGTTGGCAGCGTCCGCCCACACGGGTCGGAGACCCGTGCCACCGCCGAACTCCTCGCCGGCGCCGAGCATTCAGCAGCATGGCTGCAGTCTTATCCAGATGCCCTAACTCTTGAGTCCCATCAGGAACTCGGCGTTCGACTTCGTTTTCTTGAGGCGCGTGATCAGCATCTCCATCGACTCGATCGGGCCAAGACCCTGCATCGCGCGCCGCAGGCCATAGATGCGCTGCAGTTCGTCGGGATGATAAATGAGCTCCTCCTTGCGCGTGCCGGAACGGTCGATGTTGATCGCCGGAAAAATCCGGCGCTCGACGAGGCCGCGGTCCAGATGGAGCTCGCTGTTGCCCGTGCCCTTGAATTCCTCGAAGATGATCTCGTCCATCCGGCTGCCGGTGTCGATCAGCGCGCTGGCGATGATCGTCAGGCTCCCGCCGCCCTCGATGTTGCGCGCGGAGCCGAAGAAACGCTTCGGCTTCTGCAGCGCGTTCGACTCGAGGCCGCCGGACATGGTCTTGCCCTGGTTTCCGGTGAGCGCGTTGTACGCGCGGGCCAGACGCGTGATCGAATCGAGCAAGATGATCACATGCTGGCCCTGCTCCACCAGACGGCGCGCCTTCTCGATCACCATCTCCGCGCAATGCACGTGGCTCTCCGGCGTCTCGTCGAACGTCGAGGAGACAACCTCGCCCTTGGTGTGGCGGCGGAAGTCGGTGACCTCCTCGGGACGCTCGTCGATCAGGAGCAAAATCAATTTCGCCTCCGGACTGTTCGCCGTGACCGAGTTCGCGATGTTCTGGAGCAGGACGGTCTTGCCCGTGCGCGGCGGCGCCACGATCAGCCCGCGCTGGCCGAATCCGATCGGCGTGAGGATGTCGACGGCCCGCATCGACACGTCCTTCTGGGTCTCTTCCGACTCGAGCAGAATCCGCTTCAGCGGATAATAGGGAATCAGTTCCTCGAATGGCGTGACCTTCGAGATCTCCTCCGGCGCGCCGCCCATCACCTGGTCGATGCGCACCACCGCGGGACAACGCTCGTCTCCACGCGGCGCTTGCACCTGCACCTCGACGCGATGCCCGCGTTTCAGGCCGTAAAGACGCACGAGGCTTTCCGGAAGATAAGCGTCCTCCGGATAGAGCCGGTAGTTGACGTGTTCGTGGACAATGAACGAGCCGCGGTCCGTGACGTCGATGTAGCCGCGGTCCAGGATCGCCCGCTTGTTTTCCGCGGCGAGCGCCAGGGTCTGGGCGAGCAGCTGGCGGCGGTTCGGCGCGCCCTCGAACGACACGCCATATTTCCGGGCAAACGTCGTAAGCTCCGCCAGCGGCAGCGCGTAAAGTTCATTGAGGTAAACCGGCTCGGCTTTCGTCGAAGCGATTTCCTTCGAGAGCGTTTTCAGCGCCTCGAGGTCGTTGAAGCGGGCCGGGTCAGGCAGGTCCCCGTAAACCGGCGCGGCGCTGGGCGGCGGCGGCTGGGGCGGATGCGGCGAGTGCGGTTGTCCGCCCTGCCCACCACCACCACCGGGCTGCCAGTGTCCGCCGCCGTGGCGGCCCCGCTTCCGTTTGTTGCGTTTCCAGAAACCGCGATCGCCGCCGCCACCGCCGCGGTCCTGCCAGTCGCCTTGCGCGCCGCCCTGCTGCTCCTGCGGCTGTCCGCCCTGGTTCGAGTGAGAGGGCGCCGGCTCGGCGGCGGGAGCGCCCGAATCGGATTGGCTCTGCGCCTGGGGCTCCGACGGTTCGCGCTGGTCGTTGCGGGCTGGCGGCTCGACGCGCGCCTCGCGCTCGATCCGCTCGGGCGCAGGCGCGGACGCCGGCTCCGCCGCGCGGGAGTTTTCCGCCGATTCCGCGGATTTCGCGGTCTTTGGCTTCGCGGGCGCGCGTCCGCGGCGGCGAGGCGTTTTCTTCGGTTCGTCGCCGTCGGAATCGGTGCGCGTGACGCCGCTGGCGTCGTCGTTTTTCGGGGGAAGGTCCATGGAGGCAGGCAGAGATGAGGGGAACAGGGGGCGACTCAGCGACCAAACCCGCCGGCGGCGAAGTCCTCAGCACACCATCGGCAGCGTGTGAAGGAGTTGATCAACTTGGTCTTGGAGGAAAGAAAGGCTGCCCTCGTTCCACAAGACAAAGTCGGCCAGCTCGATTTTACGCGCCAACGGCAGTTGTTTCGAAATTCGTTGCTCGGCGAGCGCGTGCGGGAGGCCACGCTGCTCCAGTCGGGCGAGTTGCTGGGCGTGAGCACAGGCGACGCAGACCGTGAAATCAAACCAATTTTCGAGTTTCTTCTCGAACAGCAGCGGAACCTCAACCGCCCACCTGTCATCGGGTTGCTCGGCAAACCTCGCGCGCAGGAGCTCGAACAGCGGCGGATGGGTCAGGTCCTCCAGCCACCGCAGTTCCGCTTCCTCCGCAAACACCCGCCGCGCGACCTGCGCGCGATCGACCGAGCCATCCGCGGCGAGCACCTCGGCGCCGAAACGCTCGGCCAGCCGTGCCTTGACCTCCGCCCGCGCCAGGACGTCGTCGCGCACCATCGCATCCAGGTCGAGGCGCTGGAATCCCCGGCTCTCAAACATTTTTGCGGCAGTCGACTTCCCGCACCCGATTCCGCCGGTAATGCCAAGTATCATCGTTTGAGTTTCCCACCGGTTTGGACTTGCCGGGAAAAAGGGCAAATTCTTAATCCCCTCATTATCGCCGCCCTGCGCCAACGATGGAGATCGTTCCCTTTGTTCACGCTCCCATGTTGAATTCCGTCGACACGAAGAGCCCGACCGAGGTGGCGGTGCTGTCCCTGCGTGTTTTTCACGAGCTGTTTCCGGGAGCCGAGGTGGCGCTGCTGTCGCAGGCCTTCGCGGACATCGAGAAACTTTTCAGCGGCCGCCATCCCGGCTACCGTCCGATCGACCTGGGCTATCACAATCTCGAGCACACGCTGCAGGCCACCGTCTGCCTCACCTACCTCCTGGAAGGCGCGCAGAAATCCGGCGAGGCCACGCCGATCACCGCACGCCAATACGAGCTCGCGGTCCTGACCGCACTGCTGCACGACACCGGTTACCTGAAGATTCGCTCGGACGAAAGCGGCACCGGCGCGAAATACACGCTGACCCACGTCCTGCGCAGCTGCGCCTTCGCCGCGTCGTACCTGCCCACCATCGGAGTCGAGGACCACGAGATCGGCGGCATCCTCGGCGCGATCAACTGCACCGGCCCCTCCAACGAAATCGGCCGCCTCGGGTTCAACAACCCCACCGACAAATTCATCGGCTGCGCGATGGCGACCGCGGATTACCTCGGCCAGATGGCCGCGCCGGATTATCCCGACAAGCTCGACATCCTCTACGGGGAATTCCTCGAGTCGGACAACTTCCTCTCGATGCCCGAGCAGCGGCGCCTCTTCAAATCCCCCGAGGACCTCACGCGCAAGACGCCCGACTTCTGGGCGAAGTTCATCCGCCCGCGCCTCGAGAACCAGCTCGAGCGCGTCTACCGTTTTCTCGCCCGCCCCTTTCCGCACGGCCCGAATGTGTACCTCGAAGCGGTCGAGCGTAACATCGAGATCGTGCGCCAGCGCATCGCCGCCAACACCGTCAAGGCGGGTTGAGCGGAGCGGTTGGACTGCGGATTATGCTGGCGACTTTTTTTTCGGCTGCGCTCCAGGGCATCGAGGCGGCCGCCGTCCACGTGGAGGTCAACGCGATCGAGGCCGGCGAGCCGAAGCTGTACCTCGTCGGTTTGCCGGACGCGGCGGTGAAGGAGTCCGCCGACCGCGTGTTCACCGCGGTGCGCAACAGCGGTTTCTTCTGCCCGCTCCTGCGCACCACGATCAACCTCGCGCCCGGCACGCTGCGCAAGGAGGGCCCGATCTACGACCTGCCGATCGCGCTCGGGCTGCTCGTCGCCACCAACCAGCTCCAGGCGGTGAACTTCTCCGACTGGCTGATCGCCGGCGAGCTTAGCCTCTCGGGGGCGACGCGACCGATCCGCGGCGCGCTCGCCATGGCCCGGCTCGCGCGCCGGCTCGGGAAACGCGGACTGCTGCTGCCGGCGATTTCCGCCGACGAGGCGGCGCTGGTCGAGGGCGTCGAGGTCTGCCAGGTGGATTCGCTCGACCAGGCGGTGCGGTTTCTCTCGGGCAAACTCCAGCTCACCCCCATCGTCGCCACCGCCGCGCGTTCGCGGACGAAGGCGCCGCCGGCGGAGGGGACGATTGATTTCTCGGAGATCAAGGGACAGCACGCCCTCCGGCGCGCGGTCGAGGTGGCCGTCGCCGGATCCCACAATCTGCTGATGATCGGGCCGCCCGGCTCGGGAAAGTCGATGGTCGCGAAACGGATTCCGACCGTGATGCCGGCTCCGACCCTCGACGAGCAGCTCGAGATTCTCAGCATTCATTCCGCCGCGGGCCGCACGCTGACGGGCGAAGCGGCGTGGGGGACGCGTCCGTTTCGCGGTCCGCATCACACAATTTCAGATGTCGGCCTCCTCGGCGGGGGGACGATTCCCGGTCCCGGCGAAATCTCCCTCGCCCACCACGGCGTGCTCTTCCTCGACGAGCTGCCGGAGTTCAAGCGTTCCGCGCTGGAAGTGCTGCGCCAGCCGCTCGAGGACGGCGAGGTCTCGATCTCGCGCAGCGCCGGGAAGATCACGCTCCCGTGCGCGTTCATGCTGGTTTCCGCGATGAACCCCTGCCCGTGCGGCTATCTCGGAGACGCCAAACACGAGTGCCGCTGCACGCCGACCCAGATCCAGCGCTATCGTTCGCGCATCAGCGGCCCCCTGCTCGACCGGATCGACATCCACGTGGACGCCCCCGCGCTCTCGCTCGCGGAACTGCGGACGGAGCAGCTCGGCGAATTCTCCGGCGCGGTGCGCGCGCGCACCGAGGCGGCACGGGCGCGCCAGCACGCGCGCTTCAGCGGGACGCGCGTCTCGGCAAACGCGCGCATGACGCACGCGCAGATCCGGCGCCACTGCGCGCTCGACGCGAAACTCGGCGACCTGCTGCAGCAGGCGATGGAGCAGCTCGGGCTGTCGGCGCGCGCGTACGACCGAATCCTGAAAGTCGCGCGAACCATCGCCGATCTCGCCGCCTCCGAGTCGATCGAGGCTCCGCATCTGCTGGAAGCGATCCAGTACCGCAGCCTGGACCGCACGCTGTTCTACTGAGAAATAGTTTACCGCGAAGGACGCGAAGCCCGCGAAGGTCCGGATTTTGAAATCCTTTCGTGGCATCCGGGCCTTCGCGGGCTTCGCGCCCTTTGCGGTCAAAAAAACGGCCCAAAAACCCGCTCTTGACGCCCGCGCCGAAACCCGGACCCTAAGCCTCCGATTTTCGCCCTCATCGTCTATCGGTTAGGACAGGAGATTCTCAATCTTCAAAGCGGGGTTCGATTCCCCGTGGGGGCACCATCTAAAATCACCGTCGTTTGCCCGCCGACGGGCGGGTGCGGCAGGAAGGCGCAGAGTTCGGCGCCACGGCGGGATATCGGGTCCCGTCCGGATTGATCCCCTCGTGCCGCGATGTCACTTCGCACGCTGTTGCGCCATCCACGCTCGCGGTGGCGCGCCGAAACGGGCGCGAAAGAGGCGGTAGAAATGGGAAACGTCGTTGAACCCGCACGAGAATATCACGCCGAGCACGGAGTGCTCTCCGCCCCGCAGCAGTTGGGCGGCGTGCCGCAGCCGTCGCTCGCTCAAAAAATCCCCGAACGTCCGGCCGCTGGCCGCGCGGAAAAGTTCGCTGAACCGGCGCCGGGAAAGGCCCGCACGGGTCGCGGCACGATCGAGATTCCACACGTCGTAGAAATTTTCATCGATCTCGGCGACCATTGCGGCGACTCGCGCACCGGCGTCGCTGCTGCCCGTATGAGGCCGCAGCCGGGTCAGTTGGGCGATGATTTGCGCGGCTACTGACCGGATGATCACGCCACCGCCGGGGCGCTCATCATGTTTTTGCGCCATCGCGCGCCGCCACATCTCCTCCAACCCCTGTCGCGCCGGACGGCTCAGCCCAAGACGATGTTTCGCCAGTCGTGCCAACTCCAGCCAAAGCCGGGGCAAGTCGGCGTCGGACGAAAGGAATTCATCCGACAGACAAAGCAGCAGCAAGGTGGATGGCTTGTCGTCGGCGAGGCGGTGGTGCGTCGCTCGCGGCACAATCAAGACGGACCCCGTGTCAGCGACGATCGGCGACGGCCAGCGGGTTTCCCGATAAGCCACCCGGCCATCCAGCACATAGATTATCTTGTGAAACCGGTCGGCACGCTCGGGCATCCTGAAATCCGGCCCGTGCACGCTCTCCGTGAACAGAACGCCGTAGGGCGGCAGTTTGACGGGAATGGGCTGCGAAACGCGCATGGGAAAAGGTGCGCCCGCGATCCTGCCCAATCTGCCTATCACTACAAGCCCGATGCGCCAAGACCCCGCCACGTTTCGCTGCTAAGGTGCGGACCGGCCAACTGCGCCGTCAACCCATGCAACTTACCGAGGATGACGTTCTGGCCGCGCTCCGCCGAACCTGGCAGCCCGTCGCGAATGCGGCGACGGTTGGGCACGGTGCCGTCGTCGGCGTGACCCTGCTGGAGAATGAGCTCGTGCTTGCGCGTTTCCCCGACGGTCAGCTGCTCGCCGCCGACGTCGCCTGCCCGCACAAGGGCGCACGGCTCTCCGCCGCATGTTTCCGCGAGGGTGAGCTGATGTGCGCCTATCACGGCTGGCGCTTTGACGCTGCCGGCGCGTGTCAGTCGATCCCTTCGCTGATCGAGCCGAATCGCGAGAAACTCGCGCTCTCCCATCTGCGCACTTACGCGGTGCAGGAGCGTTATGGTTTCATCTGGGTGAAGCTCGACGGCGCGCCGCTCGCCGACGGGCGGACGCACGAGCTGCCGACGGTGCCGGAATTCGAGGACGCCCGCTGGACCTATGTGCCTGGTCCTCCGACGCCATTTGCGGCGGGGTGGCGGCGCGAGGTGGAAAACTACCTCGACATGACTCATTTCGCTTTCGCGCATTCGGCCACGCTCGGCAAAGCCGCCGATCACCAGGTGCCGCCCATGGACATCCGCGCCACCGCCGACGGCGGGTTTCAGATGGACGCTCCTTTTCCCGCGCTCGCCTCGCCGCATGAGCCGCCGGGAAAACTCCAGGGCGCGCATCATCGCTGCCAGCGCGGGTTCCTGCCCAACTTCACCACGATCCGGCAAAGTTTCGCCGATGGCGACGAACGGGTGCTGCTCCACGTGCCTTCCCCAACGACGCGCACGGGTTGCACGGTGTTTTGGGCGCTCGCGATCTCGCCCGGCTTTCGCGGACCGCCCGCGGACGCCCAGCTTGAGTTCGCGATCCGCGTGCTGGACGAAGATCGCCGCATGTGTGAAAGCCAGCTTCCAGCAGAAGTCCCGATCAGTCCCGCCCGCGGCGGCTGGGGCGTGCTGGTCACGCCCGGCGACACGCTGGCGAATTTATTTCAACGGCAGCTCCGCCGCTGGCTTCTTTCCGAGCGGCCTGCTGCGCAGGAAGTCACCGTCGGCGACTCATAGCTCAACCCTGCCCGGATGCCAGCGAGCCGCGGGCGCGGCGGCATCATCTAGCCAGCGCCGCCCAGCATCCCAATCTCCCGCAGCCACGCGTGCGCCTCGTTCGCGGCCGCTTCCGCGACGTTGTCGAGGCCGTGATCGCCGGTTTCGAGCTCGAGGTATTTGGCGCCTTTCTCCTTCAGCACCTGAAAACCGAGCCACGCATCCGCGTGGCGTCAGGGGTTGTCGGCCCCGCCCTGCAGGAAAAACACGGGACAGGTGATCGAGTTCAGCGTGTAGATCGGCGCCGCACTGAGGAAGTCGCGGAAGAATTCCAGACCGAACTGCGTGCCGAACAGTTCCGCCGTCTTTCCCGCGACCAGCGAATCGAGATGCTCGACCAGGATACGGCCGGGCGGGTTCGGCATTCCGATGAACGCCCCCAGGCACGAGGCGACCGAAATGGCGTAGGCCGGCGCCCTTGCTTCCGACGCAAACCGCATCATCGCCGTCGTGCCCGAGCTGATCGCGAAACACCCGGCCCGCGTCGGGTCGGCCCACGCCTGCGCCGCGAGCCACGCAAAGATGTCGGCCAGATTCCGGTGCCAGCGTCCATACGTCATCTCCGAATAACTGCCGCCGGTCTCGCCGCAGCCAAAGAAGTCGAAGGAAAGCAGCGCCGTCCCCGCCGCCTCCAGCTTCGGTTGCAGCCGCTCCATCACGGGCGGCAATTTCTGCGACCCGCCCCAGCCGTGGCAATAAACCATCACCGGCAGCCGTCCGCGCGACCCTTCCGGCAGGTAAACCATGCCGGCGTTCCGGTCGCCGGATTCGAGACGGAACGAGAGGGTTTTCAACGGCGTTCGGCGGGCGCCGGCGCGAGTTTCTTCGCGAGGATGACGCTTCGATAATTCACGGTGCCCCACGTCACATATTCCACGAACTCGTAGCCGAGCGATCCATACCAGCGGCACAGATGCGCCGCGCCTTCCGCCGTATCCAGCGCGAGCGTCGCGGCCGAGTCGGCGCACGCCCTTGCCTCCATCTGCGCCAGCAACGCGCGGCCGATTCCCTGCCGCTGAAATTGGGGATGAACCCCAAACTGCCCGAACGACGGCGAACTCCGATAGCACGCACAGATCGAGTCCGGATTTGCCGGATAATACGTGATCGTTCCCACCACTTTCCCCTCATGCTCGGCCATCAAGGGAGAACCCTTGCGCAGCCGCCTGAGCGTCGTGGCGTCGTCCTGCCCCGTGGCCGTGTACCGAAATCCCATCCGCAGCAGCGATCCGTAGGCGAGGTGCAGCATCGCCGTGATCTCGGACACGTTGTCATCATCACGGAACGCGCGATAAACAATCTCGAGGGACATTGCGGGTCCGGGGATGCAAGGGCCGTCCCCATCGGCGTACGAGTCTATTTCTCTGCCCCGGTTCCAGGCGTTCGATGGCAAGCGGAGAACAACTCGCGCAGGCGGCGGGATAATTTTTACCACGAAGGACGCGAAGCACGCGAAGGCCGGCCCCCTCGGCAATTCCGGGCTTGGTCTTCGTGCGCTTCGCGTCCTTCGTGGTGAAGACTCGCCCGGCCCCGGCGGGTCCACCCCATGAAACCTGCGCTCCCGTCCGGATCCGTCGAACCGACCGCGGCGGTTTTGCCGAGCGACACGGCGTCGCTGGAGGCGTCGACGATCCGCCGGGTGACGGTGCGGATCCTCCCGTTTCTCGTCGCGTGCTACTTCTTCGCCTTCATCAGCCGGACCAACGCCGGACTCGCCGCCCTCCAGATGAACCGGGACATCGGTCTTTCCGCCGCGGCGTTCGGCTGGGGCGGAAGCCTGTTCTTCGTCTCCTACACGCTCTTCGGAATTCCCTGCAATCTCGCGATGGTCCGCGTGGGCGCGCGGCTGTGGCTGACGCTGATCATCCTCGCCCTCAGCGCCGCCAGCCTGGCCATGACCTTCGTCGCGGGGCCGCGGTCGTTTTATCTTGCGCGTTTTCTGCTCGGCATCACCGAAGCCGGCTTTTTCCCCGGCGCCGTGCTGTACCTGACCTGCTGGTTTCCGCGCGCCTATCGGGCGCGGATCATTGCGGCCTTCATGGTCGCGACCCCGTTCTCCAGTTTTCTCGGTTCGCCCTTGTCCGCCGCGCTCCTCGGTCTCGAGGGACGAGCCGGATTGCACGGCTGGCAATGGATGTTCCTGCTCGAAGCCCTGCCGCTCGTCGTGTTCGGGGTCCTCGCGTTTTCGTTGCTGCCCAATCAGCCCTCGAGCGCCCGCTGGCTCGCTCCCGAACAGGCGCGCTGGCTGTCCGATCGCCTGGCTTCGGAACGATTGTCGTCCCCGTCGGCGAAGCGCCCATCACTCTCAAGCGTGCTCTTCAACGGTCCGGTGTTGCTGCTGAGCCTCGCCTACGCGGCTTCGTCCGCGGCGAGCAATTCCCTCTCCCTCTGGCAGCCGCAGATCATCCAGTCGTTCGGACTCGGAAACTGGGAAACCGGGCTGCTCAACGCCCTGCCCTTCGGGCTCGGCGTCGTCGCGATGATCGCGTGGGGCCGGCGGTCCGACCGCCTCGGCGAACGCCGCCGCAGCGTCGCGCTGCCGCTCGCGCTGTGCGCGGTCAGCCTGGCGCTGACGCTCGCCACGCATTCGCTCGCGGTGACCATGGTGCTGCTGTGCGCGGCGATCGTCGGGACTTACGCCGTCAAGGGACCTTTCTGGGCGCTCGCCGGCGAGTGGCTTCCAACCGACGCCACTCCGACGGGGATCGCCGCCATCAACACCTGGGCGCACATCGCCACCTTCGGCGCCATCTCGCTCATCGGCTTGATCAAGAGCTCCACCGGCAGCTTTTCCCTCGCCCTCCTCCCGCTCGCCCTCCTCGGCGTCGCCGGCGCGTTCGGCGTGCTGCGGCTCGGCGGAAAACCGTCGAGAGTCGAAAGTTGAAAGCCAGACGCGGCCCCTTCACAAGCCGTCGGTCCGTACCTTCAACTTTCAATCCGCAACCTTCATTCACCGAAGGCCCCGATTTCGTAAACTTCCACGAGTCCTTCGCCGGTGCCGTTGCCCACGCCCGTGAGCTTCGCGCTGTAGACTCCCGTGGGCAGAGTGATCAGGAGCGCCGCATCCTTGCTGCCCGCGTCCAAAGCGAACGCGCCGGCCTGGACGAAGCTGATGGCCAGGCTCGCGTCCCAGTTGTCGTTCCCGCCGACCTTGTTTCCCGCGGAGTCGAAAATCTCGAGGTACGGGTCGGCCAGCGCACCCGTGACTCCAAAGGACGCGAGCTTCGGGCCCACACCGCGGATCAGGAGCTGCTTGCTGCCTGAGCCGGCGATGACGAAACCGACAATCAGCGCGTTCGCGCCCGTGCCCACCTGGTTCCGCGCCGAGACGTTCACGAGCCGGTTCGCATAATCCGACGGCTGCGCATCGTAGAGCTCCAGCAGGACCGCGCCCGAACTCGTGCATGTAGCACGGGTCTCCGACCCGTGTGGGCGGACTCTGCCACGGGAGACCGTCGAGCACACCTATTTAGCTCGAGTCCACCTTCACGGGTCGGAGACCCGCGCCACACGGCCGCTCCGGGGACCGGGACTCTTGCCTATCATCGCCGTTTTTAGCCTCATCCGTGGATGTCCACGCCGTCCCTTTATGAGCAGCTCCTCGAACTCGAAAGTTCGGGGACCGCGGTCGTCCTGGTGATCCTTGCCGAGGCCTTGGGCAGCACCCCGCAGGAAACCGGCGCGAAGATGCTCGTCACCTCAGGCGGGCTCCACTCGGGCACGATCGGCGGTGGAAAAGTCGAGGCTAAGGCGATCGAGCTTGCGCAGGAGATGCTCGGCTCGGGCGCCGGGACATCGCATTTCGTCAACTGGACCCTGAAGACCGACGTCGGCATGACCTGCGGCGGGTCGGTGAAACTCTATTTCGAGCCGCATGCCGCCGGCGGCGCTGGCGCCGGCTGGCCGATCTGGATCTTTGGCGCCGGCCACGTTTCCCAGGCGCTGGTCCCCGTGCTGGCGTCGTTGGAATGCCAGCTGACCATCGTCGACTCGCGCCGCGAATGGCTGGACCGCCTGCCGCGCGGCCGGCACATCCGTTATCTTCAGGCCGACGCACCGGACCTGCTGGTCGCGCAGATTCCCGACGACGCTTTCGTGCTGTGCCTGACCCGCGGGCATGCGACCGACCGGCCGGTCCTGCAGCGGGCGCTGGCCGAGAAAAAATTTCCCTACATCGGCGTCATCG
This sequence comes from Verrucomicrobiota bacterium, assembly GCA_028293565.1. GTDB lineage: Bacteria > Verrucomicrobiota > Verrucomicrobiia > Opitutales > Opitutaceae > Opi-474. The sequence continues at coordinate 18,863 of JAQGON010000199.1, read as the reverse complement.
GCAGCAACGCCAAGGCCGAGGTGCTGCGGCGCGAGATGATTGCCGCCGGCCTTCCCGCCGAGCGGGCCGCCCAGTTTCATTGTCCGGTCGGTCTGTCTTTCGGCTCCAACGACCCCCGCGAAATCGCCCTCAGCATCGCCGCCCAGTTGCTGAGCGAACGGGACCGGCTCGCCCAAAAATAATTCCCTCCGGTTTTTTAAAGGAATGCCAGGAATGAGTCGCGGGAAAGCAGTCCGGGAAGGTTGGCCGCAAAGAGGCGCAAGGGCTCCGGGGCTGCGAATCGAATCCCCCGTGCGCCTATGGGCGCGATGATAGCTCCTTCGCAGCCACCGAGCCCTTGCGCCTCCTTGCGGCCAACCCCTCAGCGGAATTCCCGCGGCGATGCAGAGTCAGCAGCGCGGCCGCCGATTTTCGAGTCGCTCCCGGATCGCCGCAAAGATCGCCTCGCCCGTCGCCGGCGAGGCCAGCCGGACTTCCCCGCCCTTTGAGCCGAACGCCGACACGGCGTCGCGGATCGCCTCCCGCACCGAGAACGCGAGCATCAGCGGCGGCTCGCCGACCGCCTTGCTGCCATGGATCACGCCCGGCTGCGCCGATCCTGAAACCAGCGTCACATTGAATTCCACCGGCGCGTCACTCATCGCGGGAATCTGGTAGGTGCTCGCGCTGTGCGTCAGCAGCCGTCCCTTCGCGTCCCACTTCAACTCCTCGCTCGTCAGCCAGCCCATGCCCTGCATGAAGCCGCCTTCAATCTGTCCGCGATCAATCCCCGGATTCAACGAGTCTCCCACGTCGTGCACGATGTCCACGCGGAGCACGCGCTGCATGCCGGTGTAGCCGTCGACTTCGACTTCCGCGACCGCCGCGCCGCAGGCGAAATAATGAAAGGGCCGGCCCGCCGACTTCGCCCAGTCCCAATGGATCCCGGGCGTCTTGTAATGCCCCGTCGCCGACAGGCTGATCCGCTCCATGTGAGCCCTGCACGCCACCTGGGCAAACGTCGCGGTCCGATCCGTCCCGCGCACCCGCGCCACGCCGTCCGCGAACCCGATCTCCTCCGCCTTCGCCCCGAGCAGCTGGCCCGCGACCGGCGCCAGGCGCTCCCGCAGAATGATGCAGGCGTCCGCGACGGCGGCGCCATTGAGATCCGAGCCGGAGGAGGCGGCGGTCGCGGACGCGTTCGGCACCTTGTCGGTGCTCGTGGGCATCAGCCGGATCGCACCCGCGGTCTGTCCCAGCTCGCGCATCGCGATGCCGAGAATCTTGGTGTGCAACCCCTGCCCCATCTCCGTTCCGCCATGGTTCACCTGGACACTGCCGTCTCCGTAAATGTGCACGAGCGCTCCCGCCTGGTTGTAATGCGTGAGCGTGAAACTGATCCCGAACTTCACCGGCGTCACCGCAAGGCCGCGCTTCACGTGGACGTGCTCGCGGTTCCATTCGTCGACCGCCGCGCGACGGCGCCCGAAATCGGCGCATGCGAGCACCTGCCGCCAGATCGCCGGAATCCGCGCGTCGCCAATGTCCTCGTGGTAATGAGTCCGGTTCGTCTCACCCGTCCCGTGGTAAAGATTGCGCTCGCGCACCGTCTCCGGCGGCAGGCCGGTCCGGCGCGCGATGCGATCCATGATTTCCTCGATCACCAGGATTCCCTGCGGTCCGCCGAATCCGCGGAAGGCCGTGTGCGACGTTGTGTGGGTCTTCGCGACGCGGCCCGTGAAATGCACCGCCGGAAGATAATAGGCGTTGTCGAGATGGAACAGCGCGCGATCCAGAATCGGCTGCGAAAGATCGAGCGACCAGCCCCCGTCCGAAACCAGTTCCACCTCCGCCGCCAGCACCCGCCCGTCGGCATCGTGGCCGACCCGGAACTTCGCGTGAAAGGGATGGCGCTTGCCGGTGAGCGCCATGTCGACGTCGCGGTCGAGCTGCACGCGAACCGGGCGGCCGGTGAGACGCGCCGCGAGCGCGACGATTGCCGCGTAGGCGTTGCCCTGCGTTTCCTTTCCGCCGAATGCGCCGCCCATGCGCGGACTCACGACCACGATCTTGTGCCGGGCCAGTCCCAGCACCTCGCTCACGATCGTCTGGATCTCCGAAGGATACTGGGTCGAGGAATGAATCGCCAGGGTGTCGTCCTCGCCGCTCTCCGCCCACGCCGCCTGGGTTTCCAGGTAGAAATGTTCCTGTCCGCCGAATTCGATCTCGCCGTCGAATCTCAGCGCCGACGCCGCCAGCGCCGTCACGCAATCCCCGCGCGAGAGCGTGTGCGGATCCGTGTGATAGCTGCCGCGCGCGATCGCCGCCCCGATCCCGAGGATCGGATCGAGGGGCTCGTAATCCACCTCGACCAATGCAGCGGCAGCGCGGCAGGCGGCGCGGGAATCGCCGACCACGACCGCGATCATCTGGCTGTGATAGAGCACCTCGTCGCGCGCGAGCAGCGGCTCGTCATGGCGCGAGACTCCCACGTTGTTCACTCCGGGAATATCCTCCGCCAGCAGCACCGCGCGGATGCCGGGAGCGCGCCTCGCCGCCGCCGCATCGCGGCGCGTGATGCGCGCGTGCGCGTGCGCCGCCATCACCGGCCAGACGTCCAGCATCGGTCGCTGCTGCGCGGTGTCGTCGACATAGAGCGCGCGTCCGGTCACGTGGCCCACCGCGCTCTCGTGGCGCGAGCGGCGAGTGACATCGCTCACCGTCCAGACGGCTCCGGGCCGATAAGGGGGGTTCTCCTCGTGCGCGATGCTCGTGTCGCCGCTGACAAACCGCTCCCACAACGAAACGACCAGGCCGCGGCGGTAAGCCGCGCTCGCGCGCACGTCGTCGATCGGCGCAAATTCGCCCGCCAGAATCTCCGCGATCCCGGCATCCCCCAGTTTCCTTCCCACCAGCGCCGCCTCGGCTTTCAAGGCCCGGCGCGTGCGATCGGCGACGCCGCCATAGGCCAGACGCGCGCGGCGCACGACATCGTCCCCGTCCAGATCCACGCTGAACGCCGCGGCGACGATGCTGATATCCAGCTCCGAGCGGCGCGACACCTTGATGAAATCGCCGCGCCGCGTGAGTCCCGCCGTCGGCACGCTGTGGGGAACGAAGACCTCGCGGATGATTTCCCCGCGGCGGAGGGCAGTTTGCCGATAGCCGGTGAAGAAGTCCGCCAGCTCGACCGTGCGCTCGCCCCCCGCCGAAACCAGCACGAGACGGGCGTCGAGCATCATCAGGAGCGGCGCGCTGTCCCCGATCGGCGACGCGGTTCCGAGGTTTCCACCCAGCGTGGCGCGATTGCGGATCTGCCGCGACGCGAACACCCGCAGCATTTTCGCCAGCGCCGAATGCTCGGGCGCGATCCGCTCCTCGATCAGCGTCAGCGGCACCGCGGCGCCGATGGTCCAGCCGTCGGGGCCCCGGTCCAGGCGTCTCAGCTCCGGCACGCCATCCGTCGAGACGAGCACCGGAAAGGATTGCTGTTTTTTGTTCAGGTCGACGCCGATTTCCGTGGCGCCGGCGACGAGGCGCGCCTCCGGGTGGGCGGCGAGAAGTCCAAGCAAAGCCGCCAGCGAATCGGGCCGGTGAAACGTTCCGGCGCCGGAGGCGTAGTCGAACGACCCGGGAACCGGCACCGGCGCCCGCAGCCGCGCCGCGAACCGGTCATCGGTCGCGGGGTCCGCGCCGCGCGACGCCAGCGCCGACAGCGCCGCGTCGCGAATCGGACGATACCCGGTGCAGCGGCAGAGATTGCCGCAGAGCTGGTCGTTGATCTTCGCGGGCGAGTCGCAGTCCTTCCGATGATAGGCTTCGAAAAGCGAAACCACGAAGCCCGGCGTGCAGTAGCCGCATTGCGACCCGTAATTTTCCACCATGCTCGCCTGCACCGGATGAAGCTCCCCGTCGCGGGCGAGTCCCTCCACCGTCACGATTTCCCGGCCGGCCAGCATCGGCAGCAGCGCGATGCAGCTGTTGAGCGCCCGGTATGCGGCCGCGCCGCTCGCGTCGCGGTCGACGATCGCCACCGTGCACGCGCCGCAATCGCCCTCGTCGCAGCCGCACTTGCTGCCCGTGCGCCCGGTCGACCGCAGCCAGTTGAGCAGTGTCGTCGTCGCCGCCACGTCCCTCACCCGCACGGCCTCGCCGTTGAGGGTGAACTCGAATGAGCCGGCCACAGGCGTTGTCGTGGTGTCAGTCATCCTTCCGAAGTTCGGACGCGGCTCAGGCTTCGGCGGCTTCAGGGGACGAGCCCCTCTCACAAAGCCGGACGATGGACATCCTTGTAATAGAGATAGCGCGCGGGCTGCTTGCCCATGGCGACGAACCATTGCGGACAGAACGGTCCCATCCAGACGACATCGCCGGCCTGGACGGGGTACCATGAATCCTCGAGCCGGTAGACCCCCTGCCCGTCGAGCATGAGCAGGCCGTGCTCCATTGCGTGGATCTCCACGAAGGGCAGATGCCCGCCCGGCGCATAAGCGAAAATGTTCACCGCGAAATCAAACCCCGCCTCGTCCGGAAGGAGGACCTGGAGGTTTGCCGCGCGGTCGCCGAGAAACGGTTTTCCGGGAACGCGGGCCGAGTCGGCGATGATCGCCGACGGCGCCGCCACCCCGGCGAGCGAGACATATTTCTTCTGGAAGAGGGTCAGCTGCGTGCCCGGCGCGACGGACGTCAGGCTCCAGGCCGCGCCCGCCGGCACATAAAAATACCAGCCGCCTCGGATTTTTTTCTTCTGGCCGTCGACCGCCAGCAGGCCGGAACCGCGCTGGAGATAGCCGAAGGTCTGCGCGTCCCCCACGGGCAGCGTCGCCTGCCCGTCCCCCTGAAACGTGACCAGGAGCTGCGCGAAACGCGCGCCCATGGCTTCGTTGATCAGGATGACGGCGGTCGCGCCGGTGATCCCGGGAATCACGCTGTTGACGTGGTTGTCCGGCGTCAAAAGGGCGTGGCGGGCGGCAACGCGCGCGCGGGTGTGGCCAAAAAGTTCAGGCATGGGCAGCGGAGTTAGGCCGCAGAAGCTGGCCGCGCCGGGCGCCGGGTGCAATCCCGCCGTCGCGCCAGATTCGCGCGCCCCGCACCCAGGTTTCCTTCACCGTGCAGCGGCAGCGCCGTCCGTGATATGGTCCCTGGCGATGCCGGTAGAGCAGCTCCGAATTATCCAGGGTGCGATCGTGCCGCAGGTCGAGCAGCGTGAAATCCGCGTCGGCGCCCACGGCGAGGCGCCCTTTTCCCGGGAGCTGAAACCGCCGCGCGACGTCGGCCGCCAGCAGCATCGAAAACAGCGTCAGCGCCCGGTGCTCGCCGAGCCGCTCGACCGCCGTGCCCAGCAGGAGCGGAAATCCGTGCTGGATCCCGGAAATCCCGCCCCAGACGTCGAAGAAATCCGCCGCCGTTTTCAGCGCGGGCGGAGCGGGCGAATGATCCGAGCCGATCGTGTCGACCCATCCCAGGCCCAGCGCGTCCCACAGCCCCCGCCGGCTCGCTTCCGGCCGCAGCGGCGGCGCGCACTTCGCCGCCGCGCCGATCCGCAGCGCGTCGGCCTCGTTCAACAGGAGATAATGCGGGCAGGTTTCCGCGCTGACCTTCACGCCGTGACGCCGCGCATCGGCCACGATGGCCAGCCCTTCCGGCGAACTCACGTGCACGATGTGCAGCGGGCAGTTCGTCTCGCCGGCGAGATCCGTCGCGAGCCGGATCGCGGCCAGTTCCACCTGCAGCGGGCGGGTGTCGAGCCACGAGCGGATGTCGGTCCGTCCCTCCGCCCGCGCCGCCGCGGTCAGACGCTCGGCGATGCCTTCGTCCTCGGCATGCACTGCAACCAGCAGGCCGAGCTCCGCTGCGCGCCGCATGCCGCGGCGGAGCGTGTCCTCGTCGGTGATGCCGGGAAAATCCGCGACCCCGCTTCCACACATGAAGGCCTTCACGCCGATGACTCCTGCCTCCGCGAGTTCCGCGAGCCGGTCGACATTCTGCGGGACGAGACCGCCCCAGAGCGAAAAATCCGTCACCGACTTTTCCGCCGCGAGCGACGCCTTCGCCGCAAAGCTCGCGGCGTCGAGGACCGGCGGAGTCGAGTTGAGCGGCATGTCGCAGAACCACGCGCCGCCGCCGGCTGCGAGCGCGGCCGAGCCCGTCGCGAGGCCCTCCCATTCCGTCCGGCCGGGCTCATTGAAGTGGACGTGTGCATCCAGGATTCCCGGGAAAACCTGAAGTCCTGATGCGTCGATTTCCTTCGGCGCCGATTCGGAAATGGCCACGGCGATGTGCGCGATTTTTTCCCCGGCGATTCCCACGTCGCCCGGCGTCACACCCTCGGGCGTCACGACCCGGCCTCCGCGGACGATCACATCAAAGCGGCTGCTCATGGCCAGGCGGTCACTTTTCTTCCCCCATCCGCTGCAGGAAGTCGGTGAGCACGGCCAAGGCCACGCCGAGGTCGGACGGCGACGCGAATTCGTCGGGGTGATGGCTCAAGCCGCCGCGGCAGCGGACAAACAGCATCGCGACGGGAGCGATCGAAGAAACGACCACGCCGTCGTGTCCCGCACCGCTCACGAGCTTCAGCGTGCGGCCCTGCACGGATTTCACGCTGCGGTTGAGCCGGGCCGTCAACGCCGGCGAACAGGCGACCGCGGAATTGTCCTGGGTGCGCTCCCACTTGACCGCGAGCCCCCGGCGCCGCGCGATTGTCTGCGCGATCCGTCCGAGCTTCACGAGCGCGCGCCGCCGCAGGCGATCGCTCGCATGCCGCACGTCGAGCGCGTGCACCGCCTCACCCGGAATGACATTGCCGGCGCCGGAGGGAACCTCGATCACCCCGACCGTCGCCACGAGCCCGGGCGTCCGGCGCGCGACGGCCTCGATTCCGAGCGCGAATTCCGCCGCGCCGGTCAGCGCATCGCGTCGAAGCCTCATCGGCGTGGTGCCCGCGTGTCCCGCGCGCCCGGTCCACGTGATTCTGAAACGGCTCTGGCCGGCGATCGCCGCGACGACCCCGACCGCCAGGCGCCGGGCCTCGAGCACCGGCCCCTGTTCGATGTGAACCTCGACGTAGCCCAACAGCTCGCCTCGCCGATGCGCCGCCGGCGGTGGCTTGAATCTGCCTCCGTTGAAGTCTTTGAGCGCGGCGCCGACCGTCACGCCCGCGGCATCCTTCATCGCGAGCGTGCCGGCCTTGAGCCATCCGCAGTAGCCTTCGCTTCCGAGGTAGCCAGTGTCGAAGCGGACGCCTTCTTCCTCCGAAAAGCCGATCACCTCGACATTGAAGGGAAGCCGGACGCCGCGCCGGCGCAGGTTTTCCAGCGCCAGCAGTGGCAGGAGCACGCCGACCGGGCCGTCGTATTTTCCGGCGTGGCGGACGGTGTCGAGGTGCGAGCCCAGCAGCAGGGTCTTCGCGCCTGGACGGATTTCGAGCCGGCCGATGAGATTCCCGACGGTGTCCTCGCGAACGGCGAGGCCCGCCTCGCGCATCCAGGTTCCCACGAGCCGGTTCGCGCGGCGCATGGCGGGGGAGAGAAAGGTTCGCGTAAGCGCGCCACGCTCGTCGCTGATGCCCCCGAGCGTCTCGAGCATCCGATCCAGCCTGGAAACGTCGGATGCCATTGCGCTCAGCTGCCCCGATAGGTCTGGTAGGCCCACGGCGTGACGAGCAGCGGGACGTGATGGGCCGCCCCGGCGTCGCTCACGACGAACGCGACCGGCACGCGATCGAGGAACTCGCACGCGACCTGGCGGGCGCTGAAATAATCGCGGACAAAAAACACGAGCTCATAACGGCCGCGCATAAAGGCCGCGCCCTCCAGGAGGGCGGCATCCGTGCGTCCGTCGGAATTCGTGGTCACCGTCTTGATCAGGCGCCGGGCCGCCGCGTCCGTCTGCCACAATTCGATCGTCATCCCCGAAGCCGGGCCGCCCGAGGCGAGATCGAGGACGTGAGTGCTGAGTTTGGCCGGCATGCGATTTGGTCAGGGATAGCTTGTGAGGAGAACGCCCCACCAAGACAAGCCGGGCAGTAGAGCGCCGATTTATTTCACCACGAAGGTCGCGAAGCACACGAAGACCAAACCCTCGGACTTCGGGTGTCCGACCTTTGGGTGCTGCGTGACCTTCGCGGTGAAATTCCGGTGTGCGCGGGCGCTAGGCTTTGAGCAGATCTTCCAGCCGCAGCCCGGCAATCTTTCCGATTTCAGTCAGCGCGGCGGCGTGTTCGGTGGCAGGATCGTTCGTCAGCCGCGACTGCATCGCGGCGAGAATGGCGGACTTCGCATTCAAACGCGCGCAGATGACAAACGGGAAACCGAATTTTCCTCGGTAAGCGGCGTTCAGGCGCTGGAATTCGGCGAGCTCCGCAACCGCCAGCCGGTCGAGTCCCGCGCTCGCCTGCTCCTGGTTCGAGTCGCTCGTGAGCCGTTTCTCCCGAGCCAGCCGCCCGGCAAGATCGGGATGCGCCTGGATGAGTGCCAGCTGACGCGGGGCGGGCGCGGCCAGCATTGTCGCGCAGAGTTTCGCGAGGAGATCACCCGCGCCGCGAAACGGCCGCTTGTCCCAGGTCTCCGCCGCCACCCAGGGCGAGTGCTCGAAAAGATGGCCGAGCGCAGCCGTGAACGTCGCGCGGTCGAACGAATTGATTTCGGCCAGGGTCATGATCGCGTAGTGTCAGGGCGAGGCCGCCGAAGCAATCCGTCACCGACTTGCCAAGGTGGAATGCGTTGTCGCAGACCCTGAGCTCGTCGAACGGGCCCAACGCGTTGGCCGCTCCGTCGACGCCAAAGGGCCCGCTCGCGTCCCCAGCGCGTTGGGGGCAACACGCTCCACCCGCCAAGGTCCCCGGCGCGTTGGGGGCCCGTTCGACGAGCTCAGGTCTGCGACAACACGCTCCACCTCTTCAGCCGTCGGTCCTACGCCAGCAGCTCATACGCCGGGATCGAAAGAAACTCGTCGAACTGCTCGCTCTTCGACATCCGCAGAAAGAGCTCCACCGCCGCGGGGAAATGTCCGCCGCTGTAACGCGCGTCGCCGTACTCCGCGTGGATCTTCCGGAGTTCGTCGGCCAGAAGCTCGTCGTACAGCGCGCCCGTAACTGGCCGGCCGTCGGCTAGCTTGGCCCCGAACCGCAGCCATTGCCAGAGCTGCGACCGCGAGATCTCCGAGGTCGCGAGGTCCTCCATCAAATGGTGAATCGGTTCCGCGCCCGAGCCCCCGAGCCAGGCCTCGAGATAACGCACGCCGACATGCAGGTTCCAGCGGACGCCGTGTTCCGTGATCGGGCCGTGCAGCGGCTCGATCAGTTGCGCGGCCGAGACGGCCCCCGCCGGCATGACGTGAAGCTGATTCGGCCCGCGCAGCTGGCGGTCGAATGCCTCGAGCGCCGTCTGGACCAGCCCGGGATGCGCGACCCACGTGCCGTCGTGGCCCGCCAGCGCCTCGCGTTCCTTGTCGGCGCGCACCTTGGCCAGCGCCGCCGCGTTGGCCGCCGGATCGTTCCGGATCGGAATCTGCGCCGCCATCCCGCCCATCGCGTATGCCCCGTGACGGTGGCAGACCCGGATGACGTGCGTGACGTAGGCGCGCAGGAACGGAACTTCCATCGTGATCAGGGTGCGGTCGGGAAACAGGAAACCCGCGCGGTTCCGGAATTTTTTGATGAAGCTGAACATGTAGTCCCACCGTCCGCAGTTCAGCCCCGAGGCGTGCTCGCGCAGCTCGTACAGGATCTCCTCCGCCTCGAAGGCCGCGGGAAGGGTTTCGATCAGCACGGTCACGCGCACCGTCCCGCGCGGCAGGCCGACCGCGGCCTGCGCATGGACGATGATGTCGTTCCAGAGGCGCGCCTCGAGATGGCTCTCCATCTTCGGCAGATAATAATACGGACCCGAGCCGCGGGCCACCAGTTCGCGGGCGTTGTGGAAAAAATGAAGGCCCCAGTCGAAGAGCGCGCCGGAGATGCGCCGGCCGTCGAGCCGCACGTGCTTCTCCTCGAGATGCCAGCCGCGCGGACGGACCACCATGACCGCTGTCTTCTCCTTCAGCGCGTAGGCTTTTCCTTCCGGGCTGGTGAACGTGATCGTCCGCCGGACGGCATCGCGGAGATTGATCTGCCCCTCGATGAGGTTTTCCCAGGTCGGCGAGTTCGCGTCCTCGAAGTCCGCCATCCAGCACTGCGCCCCCGAGTTGAGCGCGTTGATCGCCATCTTGCGGTCGACGGGCCCGGTGATCTCGGTGCGACGGTCCAGCAGGTCCGCCGGGACCGGCGCCACCTGCCAGGCGCCAGCACGGATCGCCGCCGTTTCCGGGAGGAAGTCCGGCAGGAGCCCGGCGTCAAACTCGCGCTGGCGGAGGTCGCGGCGGGCCAGCAGCTGCTCGCGCCGCGGCCCGAACCGGCGGCAGAGATCGGCGACGAAAGCACAGGCGTCGGCCGTGAGAACGCCGGCGTACCGGTCGTTCATCGGGCCCGCGATCTCGAGGCCGCCGATGACGGAAGAGGAGTTCATGAACGTGACGGCGCACTCCAGCATCGGCCGCGGGATGTGTCACTTCGATAGTTCTTCCGGCAGGAGGTGGAACGCATTGCTCAATGCGTTGGCGGCTCCGTCAAACCCTCAGGGTCGGTTCGCGTCGCCAGCGCGGCGACGTGAGCGTCCGCATCGCGCCAGGTGTCTCGCCGACGGATGGGAATTTTTACCACGAAGGGCGCGAAGCCCACGAAGGGCGAACCCTCATCCTTCCGGCCTTCGTGAGCTTCGCGCCCTTCGTGGTGAAAATTAACTCCGTCGCCGGCAGATAACGCGGTGCTGACGCGCTCCACCGTCGCTGGGCGACGCGCCCGGCCGCGCCTTCGTTGTTGCCCTGCGAACGGCGCGGGTAATCAATCGGCTGCTTCATGGACAACGAGTCATTCATGCGCGCCGCGATCGAACTCGCCGACGATGGCCTGCGCGGCGGACGCGGCGGACCGTTCGGCTGCGTCGTCGTCCGCCGCGGCGAAATCATCGGACAAGGCAGCAACCGCGTGACCTCCACGAACGATCCCACCGCCCACGCCGAGGTGACCGCGATCCGCGACGCCTGCGCCCGGCTGCAGACGTTCCAGCTGGCCGATTGCGAGCTCTACACGAGCTGCGAGCCCTGTCCGATGTGCCTCGCGGCGATTTATTGGGCGCGCATTCCCGCGGTCTACTACGGAAACACCCGCGCGGATGCCGCCGCGATCGGCTTCGATGACGATTTCATCTATCGGCAGGTCGCGCTGCCTCCGGAGAAGCGCGCGATCCGGATGACACCCCTGCTGCGCGACGCCGCGCTCCACTCTTTCCAGGCGTGGGCGGACCTGGAAAACAAAATCCGCTACTGAGGCATGCTCTCTTTTTATCGAGTGCCGATGACCCATGGCCGCGTCCTGGCTTGAATTTCTCGGGCTGCTGGTGCGCTGGCTGCATGTGATTGCAGGGATCGCGTGGATCGGCTCGTCGTTTTATTTCATCTGGCTCGACCGCAGCCTCGAGCCGCCTGCTCCCGGCTCGGAGGCCGAACGCAAGGGCGTCGGCGGCGAATTGTGGGCCGTGCATGGCGGCGGATTTTATCATCCCCAGAAGTATCGCGTCGCGCCCGCCGTGCTGCCGGAGAAATTGCACTGGTTCAAATGGGAGGCCTACACGACGTGGCTCAGCGGGACCGCGCTCCTGATCCTGGTCTACTGGCTCAGGGCCGGCACGATGATGGTCGACCCGGGAGTCGCGATTCTCCCGGCCGGCGCCGCCATCGCGATCGGCGCTGCTGGCCTCGTGGTGTCGTGGATCGTCTATGACCTGCTGTGCCGGTCCCCGCTCGGACGCAACGATGCGGCGCTCGGCCTCGTGGTCTTCGGCCTGCTGGTGCTGCTGAGCTGGACGCTCGCGCGCTGGCTCGGCGGACGCGCGGCGTTCATCGAAACCGGCGCCTGCATCGGCACCATCATGGCCGGCAATGTTTTTTTCATCATCATCCCGGGACAAAAACGGATGGTGGCTGCGACGCGCGCCGGCCAGCCCGCCAATGCCGTCGACGGGCTCCGCGCCAAGCAGCGGAGCGTCCACAACAATTATTTCACGCTGCCCGTGGTGTTCACCATGATCAGCAACCATTACGCCGCCACCTATTCCCATCCGTACAATTGGGCGGTGCTCGCCCTCATCGGCGCGGCCGGCGTGCTGATCCGGCATTTTTTCAATCTCCGCCACCATGGAATCCACGCGTGGCAGTATCCGGCGGCGGCCGCGGCGGTGCTGGCCGTCGCGGCGTGGTGGATCACGCCGCGGCCGATCCGGCTTCCGCCGGTCCAGGGCGAGGTCAATTTTGCGCGCGTGCGAGGAGTCATCGGACAGCGGTGCGTCACCTGTCACTCCCCCGCTCCGACCTTTCCCGGGATCACCGCGCCGCAGGCCGGGGTCTTGCTGCACACGCCCGAAACGATCTTGGCGAACGCCCAGCGGGTCTACCAGCAGGTCGTGGTCACCCGGATCATGCCGCTGGGAAACGCGACCAAGATCACCGAGGAGGAGCGGGCCGTCATCGCGGCCTGGATCCAGGCCGGAGCGAAACCGGACTGATCGTCCGTTGGGGCCGCTCCGGCGGGGAAATCTCCACCGCCTGCCGGATCGCGGCGTGTCGGCATCGAGTGGTGTTTTCCGTCACCGATCCTGCGGACCGTCGGGGTTCCCGCTCTCAGGTGTTCGGTCTCCGGTGTTCGTCTCAGGATTCCCCTGATGCCTTGCCGGGAATTGCTCCATGCGGATTTCCGCGATCCGTCCGATGGCACGATGACCGGTCGCCGAGTACAGTGAGTTGTTCAGCCGGCAGCACTTAAGGGAGGGAGGGGACATCCGAAGGTCCCGGCCCCCCTGCCGCCGGCATTAACAAAACTTCGGGTCTAAAAACTAGAACTCCCATGGCACAATCCTCTCAGTCAGGTCAATCCGGCCAAGGCCAGCAGGGCCGCTCCGGTCAATCAGGCAACCAGTCCGGCCAGCAGAACCAGTCGGGCAACCAGTCCGACCAGCGCTCTCAGGGCCAGTCCGGTCAATCGGGCCAGTCCAACCAGTCGGGCAAATCCGGTCAGTCCGGCCAATCTGGACAGTCCGGACAGTCGGGCCAATCCGGCCAGTCAGGACGCTCCGGAGGATCCGGCGATAATTCGAACTCCACCGAAGGCCAGCGCATGCAGGGCCAAGGCCAGTCGGGGCAGTCAAATAAGGGCGGTTCCCAATCGGGTAATTCGCAGTCCGGCAGCTCGCAGAACCAAGGCGACCGCTCCGGCGGAAACCAGGGAAACTCGGGCGGCAACCAAGGCAATCGCTGACCGAACGAAGGGCTTTCACCCACAAGTCGCGGTGAAAGCCCTTCTTCCTTTTTTCCATGGCTGCAGTGACCACGCCCTCGGGGTTTGCGAAGGATAACCTCAACGCTTTTTATCTCGCCGAACGCCAGCTCCTGAAGGCGCTCCGCCTGATGGGCCGGGCCGCCGACCATGTCGCAGACGCGGCCGAAATTCGCGAGCACGCCGCGCGCCTTCAGCGCGCCTTCCAGGCGGTGGTCGCTTCCGCCGCCGGCGCCCTGACTCCGGCACGGCGCGTGACTCCCGAAAGCCTCCTGTCCTCCCACCCTCATCCGGGTCCATCGGAGACGGAGCCTCCGATCGACGATCGCGTGAAGCAGTACGGCAACGCCACGCTCGTCTCGGTCGAGACCTTCGCAAAGTCCCTCGGCCAGGACAAGGTGGTCGAAATTTTCGAGGAGCCGTCGGCAAAAAAAATCCGGCGCACGAGAAAACACGGCTGGCCGGGGCCGCTGCGAAAACCCGCCCGTCCGCCGGGACTGGGATTCTGACCGGGCCCGCGCGGATTTTTTTACCGCAAAGGGCGCGAAGGGCGCGAAGAAAAGCAGGCCGAATGCCTGCAGTCGCTTCGTGGGCTTCGTGACCTTCGTGGTGGAAATAGGACGTTGCGGCGGAGCATGAGGCCGAACTCGTGGGTTTTACCACGAAGGGCACCAAGAACACCAAGGCAGAGCGGCCTTCGGTGGCGCCGATCTTTCTATTGAGGCGCGGGCGCGGATGCTTCGCGGATGCGGGCCATGCTGGCGACGACCACGATAAGCTCCCGGGCCTCGACCGGCTTGGTCACGTGCATGTGAAACCCGGCGCGAATCGCGCGGGCGCGGTCCTCGGTGCGGGTGTACGCCGTGAGCGCCACCGCCGGCACGCTTCCGCCCAGCGGCGCGGGCAAGGCCCGCACGCGCCTGATCAATTGATACCCGTCCTCGCCGGGCAGGCCGATATCGCTGATCAGGACGTCGAAGGGCTCGAGGCTCAGCAGCTGGATGGCCTCGTCGGCGGTGGACGCGAGCCGGACCTGGGCTCCCCGCGCCTCGAGCACGCGGCGCATCAGGAGACGCGAATCGCGTTCGTCGTCGACGACGAGCAGGCGAAGGTGCGCGAGCGAGGGCGCGCCTGTTTCCGTTGAATTTTTCCGGGCGGCCTGGGTTTCGGAATGGGGGGAAGCGTGGGACATGCGACGCAACCGACCGACCCGGCCGATGGAATCGTGTTCCAGTCGGCATTGTGCCGGTGCCTTGGGACGATCTCTGACCTCATTTCCACCACGAAGGTCACGGAGACCACGAAGCCGGCGGGAATTTTCTTCGCGCTCCTTGCGGCCTTGGCGGTGAAGAATCCGCGCGAGCCCGACTACCGGCCGTTGAGATTCCGCGTCTCGGCGAGACCCGCCTGGTCGCCCAGCACGCGCGAGATGGCCGAATCGAGCGCGGCGACGTTCACCGGTTTCGTGAGGTGCTCGACAAATCCCGCCGTGCGCGACCGCTCGCGGTCCTCCTCCATTCCATATCCGCTCAACGCAATGCCGAGAAGATCGGGCCGCTTGATCCGCAGTTCGGCCATCAGCGTGCAGCCGTTGCCGTCGGGCAGGCCGATGTCCGAGATGAAGAGGTCGAAGTGCTCGGTGTTCGCAATGCTCCGGGCCTGCGCCAGCGAACCGGCCGAGATCACGTCGAACCGGCGCCGGTTCAGCAGCTGCGCGAGGATGGCGAGCGTCGGCGCATGGTCGTCGACCACCAGCACGCGCCCGCGTTTGTCGGAGCCGCGAGCCGGGGGCGGCGCGGGGGGGGCCGGCGGCGCGCGGCGGCTCGATTCCCCCATCGGACTGGTGGACCCCGCCGCCAGCTGGGCCGCCGTCGCGAGCGGCAGGTCGATCACGAACGTGGTCCCCTGCCCGCGGCCCGAGCTCTCGCCCTTGATCCGTCCGCCGTGCATCTCCACGAGCGTGTGGGTGATCGCGAGGCCCAGGCCGAGGCCGCCGAATTTCGTCCGGCCGCCGCCGGCATGATCGCCCTGCACGAACGGCTTGAAGATGTTCTCCAGCTCCGCGCCCGTCATGCCGATGCCGCTGTCGCGCACCGACACCCTCAGGCCGAGCGTGCTGGGTGCAGTCTGGACGCGGATGCGTCCGCGGGCATCGGTGAACTTCACCGCGTTCTTGAGCACGTTCCAGAAAACCTGCTGCAGGCGGACGGGATCGCCGATGATCGTATAGTCCGTGGCGTCGAGGCCGAGGTTCAGGTCGATGTTCTTTTCCGCGAGGCTCGAGCGGATCGTGGCCAGCGCGTCGCCGAGCACCGCGTGAACGTCGATCGGGCGCCGTTCCAGGGCCAGCTTGCCGTGCGTGATCCGCGTGACGTCGAGGAGGTCGTCGATCAGCCGCGCCTCGAGGGTGGTGTTCTTGAGGATGGTTTCGAAATCCGCGCGGACCTCCGGCGCGTAATTCGGATTCTGCGCGGCGTCGCTCGCGAGGAGCAGCACCGGGTTGAGCGGCGTGCGCAGCTCGTGGGACAGCGCGGCGAGAAAATCGTCCTTCGCGCGCGAGGCCGCGAGGGCCTCGTCGCGGGCGCGGGTGACCTCCTGCTCGGCCTGCTTGCGCGCGGTGATGTCGGAGACGACCGCCACGACGCCGATCACTTCCCCTCTGGTGGAATGCTCGGGCTCGAAAACCACGTGGATCCACCTCGTCCCGAGCGCCGCATAGGGAACCTGGATCTCGCAGTCGACGCGCTGCCCGGCGAGCGTCTCGTCCAGCCGCTGCCGGATGGTTTCGAACGCGGCCTTGCCGAGGACCTCCGCCATGTGCGCGCCGAGAATCTGCTCGCGCAGCAGCCCGTAGCGTTCGGCATAGGCGCGGTTCACGAACTTGTAGCAGTACGCCTTGTCGAGGTGCGCGATGAACACCGAGGCATGATCGGTCACGAGGCGGAGATGCGCCTCGCTCGCCTGCATCCGCGCCTCGCTCTCGCGCAGCGCGCTGTTGACGCGGGTCAGGTCGGCCGTGCGCTGCTGGACCCGGGCCTCGAGCTCGTTGTTCGCGCGCCGCAACGCCTCCTCAGCCTGCTGCCGCTGGAGGATCTCCTGCTCGAGCTTCACGTTGATCGCGGCCAGCGCCTGGGTCTTCCGGTGCAGGTCGACGAACACGCCGACCTTCGAGCGCAGGATCTCGGGGTTCACCGGCTTGGTCAGGTAGTCGACCGCGCCGACGCCGTAGCCCTCGAGCACGCGCTGCTCGTCCTGGTAATACGCCGTGAGGAAGAGAATCGGGATGTGCTGGGTCCGCTTCCGCTGCTTGATGAGGTTGGCCAGCTCGATGCCGTTCATCCCCGGCATGTTGATGTCCAGCACGAGCACGGCGTAGTCGCCGTTCATCAGCGCGAGCAGCGCCTCGTTGGCGGAGCCGGCGCGCTGCAGCCGGTAATCCGCCGAGTAGAGGATGCTTTCGAGGACGTCGAGATTCCGGGGCTCGTCGTCGACGATGAGGATGCTGACGGAGGAACTCATCAACGATAGAGCCAGACGCGGAGGAGGGACAGGAGCTCGCCCGTGTTGACCGGCTTGGCGATGTAATCGGAGGCTCCGGCGGTGAGGCATTTCTCGCGGTCGCCCTTCATCGCCTTCGCGGTCAGCGCCAGGATCGGGAGCGCGCTGAATTTCGGGTCCTTGCGAATTTCCTTCATCGTCTGGTAGCCGTCCATCTCCGGCATCATGATGTCCATCAGGACCGCGCTGATGTCGGATTCGCGCTGGAGAATTTCGATCGCCTGGCGGCCGTTGGTGGCGCTGACGATCTCCATCTCCTGGTTTTCCAGCACGGTGGTGAGCGCGAAGATGTTTCGCGCGTCGTCGTCGACGATGAGGATCTTGCGCCCCTTGAGCACGTCGTTCGAGCTGTGCAGCTGGTCGAGCATCCGGCGCTTGGGCTCCGGCAGGGCGGCGACCACGCGGTGGAGGAACAGCGCGGTCTCGTCGAACAGCCGCTCGGGCGACTGGACGTCCTTGAGGACGATGCTCTTCGCCACGGTCTGGAGCTGCGTCTCCTCCTCGCTGCTGAGATCCTTGCCGGTGAAGACCACGATGGGGATCTCGGCGAGCGCCGGTTCGGTCCGGACCTTTTCCAGCAGGTCGAAGCCGGTCATGTCCGGCAGCCTCAGGTCGAGGACGCAGCAGTCGAACGGCCGGTCGAGCAGGGTCTCGATCGCCTCCGCGCCGGTGCCGGCGGTCACGATCTCGATGTCGTCGTGCTGCAGGAGCTCGACGATGCCCTGGCGCTCGATGTCGTTGTCCTCGACGATGAGCAGCCGCTTCATCCGCGGGACCACGAACTTCTTGATCCGGTCGAAGCACTGCTCGAGGCCCTCGGTCGTGGCGGGCTTGACCATGCAGGAGAACGCACCGTGCGAGAGGCCGTGGCGGCGCTCCTCCTCGACCGACAGGATCAGCACGGGGATATGCCGCGTCGACGAGTCGAGCTTGAGGTTGTTCAGCACCGTCCAGCCGAGCATGTCGGGCAGGAAGATATCGAGCGTGATCGCGGTGGGCTGATATTGCCGCGCGAGCGTCAGCGCCGTGCCGCCGCGAGTGGCGACGATGCCCTTGAAGCCCTTCTCCCGGGCGAGGCCGAGAAGGATGCGGGCGTAATAGGGGTCGTCGTCGACCACGAGGAGCACCTGGTCGTCGGGTCCGATGTGCTCGCGGTCGTCGACCACGATTTCCTCGCGTGCGACTGGGAGGGCGATGGGCGCCGCGATGCTCGTGGGCGCCGGCGCGACGTTCTGCTCGGTGTAGAAGAGCGGCAGGTAGAGCGTGAAGGTGCTGCCCTCGCCGGGCGTGCTGAGCAGCCGGATCTCGCCGCCGAGCAGCGCGGCGAGTTCGCGCGAGATGGCGAGCCCGAGGCCGGTGCCGCCGTACTTGCGGCTCGTGCCGGCGTCGGCCTGCTGGAACGCCTCGAAGATCAGCTTCTGCTTTTCCTGCGCGATGCCGATGCCCGAGTCGCTGATCGAGAACGAGACGACCTTCGAGGCGCGGCTGAGCACCGGGTGCCCCGGAGTCCACCCGGCGGTGGCGAGCTTCACGTTGATCGACACGTGCCCCTGCGCGGTGAACTTGAACGCGTTCGAAAGCAGGTTCTTCAGGATCTGCTGCAGGCGCTTCGGGTCGGTGATGATCGCCCGCGGCATGCCCGGGTCGAAGTTCACGTTGAACGGGAGGTTCTTGTTGTCGGCGATGTGGCGGAAATTCCGCTCGACCGAATCGCTCAGCATGTTGAACGACAGCTCCTCGGCCTCGACCGTCACCGTGCCGGACTCGATCTTCGAAAGGTCGAGGATGTCCGTGATCAGGTTGAGCAGGTCGGAGCCCGAGGAGTAGATGTTGCGCGCGAACTCGACCTGCTTCGGCGAGAGGTTGCCGACGCCGTTGTCGGCCAGCTGCTGGCCGAGGATGAGGATCGAGTTGAGCGGCGTCCGGAGCTCGTGCGACATGTTCGCGAGGAACTCGGACT